>DUOZ01000113.1 GCA_012838555.1 bacterium | reverse complement strand
GAAGCTAAAAGATATTTATTATTAATTAATGAAAATCAAACTAAATATGATAATAAGAAGGTTATTTTAATTTCATTACTAATGTTAACTCAAATTGTTTTTTCAATGTTTGTAGATGATATATATTTACTAATACCTTCTTCAGTTTTAGCAGTTTTTACTTTAAACTATGTTCATTTTAATAAAAAGAAAGCAATTAAACCACTAGTAGTTACTAGTCGAATTAAAAGACTTAGTTTTGTTAGTTATTTATTATTATCAATCTTTTTTTACTGGATCATTAGTTTAACATCTATTTCATATTTATCATTATTTTTATTACTAGTTATGATTTTGGTTGATCTATGGTTTGACTATCTTTTTGTTGTCTTTTTATATGTTAGTTATCCAATTGAATATTTAGTAAGAAGTTATTATATTTTTAAAGCAAAAAGGAAATTAAATAAAATCAAACCTATTATTATTGCAATTACAGGAAGTTATGGAAAAACCACGACAAAAAATATAATACACAATATTTTAAGTCGGAAATATCGTGTGTTAGCGACAAAAGAATCATATAACACTGTGATGGGGATAACACGCACTATTAATGAGAATTTAAATAAATTACATGAAATTTTAATTTTAGAAGTTGGTGTAGATAAAGTCGGTGGAATGGATAAATTTAAGAAATTAATAACACCTGATTATGTAGTTGTTACAGCGATTGGTAAACAACATCTAACGACTTTTAAAAATGTTGATAATATTGTAAAAGAAAAGACAAAACTAATTGATTTTATGAAAGAAGAAGGTGTTGCTTTTATTAATGTAGGTTCACCTCATTTAAAACTTTATCAAAATCCATCTAAAAAGATTATTAGATATTCAATTAAAGGCGATAGTGATGTCTTAGTTAGTGATTGTAAATATAGTGTTAATGGAACTAGTTTTGATTTTAAATATTTAGATTATTCATTACACTTTAATACTTCTTTATTAGGTAAACACATGCTAGAAGATGTAATTGCTGGAATTATAGTAGGTATTCACTTTAAAGTTGACCTAAGTGAGATCAAACAGTCCGTATCATATTTAAAAAGTGTTCCCCATAGAATGGAATTGAAAAGATTGGGAAATTGGACATTAATTGATGATTCATATAATTCAAATCCTGAAGGATTTAAAGAAGCTTTAGAAGTATTAAAAATGTTTCCATCTATTAGAGTTCTTATTACACCTTTATTAGTTGAACTTTCTTCTCAAAGAGTGAGTGTTTTAAATGATTTAGCTTGTAAGACTAGTAAGTGTGTTGATGAAGTAGTTTTAACTAGTAAAGAATCAAGTTTGCCATTTATCGATGGTTTAATTGAAAATGGATTTAATATAGAAAATATTAAGTCGTTTAATAGTTTTATTGAAGGTTTTAATTACTTACATAGTAAATATCAACATGAAAAGATTACTTTATTAATTGCCAATGACCTTCCTGATTATGTTTTATAGAAAAGAGGTTTTTTTATGATTTTAAATGTCGCCCTTATTTATGGGGGTAAAAGTGTTGAACATGAAGTTAGTGTCTTAACAGCTTTACAATGTTTTAATGCTTTAAATGATGAAAAATACGAAGGTATGCTTGTATATTTAACTAAAAACAATGATTTTTATATTGGTGAAGTTTTAAGTGACTTAACTAACTATGAAAATGAAAGTGAATTACTAAGCAAATGTAAGAAAGTTTATTTAAAAAGAGATTTAGGATTATTTTATTTTGAGAGTGAAGGCTTATTTAAGAAAAAGTATTATTTTGATGTTGCCTTACCTTTAGTTCACGGTAAGGGAGTCGAAGATGGAACAATTTATTCAATTTTAAGTTTTTATGATATTCCTTATGTAGGTACTAGTAATGTTCATGCAGGTGTCTCTCAAGATAAGGTTTTAACTAAGCAAGTTTTGGAATCAAATAACTTATCAATTGTACCTTATTTTTGGTTTTATAAGGATGAGTATTTAGATAAAAAGGATTTTATTAATGAGAAGGCTAATGAATTAGAATATCCTTTAATTGTTAAAGCTAGTATGTTAGGTTCATCAATAGGAGTCTATAAATGTGATAATGAAGAAGAGTTACATCAAGCGATTGAAACTGTATCACATTATGATAATAAGATTTTAGTTGAAAAAGCAATTGTTAATTTAAGAGAAATTAACTGTGCTTTATTTAAAGATGGTAAAGACTTAGTTATAGGAGCCTTAGAAGAAGTTAATAAAAGTGATTTAATTCTTTCTTATGAAGATAAATATGTTAAAAGTAATGAAAATAAAGATAAAAAAATTATACCTGCAAAGATAGATAAAACTTTAGAAAATGACATTATTGACTTAGCGAAGAAATCTTATTATCTTTTAAATAATAGTTCATTAGTTAGAATCGATTTTATTGTCGATAATGATACAAACAAAGTTTATTTTAATGAAATTAATACTATCCCTGGATCTTTAGCACATTACTTATTTGATGCTTCTGGGTTAATCTTTCCTCTTTTATTAGATAAAATTATAAGTCGAGCGATTAAGGATTATTTAGATAATAAACTCCAAATTAAATCTTATCAAACCGATTTATTAAAGAACTTTAAATCAATAAATAATAAAATCTATAAGTGAGTACACGAAAGTGTGCTCCATTTTTTTAATTAATAAATTATTATTTTTCAATGAAATTGTTTAAGGTATAATAATAACAAAGGAGGGTTTTAATATGGATAAGATAATGGTAACTACCAAAATGTTAAAAAAATTAATTAACGAAAAAAACATTTTAGAATTAAGGAATATTTTTGATGAATATAACGGCGTTGATATTGCCGAGATTGCTTCATCATTAACTGTTCCTGAACTCTTATTTATTTTTAAAACAGTACCTCCTAGTGATACAGCAGAAATGTTTACTTATTTAGAACATGATGTTAAAAAAAAGTTAATTAATGATTTAAGTGGTGAACAACTTGGTAATCTTCTTGAGTTTATTTATAATGACGATATTGTTGATTTTATTCAAGAGATGCCATCTAATTTAGTTAGAAAGATTTTAAAATCAGCACATAAAGAAACAAGAAATGAAGTTAATTTGTTACTAAATTATGCTCCAAATTCTGCAGGTTCAATTATGACAACTGAATATATAGAACTTAAATCATTTGATAGTGTAAGTGAAGCTATTAATAAGATTAGAAAGTTTGGAAGAGAAGCTGAAACGATAAGTTATCTTTATATTGTAGATGATAAAAGATTATTAGTTGGTTCTTTAAAACTTAAAGAATTATTAATCGCTGATGAAAAAGAAGTTGTTAATGATATTATGGATACAAACTTTGTCAGTGTTACAACTCATGATGACCAAGAAGAAGTTGCTCAAGTCTTTAAAAAGTATGATATGAGTACACTTCCTGTTACGACTGATGACGGAAGACTTGTTGGTATTATCACATTTGACGATATTATTGACGTTATTGAAGAAGAAACCACCGAAGACATTCATAAAATGGCTGGTGTAGCTGCTTTAGATGAACAATATATTAAAACTAGTAATGTAACTTTGGCTAGAAAAAGATTAACATGGCTGTTATTTTTAATGGTATCAGCGACACTTACTGGTTTAATCATTAATGGTTATGAAGGATTGTTAACTCATTTACCAGTTTTATCAATTTTTGTACCAATGTTAATGGGAACAGCAGGTAATGCTGGTTCACAGGTTTCAGTTTTAATTATTCGTGCATTAGCTTTAGAAGAAATTAGTGAAAGTGACTATTTTATAGTAGTTAGAAAAGAATTAGGAGTCGCCTTAATTGTAGGTGGTGTCTTATCAGTTATTGCCTTTATTTGGATTATGTTCCAATTCCTTACTGGAATGATTAGTTCATCGTGGGCTAATACCTTTGAAAGGGAAGTTTTAGTCGCTTTTGTTGTTGCTTTATCTTTATATATTACAGTTTTATTTTCTAAAACAATTGGAGCTACTTTACCTATATTAGCTAAGAAATTAAACATTGACCCAGCATTAATGGCTTCAGCTTTAGTAACAACAATTGCGGACTCACTTGCTATTATTATTTATTTTGTTTTAGCTTTATCAATATTAGGAAATTTCTTTTAAGACATTTAAATAAAAAATCGGTTATAATATAATAAAAACAAGGAGGAAGATTTTATGTCAACACCACACAATAAAGCAAAGAATGGAGAAATTGCTAAAACCGTATTAATGCCAGGAGATCCTTTAAGAGCAAAGTTTATTGCTGAGAACTTTTTGGAAAATCCTAAATTAGTCAATACAGTTAGAAATATGTTTGCTTATACAGGAACTTATAATGGAAAAGGTGTTACTGTTATGGGTTCTGGTATGGGTATGCCATCAATTGGGATTTATAGCTATGAATTATTCCAATTTTATGGAGTAGAAAAAATTATCAGAGTAGGTTCATGTGGAGCTTATCAAAAAGATCTAAAACTTTATGATGTTATTATTGCTCAAGGTGCATGTACTGATTCTGGTTTTGCAAGTCAATATAATTTAAATGGAACTTTCTCTGCGATTTCTAGTTTTGAACTTTTAAGGAAAGCTGTAGAAGAAGCCGATAAATTAAATATTCCTTATCATGTAGGTAATATCTTATCGAGTGATATTTTCTATCATGATGAAGCTGATTCTTGGAAGAAGTGGGCTAAAATGGGCGTACTAGCAGTAGAAATGGAATCTTATGCTTTATTTGCTCAAGCAGCTAGATTAAATAAAAAAGCCTTAACTATTTTAACTGTTTCAGATTCACTGGTAACTAAGGAAGAAACTACTGCTGAAGAAAGAGAAAAGTCGTTTACTCAAATGATGAAGATTGCTCTTGAATTAGCTTAATATTATGCAAGTTTATTACATTGTTCTAGCAGTAGTTGCCTTACTTGCTTTAACTATTTTTATCTTTTATGATTATGTTTTAGATTTAATTATAGGGATACAAGGGAATTATCGTTTTACCAAGATGATCAAAAAGATGGCTAGGAAGAACGATTATTTAGTCGTGTCTGATATTCTTGTTAGGTTAAGCGAACAAGAATTTGGTTATATTAGGCATTTATTAATCGCTGATAAATACATTTATGTCATTATGGGTAAAACTATGTCAGGAGCAATAACTGGTGTTGGTGAAGACGAAAAGTGGATTCATTTAGATACCCAAAGGCAACATATATCAAATCCGATTAAAGAAAATCGTCGCTTACTTAAAGCCTTAGCTCATCAACTTAATTTGCCTGAAAATGATTTTGTAAATATTGTAGTATTTGCTAAATCAGCGATTGTTGATGATATCGCACTTAATAATCCGCTTGAAGCCGTCTTAGAAGAAAATGATTTTTATCATTATATTAGAATGATGGAAAAAACATCCTCGATTAATGATATGGATCCTCAATATGCTGAAATTTTAGTTGATAAGATTCAAAAATTAAATGCCTATAATTTAAAAATACGTAATAACCTTACTTCAGGTGATATGCATGGAGTCACTTAGATATTTATATAAAATTGGTCCTGGTCCCTCTTCATCTCATACGATAGGACCTAAAAGAATTAGTGAAGTCTTTTTAAATGAATTTCATAATGCCTATTCTTATAAGGTTGATTTATTTGGTTCTTTAGCCTTAACTGGTAAAGGTCATTTAACTGATTACATAATTGAAAAAACTTTTAAAAATCGTAGACTAAAAATTAATTTTATCTATGAGTTTAAAGAAGAACATCCTAATACAATGGATTTATATGCATATGATAAAGACGGTAATGTTATAGGTTATCGTCGTGCCTTTTCAATTGGAGGAGGAGATTTTTCTTTTTCTCATTTAGATAATAATGAACAAAGAAAAAAGATTTATCCTCATCAATCAATGGATAAAATTATTAAATATCTAAAAGATAATAAAATATCTTTAAGTGATTATGTTTATTATTATGATAGTGATATTAAAGAATATTTGCATATTATTTTAGATAAGATGTTTGATAGTATTGAAAGAGGCTTAAAGTCTAGTGGTAAACTTCCTGGTACACTTAATTTAGAAAGAGTTGCATCTAAAATCTATCATCATGCTTTAGAAGTAGATGATGAAAGTGAAAGAGATAAACTTTTAATTAGTGCTTATGCTTATGCTGTAAATGAAGAAAATGCATGTGCTGGAGAAATAGTGACTGCTCCGACATGTGGTTCTAGTGGTGTAGTGCCTTCACTTTTATATCATTTTTATAAGAAGTTTAAGACACCAAAAGTGAAATTGGTTGATGCTCTAGCAGTCGCTGGTATTATTGGTAATTTAGTTAAAAGAAATGCAACAATATCAGGAGCAGAAGGAGGATGTCAAGCTGAAGTAGGTACAGCATGTTCGATGGCCTCTAGTATGGTTTCTTATTTGTTTAATCTAGATATAGATAAAATTGAATATGCTGCAGAAGTCGCGATGGAACATCATTTAGGTTTAACTTGTGATCCAGTTAAAGGTTATGTTCAAATTCCTTGTATTGAAAGAAATGCTGTCGCTGCTTTAAGAGCGTATGATGCTGCCTTATTTGCAAAACATATTGGCAATTACCGTAAGAACCGTGTTTCATTTGATCAAGTTATTGAAACAATGGCGGCGACTGGAAAAGATTTAAGTTATCATTATAAAGAAACAAGTTTGGGCGGACTTGCCAAACATGTTAAAGATAAATAAGGTAAAAATAAAAGGATTGCTTCATTTTTTTGAAGTAATCCTAATTTTTTTTATTTTCTATCTTCCATCATCTAAATCAACAAATAGCAACATGATATTAACAATACCTGCAATACCAACGATTGTATATATGACTCTTGACCATATACTCATTGTCCCAAAGATGGCTGCTACTAGGTCGAAATTAAACAAACCAATTAGTCCCCAATTGATCGCGCCAATAATTGTTAGAACTAAGGCGCTTTTTTGAATTATATTCATAGATTGACTCCTCCTTTGTTCAATATTTAATATGCTCATTATTCTTTAAATTATTCATTATCATTTTTTGTTCTTAAAAAGCATAGTTTTAAATAGATATAAAATGAGGTGAAATATTTTATGGTTAAGAAGATAGTGGCGATTGTGCTAGTGCTAGTTGTTATAGCAGTAGCAGTCTTTAAAATCTTTTTTGACAAAGGAGGCGTTGACGAGACACTCGCAGATATTGAAAGAAATCTTAAAACATATCATTTAGAAGCGAATATGGAAATGATAAACGGTGAAGACACCCGTAATTTTTTAGTTAAAGTTACATTTAAAAATGATGAGGATAAAGATTTCTATCGAGTGTCATTGCTGGATAAAAGCATAAATCAAGAACAATTAATTATTCGTAATGAAAATGGTGTTTATGTACTTACGCCAGCTTTAAATCAAATTTATAAATTTAAAGGTGAGTGGCCAAGTAATTCACCAAAACCTTATATTTACCAATCTTTACTTGGTGAACTTAAAGGTCAACGTCAAATAAGGCAAATGGAGGATGGTTACTTAGTTACAAGTAATCCTAAATTTAGAAATGCAACATCTTGGGTCAAACAAGAAATTAAATTTGCTAAGAGTTTAGCACCTTTATGGGTCCATATTTATGATGGGGAAGGTAATCTCAAAGTAAAAGTTACATTCACTAAATTTGAAGTTAATCCAACAGTAGATGCTGAGTTATTCAATGTAGATACTAATATGACTTTAGCTAGAGAAAATGCAGGTCAAATAACTGCTAAACTTGAAGATTTACCATTATTCCCAGTTAATGTCGATGTAGATGCAATATTAAAAGATCAAACTCAAACAGAAATTAATAATGAAACAATCTTTATTTTATCTTATGATGGTGCCCATCAATTCACTGTCGTACAAAAACTATTAGAAGAATCTGAAGAAACAATTACAAAAGAAGTTGAAGGAGAAATCTGTGATTTGCAAGATGGAATTGGATTCTATCATAACAAAATCCTAACGTATGTCTACAATGGAGTAGAATATAGGATTTATTCAAAAACATTAACTGTAAGTCAATTAATCGATATTGCCAATGGCATGGAAGTCGTCGCCACTAAGTAAAGGTGTCTCATTGACACCTTTTCTTAATTATAATAAAATAATAATGCCTACTTTTTGGCACTTGCTTTAGATACCAAATTTTAACTGGCTTAACTTACTCAACTAGTGTAAAATAGACTTGCAAAAATAATCAAGTTATGCTATTATTTTTAAGCAAATGTTTGGAGTAGTACCCAAGTTGGTGAAGGGGCTTCCCTGCTAAGGAAGTAGGTCGGGTAACTGGCGCGAGAGTTCGAGTCTCTCCTACTCCGCCATTAAAAAAATCACTTAGTGTGAT
>DUOZ01000112.1 GCA_012838555.1 bacterium | reverse complement strand
AAGATATAAAGAATTTATTTTATATAAATAATCATCCTAATAAAGAAATTGAAGTTCATCCTTTCTTATATAAATCATTAAAGGATGCTTATAAGTATATGATAGAAAGTGATGGAAAATATAATCTTTTTGCAGGTGAATTATATTATTATTGGGTAAGAGTCCTTGAACTTGGCTATGCTGATCCACTTGATAATCCTCTTGAGTTAAATATTATTTTAAGTAGATTAGACGATTATAAAAACGGCAAATATGATTTAATTTTTAATGATGATAATAATGGTGTTACTTTTTATGTTGAAAAAAATTATGATATAGAGTTAATTGAAATTAATCTTCAATTTTTAGGTCAAGCATATGTAATTGATGAAATAAAGGATTATTTAATCAGCATGGGACAGAGTAAAGGAATGGTTTATTCAACCTATTATAGTTTTTTTTGCTACTTTAGGTGAAAATCCTACACCAAAATCAGGTGGCTTTTACTCAACAAAATTCTATCATCCAGATGCAACAGCGGATTTAGATTTTCTTAGTGAAATTTTTATTTCCCAACCTTTTAGTGGTTGTCGAATTAGTGATTATCATGTATTATACCGATATAAGGTTAAATCAAGTGAAAAGATAAATGGTTATGATGTAATTCGCCATCCATTTTATAACGCATCAAATGGTTTACCTTTAAATGAATATCGTTTAGTCAGTGTTCTTTCATTTGATAGATTAATCGATAATGTTAAGAAAGCATTTTTATTATTTAATCTAGATAAAGAAGAACAAAATGATTTTATTATAGGAAATAGTAATGATTTTACGTATTATTTAATTATAGAAAATCAAAGTGAAAATAAAGTTTATAGCGATGACTTATCGATTAGAGCTTCAATAAGTTTAAAAGAATATGGTCAATATGTTATCAATAAAGAGTTTGATGTAAAACATGACTACATTTCATAGGATGTGATTAAATGAAAAAGAAGTATACCCAAATAAATTCTAAAGTAATTGATAAATGGGTTAAGGATGGTTGGCGATGGAGTATACCTATTAATCATGAAGCTTATGTAAAAGCTAAAAATGGCGAATGGAGTGTATTATTAACTCCAACTAAACCAGTTCCAAAAGAATGGTTTGGTGATTTAAAAAATAAACATGTTTTAGGTTTAGCTTGTGGTGGTGGGCAGCAGATGCCTATTTTTAATGCTTTAGGTGCGTATTGTACAGTTTTAGACTTTTCTAGTGAGCAATTAAAGAAGGAATTAGAGGTTGCTAATAGGGAAAATTATGAAATTAAGATTGTTCAAGCTGATATGACTGAACCTTTACCTTTTGACGATGAAAGTTTTGATTTAATTTTTCATCCTGTATCTAATTGTTATGTTGAAGATGTTTTTCCAATTTGGAAAGAATGTTATCGAGTATTAAAAAAAAGTGGTATTCTGCTTTCTGGTTTAGATAATGGATTTAATTACCTTTTTGATGAAGATGAAGAAAGAATTGTTAACAAATTACCGTTTAATGCATTAAAAGATCGCAAAATGTATGAAAAATCAGTAAAGTATGACTGGGGAATTCAGTTTTCTCATACAATTGAAGAGCAAATTGGAGGTCAATTAAAGGCAGGTTTTATATTAACTGATATTTATCAAGACACAAATGGAGAAGGAAAACTTCATGAATTTAATGTTCCAACTTTTTATGCTACTAGAGTCATAAAAAAGTAAATATATCGGTGTTAGTTGTCATTTTGGGCTTATACCCTTTTTTTTGTTTATAATAAATGATAAAATTAAATAATAGTTATAGGAGGAATTTTAATGGGATTTCTAAGTAGATTATTTAATACAGAAAAAAAGCATTTTCAAAAAGTCCAGGAAAGAGCGAACCAAGTTCTTGCCCTTGAAGAGAAATATGCAGCCATGAGTGATGAAGAACTTCAAGCCATGACTCCTTATTTTAGAAACTTACTTAGTGAAGGAAAAACACTAGATGATATACTCCCTGATGCTTTTGCCACATCTAGAGAAGCGGCAAAAAGAGTTTTAGGTGAGTTCCCATATCCGGTTCAAGTTATAGGTGCGGTCGTTTTACATGATGGAGACGTCGCTGAAATGAAAACTGGTGAAGGTAAAACTTTGACTTCAACAATGTGTATTTATTTAAATGCCCTTGAAGGAAAAGGTGTTCACGTTGTCACAGTTAACGAATACTTAGCAAAACGTGACGCTGAATGGATGGGTGAGATTTATCGTTTCTTAGGCTTAACAGTCGGAGTTAATTTAAGAGAATTAACACCATCACAAAAGAAAGAAGCTTATTTATGTGATATTACATATACTACTAACTCTGAAGTAGGTTTTGACTATTTAAGAGATAACATGGTTACACAAATGAACCAAAGAGTTTTAAGAGATTTACATATGGCTGTTATTGACGAAGCAGACTCCGTTTTAATTGATGAATCAAGAACGCCTTTAATTATTTCAGGAGGTGCTAAACAAACAGCTAATTTATATTTAGTTGCTAATCGTCTAGCTAAATCATTAAAAGCTGATCGTCATTATGAAATTGATATTGAAAGTAAAACTGTTTCTTTAACTGAAGAAGGAGTTCACTATGCTGAAAAAGCTTTAGGTATTGATAACCTCTTTAAAATTGAACATACTGATTTAGTTCACCATATTCATAATGCTTTAAAAGCAAACTATATTATGGCTAGAGATGTTGATTATGTAGTTCAAGAAGGAAAAGTTGTTATTGTTGACCAATTTACTGGTCGTTTATTAGTTGGCAGAACTTATTCTGATGGTTTACATCAAGCGATTGAGGCTAAAGAGGGAGTTAAAATCCAACAAGAAACAACAACTTTAGCAACGATTACATATCAAAACTTCTTTAGATTATATAACAAACTAGCTGGTATGACTGGTACTGCTAAAACTGAAGAAGAAGAATTCTTAAATATCTATAATATGCGTGTTATTGTTATTCCTACAAATAAACCAATTATTAGAGAAGATGCAGTTGACTTAGTCTATGCTAAGAAAGAATATAAATATAAAGCAATGCTTGAAGAAATAAAAGAAAGACATACAAAAGGTCAACCAATACTTATTGGTACAATTGCTGTTGAAACAAGTGAACATATTTCTAAGTTACTTAGAAGAGCAGGCATTAAACATGAAGTGTTAAATGCTAAGAATCACCAACGAGAAGCAGATATTATTAAAAAGGCAGGCCAAAAAGGTGCAGTTACAATTGCAACGAATATGGCTGGTCGTGGTACGGATATTAAACTAGGTGATGGTGTCAGAGAACTAGGTGGTCTAGCTGTTATTGGTACAGAAAGACATGAATCTAGACGTATTGATAATCAATTAAGAGGTCGTTCTGGTAGACAAGGTGACCCTGGCTACTCACGCTTTTATGTCTCTCTTGAAGATGATTTAATGCTTCGTTTCGGTGGAGATAGAGTTAGAGCTATCTTTAAATCTTTAGGTGAAGAGGCTTTAGAATCAAAAATGATTTCAAGAATTATTACTCAAGCTCAACAAAGAGTTGAGGGATATAACTATGATGTTAGAAAACAACTAATTCAATATGATGATGTTCTAAGTAAACAAAGAGAAATCATGTATGCTCAACGTGATGCGGTTATTTTACAAGAAGATGTCCATGATGTTGTTGTTGATATGTTTAAGAAAGTTGCAATTGATTTAATCAATAATGCAATTACTTATGAAAGTAAAGAACCATTAGTAGATGTTGAAAAGTTAATTCCTTTAGTTATGCCTAGATACTTAAAGGAAGGCGAACATGATTTATATGAATTAGAAGGAATCTTAATTGAAGAAGCTTGTGATAAACTTGCTGATTGGATGATTAAGAAATTTGAGGCTAAAAAAGAAGAATGGGGCGAAGGCTTATTCCGTTTAGCTGAAAAACAAATTTTAATTAGAATTATTGACCGTAACTGGACTAATCATATCGATGCTATGACTAAATTAAGAGAAGGTATCCATTTAAGAGCTTATGCTCAAACCGATCCTTTACAACATTACACCCATGAAGGTTATGAAATGTTTGAACAATTAAAATCTAAAATCGCTGTTGAAACAGTGACATATTGTATTAATGCCGAAGTAAGAACAACCGGTCCTAAAAAGTAAAGGTTAGGTGAGAAATGGTGTTAATTGAATTATATGAAATGAGTGAAAAAATTACTAACGCCAAAGAAAGATTGATAAATATTGGTGATTCACTTTGACCAAGATAGGTTAATAAAACGAATTAATGAAATTCAATCTTTAATGATGCAAGAAAATTTTTGGGATGACAATCGTCTAGCAAAATCTTTAATTGATGAACAAAATCATTCAAGGGATTTACTTGATACTTATAAAGATGTTAAAACTAAAATTGAAAATTTAGATGATTCCATCAATTTATTAAAAGATGAATATGACAAAGAACTTCATGAATTATTAAGTGAAGAATTTGTTGAGACGATTAAAGATGTAGAAAAATTTGAAATTAAGGTTTTATTAAATGATCCATTAGATGCAAAAAATGCAATTTTAGAATTTCATCCAGGTGCTGGTGGTACAGAGTCTCAAGATTGGGCTAGTATGTTATATAGGATGTATGTTAGATATGCTCAAAGAAATAATTTTAATGTTGAGATTGTGGACTACCAAAGCGGCGATGAAGCTGGGATTAAAAGTGTTACAATGATAGTTAAGGGTCCTAATGCTTATGGTTATTTGAAAAATGAGAAAGGTGTACATCGTTTAGTACGCATTTCTCCTTTTGATGCTTCTAAAAGAAGACATACATCATTTGCATCAGTTGATGTTATTCCTGAAATCAAAGATGATATTAACATTAAAATAAATGAAAGTGATTTAAGAATTGATACATATCGTGCTTCTGGTGCTGGAGGACAACATGTGAATAAAACCGATTCTGCGGTTAGAATAACCCATTTACCAACTAAAATTGTCGTTAGTTGTCAAAGTGAACGTTCGCAAATCCAAAATAGAGAGCGAGCGATGAACATGCTTAAATCCAAATTATATCAAATCTTATTAGAACAAAAAGAAACAGAACTTGATAAAATTAGAGGTGAACAAAAAGCTATAGAATGGGGTTCGCAAATTAGATCATATGTAATGCATCCCTATAATATGGTAAAAGATAATCGTAGTAATTATGAAACAAGTGATGTAAGTGGCATCTTAGACGGTGAATTAGATGAACTTATATACTCCTTATTGGTCAAGGGGGCTAAGTAATGAAGTCACTATTAGTTAGATTAAGAGATGATCCTAAATTTATGCAAATCTATCATGTAATAATGATTGTTGTAGGAAATTTCTTATTAGCAGTTGCTTATGGATTGTTTTTAATTCCTGCTAATATTGTAGCTGGCGGTTTAGGTGGAATTGGTGTTTTATTAAATGTATATTATGGAATCGACCCAGTTAATGTTATTACGATAGCTACTTGGGGATTATTCTTCCTTGGTTTAATTGTTTTAGGAAGAAAGTTTGCATTAAAGACACTTATTTCATCAATTGCCTATCCTTTATTTTTAAATTTATTAAGTAATTGGACTTGGTTAATTGATCAAGTTAGTCAAATTGAAAATAAATTATTGATTGGAATTGTCGGAGCTTTATTTTCTGGAGTTGGAGTTGGTCTAGTCTTTAGAAGTGGTGGCTCAACTGGTGGCGTTGATGTTCCAGGATTTATCGTTCAAAAGTTTTTAAAAATTAATTCAGAGAGAGTAATATTTCTGATTGATGTAATTGTTATTTCGTTTGGATTAGTTATTAATGTTGAAAGTGTGTTAATAGGTGCTGTAGTGGCATTAATTAACTTAATTGTTATAGATAGATATACTGTAGGTGGACGTAATTTAGTCGTTGTCCATATTATTTCTGAAAAGTATGAAAAGATTAATAATTTTATTTTACATGAACTATCAAGAGGTTCAACTTTAATTCCTTCCATTGGTGGATATAAAAAGGAAAGTAAAATGCTAATAGAAGCAGCCATAGCTAGAAGAGAATTTTCTTATCTTAGCGATTATATTAGAGTCGTTGATCCAGATGCTTTTGTTATTATACTTGAGGCTAAGGATGTTTATGGTTTAGGATTTAAGAGTCACACGACTAATATATAGTTAATTTCTAAGGAGGATGACATATGAATAATAAATTAAATAATTATGAACAAAGAGTCAAAGAAAAACGAAAAGGTCTATTTGTTATAGCATCATTAACTGCTATTATCTTTTTTATATTTGGAGTCATCGCTTCCTCTTATTTTGATTTGTTTGATTATTCTCCTTTAAATGAAGATGATAAAAACTTAGCCAAACTAAAAGAAATCTATGAAATTATGAAAGATGATTGGTATTTTGGTGATGAAATTGAAGAAGATATATCACCTTATACCTTAGAAGATTATTTTATTGATAAAGCAATTTGGGGTTTAACTACCAATGAAATAGATCCACATACTGGATATAGTCCAGTTAGTGAATCTTCAAGTGGTCCTACTTGTGGACTTGGTATTTTAATGGAAAGATTATATGGTTATCCTTTAGTTAGCGTTGTTTATCCTAATTCTAGAGCGGATATAGGCGGAATTAAGGAATCGGATTTAATAGTCAGTATTAATGGAGAAAACGTGCGCGGCGTTCCAAATTCTACAATTCAAGAATTAGTTAGAGTTGGTTGTGGGTCTAAGCTTACAGTTACCGTTAATAGGGATAACCAAAATATTGATTTAGAAATAGGATTAGCTGATTTTATTAGAAAAAGTGCTTTTTTAAAAGAAAATAATGCAAATTATATTCTTATTAAACTAATTGATTTTTCTAAGGATGCTGATGATGATTTTATTGATATTTTAGAGAGTGAAGATTTACCAAATAATCTAATTTTAGATTTACGAAATAATGGTGGCGGAGATTTAAGTACAACCGTAAATATTGCTACTAGTTTATTAGGTGAAAATAAAAAAGTTGTATCTTTAGTTGATAAAAAGGGCAATGTTGATACAAGATACACAAATAAAAAAAAGCACTATGATTTTGAACATATTTACATTTTAATCAATGAAAATAGTGCTAGTGCATCAGAAGTTTTAACTTTAGCGTTAAAAGAACATTTAAGTGATAAAGTAAGTATTATTGGAACAACTTCATATGGAAAAGGAACAGCCCAGCATCCAATTACTTTATCAGATGGTTCTTCTTTTAGATATACATTTGCTAAGTGGTATTCACCAATTAATGAAGTAAATATCCATGGAGTTGGAATTAATCCTGATTATTATTTAACATCTTTATATACCGAGGAGTATAAAGATTTAAACTTAGATGTGACTAAAGAATATGAATTACATCAAATAGATGAAACAATTAAATCAATTAAAGTAATTTTAAATAATCAGGGTTATGACTTAAAAACACATGCGTATTTTGATGAAGAATTATATCAAGCCTTGTTAGAATATCAAGAGGGTCAGTTGATAAACGAAACAGGAAAGATTGATGTAGTGACACTTGATTACTTAATCGGACTTGTTAGAGATGAAAAAGTAAAAGAAATGACTTATCAAGTTAATAAGGCAATTGAATTAATGGGAGTTTAAATATATGGAAAGAACGTTTAAACCTTATGAGTTGCATGCTCCGTTTAAACCAATGGGAGATCAAGTTAAAGCGATAGAAGATCTTTATCAAGGTTTACTGGAAGGAAAAAAACATCAGGTTTTATTAGGTGCAACTGGGACAGGAAAGACATTTACAATTTCAAATATAATTGCTAAAGCTAATCGTCCAGTTATAATCATGGCTCATAATAAGACTCTAGTCGGTCAATTATATATGGAATTAAAAGAGTTTTTCCCTAATAATCGTGTGGAATATTTTATTTCTAACTTTGATTTTTATCAACCAGAAGCTTATATTCCTAAGACTGATACTTATATAGATAAAAATGCTGTAACAAATATGGAAATTGAAATGTTAAGAAGTTCAGCGATTAATTCGGCATTAGAAAGAAGAGACACGATTATTGTTGCTTCTGTTGCCGCGATTTATGGTTTAAGTGACCCTAGAGAATATAGTTCATTAGTTTTTGCCCTTCGTGTAGGTGAAACAATTACAAGAAAACAAATCGTGGATAAACTAGTAGAAGCGCAATATAAACGAAATGATTTAGAATTAGGTCCAGGAACTTTTAGGTTACGTGGAGATGTTTTAGAAATCGCGCCTTTAACAACTGATGAAGTTTATTATCGGATTGAGTTATTTGGTGATGAAATCGATCGAATAGTTGAAGTTGATCGTGTTACTTCTAAATCGAAAGTTTCTTATCATTACTTACCCATATATCCTGCTTATGGTCATGCTTCAAGAAAACAAAGAGTCCTTGAAGCTTGTGAAACAATCGAAAAAGAATTAGAAGAAAGACTTGCATATTTCCACAAGGAGAATAAATTGCTAGAGGCACAAAGACTTGAACAAAGAACAAGATATGATTTAGAATCACTTCGTGAGTTTGGTATTTGTCCAGGGATTGAAAATTATTCTAGACATATTGATAAAAGAAAAGAAGGAGAGTCTCCTTATACTTTATTTGATTATTTAGATGATGATTATTTATTAATTGTTGATGAATCACATGTTAGTTTACCTCAAATAAGAGGAATGTTTAATGGTGACCGTTCTCGAAAACAAACACTTGTTGACTTTGGCTTTAGATTACCTAGTGCTTTAGATAACAGACCTCTTCGTTTTGAAGAGTTTGAAAAGAAGATTAATCAAGTGATATTTGTTTCAGCAACACCTGGAGACTATGAACTTGAAAAAGTTAATAATCAAGTTGTTGAACAAATTATAAGACCAACAGGATTACTTGATCCTAAAGTTGAAGTTCATCCAATTAATGGCCAAATTGATGATATTATTCATCAACTAAATGAACAAGTTAAAAGAAATGAACGTACTTTAATCACTACTTTAACTATTAGAATGGCAGAAGATTTAACTGCTTATTTACGTCAAAGAGGTTATAAAGTTGCATATTTACATAGTGAAACTAAAACATTAGAAAGAACACAAATTATTTATGAATTAAGAAAAGGTACATATGATGTTTTAGTAGGTATTAACTTATTAAGAGAAGGTTTAGACTTACCTGAAGTTTCTTTAATTTTAATTTTAGATGCTGATAAAGAAGGTTTCTTAAGGTCGAAACGTTCATTAATCCAAACAATTGGAAGAGCAGCAAGAAATGTCAATGGTCGAGTTATTTTATATGCTGATAATATGACTAATTCGATGGAAGAAGCGATTAAAGAAACAAATCGTAGGAGAATGATTCAGCAAAAATACAATGAAGAACATAATATTACGCCTAAAACTATTATTAAGGAAATTCACGAGCCGATTAAAGGTAAAGAAGAAATCAGTGCTTATGATAATTATGTAAAAGATAAGAAAATGAGTGAAAAACAAATTCAACATCTTATTAGTAATTTAACTAAGGAGATGCAACAAGCTGCTAAAACATTAGATTTTGAAAGAGCCGCAGAACTTAGGGATGCTATTATGGAGATAAAAGTTAAAAATAATTTATTAGACTAAAATAAAAGGAAGATAGTCGTGTTGATTCGACCATCTTCTTTTTTTATTCACTGTAATATTATTGATTTATTACCTTTATTAACTCTTTAATATAAGTGTTCTTAAAGTGTTCATTTTTAAATGATAAAATGTAGTTACTACTATCTTCTTGACTTAGTGATTGCATAATTTCAATAAATAACGGAATACAGAAACTTGAAAATAATAAAGTGTACTTAGCATATAAAGTATTATGATCAAGATTAGGATTTGATTCTTTTAATTTATTAATAATATAGTTGGTAAATTCATTATCTAATAAGAATTCTTTTAATAGTAAGTTAGATGTAATATTTTGCCCCGTATTAAAAAATAAGTAACTTATAATGCCGACATTATTTAATGCAAAACGATAGATAATGTCAATCATCAATGTTAAGACTTTTTCGGTACTATCTTCTTTTTCGATTTTTTCAATGGCTTCATAGAGTTCATCTTTAAGTCTCATAATTGTATCATTTATTACAATTGAAATTAGACTATCTTTATCACCAAAATAGTAATTAACTGCGGCAATATTAACATATGAAGCTTTTGCTATATCCCTTATCGTAATATTGTGTTTTGTCTTCATTAACTCTCTTGTATTAGCAACAATTAATTCTTTTATTTCTTCACTTCTTTTTTTCATTTTTGATACCTCCAGAAATTTAAACATGGTTTGAAACTGAATTTCATACATGGTTTCTATTGATATAATAACATATTAAAACATATAATTAAAATAGTTATTTTAAACAATTGTTTGAAATAGGTGTTTAGAGGTGAAAAAATGAAGAAGATTTTATCGGGTAAATGGAAGTACTTAACATTATTAATTTATGCTGCTATTTGTTTTTTATCACTTCTATTAATGCTTCAAGTTAAAACAAATTATGACTTATCAAAATATCTACCGGGTGATTCGATAACAAAAAAGGCAATTGATATAACTAAAAATGAATTTGGTTATCCTAATGTTATTGAAATTATGGTTGATGATGTAGATGTTCAAACTGCATTGAAGGTAAAAGATATTCTTTTAAACATTGATGGAATTGAATCGGTTTTGTGGCTTGATGATGTAGTTGATGTAACTCAACCTGTTGAAATGATTAATCAAACTTACTTAGAACAGTTTTATCAAGAGGGATGTCCTTTATATACAGTTGAATTAGTAAGTGATAGTTATGATTTAAAATCTGAAGAAATTGTTAATGTGATTAGAAGTTCACTAACTGATTATAGTATTCATATCAGAGGAGAAACGATTGATAATATTGAGTTAAGAACTATTACAAATAATGAGATAAGTTCAGTTATTATTGTAATTTTACCTATTTGTATATTTATTCTATTATTAGCATCAACTTCATATTTAGAACCATTATTAATTTTATTAAATTTAGGTGTTGCCATTATTATTAATATGGGAACTAATATTTTCTTAGGTGAAATTTCAAATATTACTTTATCAATGTCATCGGTTTTACTTTTAGCTATTTCAATGGATTATTCAATTTTTTTAATCCACCGGTACTATGAAAAAAGAGATCAGGGACTTGAACGAATTGATGCAATAAGTGAATCTGTAAAGGATACTGTTAGTTCAATAAGTGCTTCTGCACTTACAACAGTGATGGGATTTGTGGCTCTCTTTTTCATGCGTTATACCATTGGTATTGATATTGGAATAGTACTAGCAAAAGGTGTTGTTATAAGTTTTGTTACTTCAATTACCCTTTTGCCAGTCTTACTTTATTTCTTTGCCCCTTTAGTGGAGAAAACAAAACATAAGGTGTTACTTCCTAAATTAGGTTTTTTAACTAAATATGTACATAAGTTTAGATATGTAATTGTAGGGATACTAATTTTACTAGCTGGTTTTAGTTATTTTTTCCAATCTCAAGTTTTATATAATTATGGTTCAAATCAAGCTAGTGATGAATCATCTATTGTTACAATAGATAATAAAGCGATTGAAAGTAAATACGGTATAAATAATCCAATTGTTATTTTAATCCCAAATAATAATGTTGCAAAAGAAGTTCAACTAGCTAATGATTTACAAAATTATGAGCACATCAATAAAGTTCAAACGTTAGTAACTTTAGTTGATCATACAATCCCTAGATCGGCTTTACCAAGTAGTGTTTTATCTCAATTTGTTAGCGACAATTATGTTAGATACATAGTTAATGTACCAATAAAAGAAGAAAGTGAACTCATGTATGAGGTTAGTGATACTATTGAAGAAATTGTTGCTTCTTACTTTGATGAATATTATCTAGCAGGAATTATTACTAGTACCAATGATATTAAAAAGACAATAATTGATGATTCAACAGCAGTTACATGGTTCTCAATTTTAGCAATTGGCTTAGTTATACTAGTAATTTACCGTTCATTACCTTTACCAATTTTATTAATTGCGGTAATAGAAACATCGATTTGGGTTAATATGGCTGTTCCTTATTTTCAAGAAATAAGACTAGCTTATATTGGATATTTAATTTGTAGTTCATTGCAACTAGGGGCAACAATTGACTATGCTGTTTTATTTGCATCAAGGTATTTAGAGTTCAGAAAAGATAATGCTGTTTTAGAATCAATTCGATTAACTTTAGATAATTCATCAGCTTCGGTTATTGTGTCTGCTCTAGTTTTAACTGTTGCTGGTTTCAGTTTAGGAATAATTTCAGATGTAACAGCAGTTAGTGATATTGGTCTTTTATTAGGAAGAGGTGCTTTGCTTTCGGGTATTTTAGTTTTACTAGCACTTCCTTCTATCTTAATTCTATTTGATAAATGGATTATTAAATTAACTTTGAATTTTAAAAGGAGTGAAAGTAATGAAAGTGAAAGTCAATAAATTATTAGCGATTTTAGTCTTAATTTTAATCTTACCTTCTTGTAATACTGTAAGTGCGGATGATAACACTTCAACAAGTGGTAGTTCTGATATTGTTTATTTTCCACTTGATGAAATAAAGTCACCAAAGGATGAAACAATCTATGTTAATTTAGACTTAAATGGAACAGTTAATTCTATAAATGTTGTTAATAGATTAGAAGGTGTTAAAGATGGATATATAAAGGACTATGGTTATTTTATTAATGCCCTTAATTTAACTTCAAATGAAGAGATTGTTATTGATGAAGAAATGGCTAAAATTCCAGTTATTGGAGAACATGATTACTTTTATTATCAAACAAGTTTAGGTAGAGGTTATCAATTACCATTTAACTTAAAAACAACGATTTACCTTAATGACAAAGAAGTAGACCCCTTTATGGTAGTGGGGAAAAAAGGTCAAGTTAAATTAGAAATTGAAGTAACATCTAATCCTAATAGTCATCCTTATTTCTATGAAAATTATTTATGTCAAATTCAATTATCTCTACCAATCGATCAAAACACAATTATCAGTAGTGAAAAAGCTACAAAAGTCTTAGTAGGTCGTAATCTTAATCTAGCTTATATGGTTTTACCTACTCAAAGTGCTAAATTTAGTTTGATTTATAATACTAATAAATTTGAGTACCAAGGTTTGACAGCGACTTATTCTTTATTTAGTTTTAATGATATTTTAGGGTTTGATGTAAGTTTAATCCCTGATTATTTGTCTTTATTAATAGATGGCATGGAAGAAATGAAAGATGGTCAAGTTCTATTAAAAGATGGACTTGTTGAGTTATTTAATGGTTTAAGTTTGTTAAGTGATGGTATGCAAGAATTAGCAAATGGAAGTTTGACTTTAACAAATGAAGCAAAAGCCTTTTTTGAAGGTGTTAGGGAGATAAGTTTTAATTTAGATTTATTAAATCAAGGTTTAAATGAGCTTGCAAGTAATGGTCAAGATTTAAATAATGGTTATCAACAAATAGTTTCTGGGATTAATTCATTTTTAGAAATTGTTGAACCTCTTCTAGCTCTTAATCCTACAGCAAGAGAATTAATTACTCAATTAAGAACAGGTTTAAATGAATATGGCAGTGGATTAAGTCAATATGTTGAAGGTGTTAATTTAGTTGCTGAAAACTTATCATTATTAAATGAAGGTATGAAATTACTTGCTGAAAACTCTATTTTAGTTGAAGATGGTATGGCTTTAATAAGTGAAGGAAATGAACAAACAGCAAGCGCTATGTTAGAAATTGTTAATGGAACAAAAGATGTACCTAGTCAATTAGATTTAATGGTTGATGGTCAAACAAAGCTTATTGAAGCCATCAAACAAGCTTTACCATTATTAGAAAATATCCCTATTAGTAGTGAACAAGAGATTGTTTCATTTACATCATTATTAAATGAAAAACCTCGATCTGTTCAATTTATAATTCAACAAGAAGGAGCATTATTACTTAATAAATAACATACCATTATAATGTATTTTATTATGACATTATAAATGGTTGGTGATAAATTCATGCCCTTAATTAATGAACTGGTTTCACCTAGATGGTTGTGGTTTACTTTTTTATTACTAGCATCTATTGTGGTTTTTTTAGCAATAATGTTATCTAAATGTGTTGCAGCTTTAGCAAATAAAACAAAACTAGGTGGAGCTTTTTTAGGTGGTTTTGTTTTATCTTTAGTAACTTCATTACCTGAACTTGTATCTTCTTTAACTGCTTCTTTAATTGATAATCCTAATCTATCTTATAATAATGTTTATGGAGCGAATGCATTAACAGGAACAATGATTGCAATTATTGATATCCTTTTTATAAAGAAAATGCTTTTTGGTAATATTTCTAAGCAAAACAAACAAATTATATCAATCCTTATCATAATTAACACATTAACATTAATATCACTTCTAACAAATAATGGTTTGGTTATTAATTTAGGTCCTCTTTCAATTTCAGGGTTATATTTTGCTTTATTTGTCTTTTATGTCTACTTTGTTTATGTCATGTATAATAATACGGAAATAAGTGAAGAAAGTAATAAAAGTGGCTTGGAACATTTATCGTTAAAAGCAGTAGTAACTTTATTTTTATTAGTTGCTGTATCAATTATCGTTATTTCATCAATACTAACTAATGTAGTGGATTTAATGAGTGGTGAAGAAGGTTATAACTTAGGTAATTCACTTGCAGGAGCTTTGTTGTTATCGATTTGTACAGCTTTACCTGAAACTGTTTCTGCTTTTTCTTTAGCTAAAATGGGTCAAGGTAATATGGCAATAGGTGGAATTGTAGGATCACATTTGTTTAATTTAACGATTTTATTCTATGGAGATTTATTTTATTTAGAAAATGCTACCTTTGATAATCTGATAAACAGTAGTGATTATCAAGGATTTATGGGTTTAGTTTTAGTAAATGTTGTTATTTCCTTGTTCTTGTTTGTCTCATCTAACCGTAGAGTAGTAAAAAATAAATTTATTTATCTCTTGCCTTCTGTGGCAATTGTGGTATCATATTTAATAGGCTGGTTTATGGGCCTTATTTGTTAATAGTGCGTTAAAATCTAGGAAAACTAGGAGGTATATATATGGAATTTCTTGATGTATTATTCTTAATAGTAGCTGTCCTAATCTTAATCTTAACAATGATGCAAAGCGGTAAGTCTGATGGAGCATCAGGAACCATCATGGGTGGTAACAGAGGTAACTATATAAGAATCAAAGAAAGAGGAATTGAAAAAGTTTTATCTAACATTACTCTTTGGTTAGGTGTGGCCTTTTTCATTCTAGCAATCCTAATTAATTCACCTAAGTTTTAATAAGATAGTCGCAGGCTATCTTTTTTTCTACCAACAAATATAAATACTGTATCGTTATATTTAAGAAGGTGATAAGATGAAAAAGAAACTTTTTGTAGTTGTTATTTTATTAATTAGTATTTTTGCAGTAAGTTGTGATAGTGAGATTGAGTCATTATATAAAAACATCATTAATCAACAAAATTCATCTATCACAAATACTTCTAGTAATACAAATAAATCTTCTTTAAAAGATAAAAGTTCATATAAAGTTGAAAACATTGAAGATTTTCAAAACTTAATTATTGAAACAAGAGATTATGTTAGAAATGGAAATATTTTAATTGAAGTTGAATATTTTAGACGAATTGGTCCTTTTATTGAAAATAAAGGTTCAAGTACAGGTTCAGGTGTTATTTATAAAGGTGATGGTAATAATTACTATGCTTTAAGTAATTATCATGTTTTTAGTAATAGTAGTATATATCAATTTAAAATAACGATTTTGACAATGGATGGAAATACAAGTACAGGAACCTTACTTTCTTATGATAAAGATAAGGATCTTGCAGTTGTTTCTTTCTCGTTAACATCTTCATTTGATGTGACAATTGTCGATATTGATGAAAGATTAGATAACCCTTTAGCTAAAGATGAGTTTTTAATGGCGATAGGTAATCCTTCTGGAGTTGAAGGTAATGTTACTTTTGGTCAATTTAAAGGAATGGCAAGAATTGCCAATGTTGATTATAAAGTAATTAAACACTCTGCACTTATTTATAGTGGTAATAGTGGTGGAGCTTTAGTTGATATTTACGGCAATTTAGTAGGTATTAATACATGGGGTTCAGAAGATTCACCTGATGAAAGTTTTGCTATACCTTTAGATGTTATTAATGAATTTTTAGATGAAAGTGGATTAAAGTAATGATTAGAGAATTGGAAAAATATGCAAAAGAAAACTATGTTCCAATATCTAGACCGGATGCTGTTAATTACTTAAAAGAAACTATTTTTAAAAATAAATATGAAAAGATTTTAGAAATTGGAACAGCGATTGGATATACAAGTATTCTTTTAGCACTTATTGATAAAAAGATTAATATTGTTACGATTGAAAGAAATGGACAAATGTATCAAGAAGCAATTAAAAATATAAAAAAGTTTAATCTAGCAGACCAGATTAAAGTAATTTTTGATGATGCTTTAAATGTTAATTTAGACGGCGATTTTGATTTAATTTATATTGATGCTGCTAAAAGTCAAAATATTAAGTTTATCGAAAAGTTTAGTCCTTTATTAAATAAGAATGGAATTATTATCGTTGATAATATGTTGCTTTTAGATGTAATAAAAAATGCTAAGCCCAAAAAGGCTCAGCAATTAATTAAAAAAACAGAAGTGTTTAAAGAGTATTTAGCTAACAATACAGAATTTATTGTTGAATATAAAGATGATATTGGTGATGGCTTTGCTTTAATTAAAAAGATTGATAAATAAATCAGTCTTTTTTAAATTTTCCTAAGTCTCTTAATAATTTGACTTTTAAGAGTAAAGAAATTGTTTTAGCATCATTAATTTTATCTTCTAAAATCAATTTGATAGCTTCATCAAATGATGTAACAAAAGTTTCTAACATCTCATCTTCATCTTGATTTGTTTTAGTTTTTTCTAAGTTGTATGCAACAAAAAAGTAAATGATTTCAGTAGAATAAGCACCAACAGGAATCATTGAACCGACTGGGATAATTGTATTAGCTTTATATCCGGTTTCTTCTTCTAATTCTCTTAAAGCTGCCTCTTCAATTCTCTCATTTGGTTCAAGTTTACCAGCTGGTATTTCAATTAAAGTTTTATTAAATGGATGACGGTAATTATTTTCTAAAATAATTTGATCATTATCTAAAAACGGTAATATGGCTACTGCACCTGGATGTTTAACATATTCTCTTGTATATGATTTATTATCACTTAAAGTGATAGTATCAACACAAAAATCAATCATGCTTCCTTTTCTTATAACTTGATGTTCACTTTTTATTACTTTTTTCTTCATTTTTACCTTACCTCCAACAATTTTACATTAATTATTATATAATAAATATGTTGATTTAATAATAATATTATAGATATGGAGTGAAATTAATGATTAAAGGTGCGATTTTTGATTTAGATGGTACAATTATTGATAGTATGGGTTTATGGATGGAAGAAGGAAATAAGTTATTAAAAGAGTATAATGTTCCAGATTATGAAGAGATTTGTCGTACATGGGTACCTAAAAGTATGTATGAAACATGTGTCTATGTAAGTGAAAAATTTGGTTTAAATAAAGATGAGTTGGTTCGTATTTGGGAAAGTAAAATGGAATACCATTATTTAAATACAGTGACTTTAAAAGGTAATATATTAAATACATTTAATTATTTGAAATCTAAAGATGTTATTTTAATGGTTGCTACGGCAACAAAAAGAGAATTAACAGATAAAGTCTTAGAACGTTTAGGCATTAAGGATTACTTTACACATATTTATACAACGCAAATGGTAAATAAGAGTAAGGATTACCCTGATGTTTATTTAGCGTGCTCTAAAAGTGCTAATTTAGGAGTTAATGAATGTTTTGTTTTTGAAGATGCATATCATGGAATAAGAACAGCTAAAAATGCCGGATTTAATGTTATTGGTGTATATGAACCAACAATGAATCCTTATGTTGATATTGTTAAGAAATATTCTGATTATGTTATTAAAGATTATGATGAAGTAAAGGAGTTACCTATTTTCAACTAGTATTTATTTTTATTTGTGGTAAAATAGGTAGTTATTAAAGGTGGTCTTAATATGTCTATTTTTAAGAGGTATATTGGTAATAAAGAATTTTATAAAGAGTTATTAATAGTAGCATCTCCAATTGCTTTTCAACAATTTGTTTCATCTATAGTTAATGCACTAGATACATTCATGGTATCTAGTTTTGATGGTTCAACTGCGACAGCGGCAGTATCAATTGCTAATCGTTATTTTAATTCTTTTAATGCGATATTAATAGCTATTGCTATTTCTTGTTCGGTCTTTATTGCTCAATTCTTTGGAGCGAAAAGGCAAGATCGATTAAAACAAATGTTTGGGATCAACTTAATCGTTATTTCTATCTTTGCCATATTGGCTTTTTTAATTGGTTACTTTTTCAATGAACAAATTATCGATTTTTTAATTGGTGCCGTTAAACAAGATGATGTTAATAGTGTAAATTATCGAAAGTATGCGATCGATTATCTTTCAATTGTCGTTATTTCCTTTTTACCTTTAGCAATTACCAATGCTTTAACATTTACCTTTAGACCAATTAAAATGACAAAAGTTCCTTTAATATCTGCATTTGCAGCTGCATTTGTAAATGCTATCGGTAACTATATTTTAATTAATGGGTATTTAGGTTTCCCTGTTTTAGGTGTTAAAGGAGCTGCGATTGCGACCTTAATAAGTCGTTTTGTCGAATTAGCAATATTAGTGATATATTATTATATTAAGAAACCACCGTTTTATGGAAAACTTAAAGAAATCTTTTCCATACCTAAAATATTGGTCGAAGCTGTTTTTGAAAGAGCCAAACCTCTTGTATTTGCGCAATTTTTAACACAAATGATGTTTATTATCATGATGTTTGTTTATGCTCGACTTGATGAAGGTAATCCAACCATTATCGCTTCAATCTCAGTTACTCAAACGATTGTTGATTTAGTCATCGTTTTAGTAGGTGGTATGGGTACAGCAGCCTCGATTTTAGTTGGAACTCGTTTAGGTGCAGGGAAAATACAGGAAGCAAGAGATAATGCTAGATGGCAATTAGCATATGTTTTTGTCTTTTCAATTCTTTCAGGATTAGTCATGATTGCTTTAATTCCACTAGTGGGTCCTTTATTTGGCTTTAAAGAGCATGAAATAGGATTACTACGAACAATTATGATTTTATATGCTTTATCATTACCATTTATGTTTTATGCAATAAATGTTATTTTTGTAACTAGAGCGGGTGGTTATACTAAAGCCCCAATCTTTATTTCAAATATTGTGTATTATTGTATTAAACTTCCGATTATTTTACTCTTTGTCTTTGTTATTCCAGAAGCATATGAAAAGATGACTTTCCTTCATACTATTTTAGCATCTTTAGGCCTTGATACCTCGATTGTTGTCTTTATCTTTATGTTAGAAAGAATAAGCGAAGTAATAAGGGCAATTGTAGCATTTTATATCTACACCCATGTTAATTGGTGGAGTAATATTAATAAAACTGTTTAATAAATGTACTAAAGTTGAATTTAGATTTAATAGTCTTAATTCAACTTTTTTATTTTAGTTATATTTTAAGGAAAAATATGAAGTTTCCAAATTTGTTTATGTTAAATAAAATTATTTAAATTTAACCATCAATTTATAACTTTCTTTTTAATGTTATTCTAAGTTTGACAAATCAAAATTAGGTTTGATATTATAATACTTAGTAAAACGTTTTAATGGAGGTGAGTTTAAATGAAAAAGAATCGAAAGGTTACAATCAAGGATGTCGCAGAAAGAGCTAATGTATCAATAACAACAGTTTCTTTAGTCCTTAATAATAAGTCATCAACAATTAGCAAAGAGACAATTGAGAAAGTTAAAAAGTGCGCATATGAGATTAATTATTTTCCTGATCCCATTGCAGCTAGTATGATTACTAAAAAAACAAAGACTATTGGTTATATATTACCAAATATTGAAAATACTTTTTTTGCTAAAATTGTTAAAAGTGTTGAAACTGAACTTATTAGTAATGGCTATAATTTAATCATTTCAAATAGTAATGAATCTTTTGAACGTGATAAAAAAGCGATTATGTTACTTAATCGTCGTAATGTTGATTTTTTAATTTATACACCTTCAATTGAATCATTACAAAAGGAAAATATAAATAAAATTAATGATTTATTAAGTTCGATTGATACTCCATATTTATTAGTGGATAGAGAAATTTTAGGGTTAGATTGTAATAAGATTGTTTCGGATAATGAATATGGAGGTTATTTAGCTACTAGGCATTTAATTGAAAATGGGCATAAAAGTATAGCATGTATTAGCGGTCCTTTAGAAGTTAGTAGTGCCTTTAATAGATATAATGGATATTTAAAGGCGTTAAAAGAAGCGGGTATTGATAATAATGATAAGTTATTACTGATAGGTAATTATTCATTTGAATCAGGATATGAATTAGGTTTAGAACTAATTAAAAGAAGAGGTGTAACTGCAGTTTTTGTAACGAATGATTTAATGGCATATGGTGTGATAAAAGCATGTAAAGAACATAAGATTAAGATTCCTAATGATTTATCAATTGTAGGGTATGATGATTTGTTCTATTCTGCGATTTTAGAAGTACCTCTAACAAGCGTTAATCAAAATGTTGGTTTGATTGCTAAAAGAGTTAGTGATTATGTTTTTAATGCTTTAAAAAATAAAACAGTTTTAGATAGTGATGTTGAGAAGATATTAATTCAACCTAAATTAGTCATTAGAAATAGTGTTGCTAATAAGGTTTTATAGAAGTAGTAATAGGAGGATTTTTAATATGTCTATTTTAGTTGTTGGAAGTTTAAATATGGATTTGGTTACTTATGTAAATAGAGTACCTAAAGGTGGAGAAACGATTAATGGTATAACATTTAATCAATATTGTGGGGGAAAAGGTGCTAATCAAGCGATTGCAATTGGAAGATTAAATGGAAATGTAAGTATGTTAGGTAAAGTTGGTAATGATAGTTATGGTGAAACTTTATTAGAAGCATTAAAAGAAAACAATGTTGAAAGTTATGTTTCTAAACAAGATGGTGTTTCAACAGGTATTGCTACGATTTTAGTCGAAAATAATGGTGAAAATAGAATTGTTATTATTAATGGAGCGAATTATTGTGTCGAAGTAGAAGATTTATATAAATATGAAGCATTATTTGATAAGTGTAATATAATCTTAGCTCAGTTAGAATTAAAAATGGAAATTGTTGATGAATTAGCCAAAATTGCTAAGCGTAAAAATAAAATCTTTATTTTAAATCCTGCACCATATTCTCATTTAAAAGACGAAACATTAAGTTCAGTTACTTATTTGACACCAAATGAAACAGAACTTGCTCTTTTAAGTAATAAAGAAAGTATTGAATCTATTGATGAAATAAAAGAAGCATGTTATCAATTATTAAATAAAGGTGTAAAAAATGTGATAGTTACATTAGGTAAAAAAGGTGCTTTAATTGTTAATGAAAACATATGTGAGTTAGTAGAAGCATTTAAAGTTGATGCAGTTGATACAACAGCAGCAGGTGATTGTTTTAATGGTGCACTAGCTAAATGTTTAGATGAAGGAAAAGATTTAGCAAATGCGGTTAGATTTGCTAATGCTGCAGCTGCTATAAGTGTAACAAAAAAAGGAGCGATACCATCTCTCCCTACAATAAATGAAGTAAATACTTTACTTAAATAGTTTCTTTGTCTTTCTTTCTTTTTAAGAAATCTTTAAAATTAGCAAAGCAAGATTTTTCACAGCTGCCGCATGAACAGTGGCAGCCTTTGTTTTTTCTTACTCTAAAAATGACAATAATAACACATAAGAGTAAGATTCCACTTACAATAATTGTTGAAATTACGTCCTTCATAATATCACATTCCCAACTTGATAAACCATTAGTGAAACTAGATAAGCTAATCCTGTTTGATAGATAAGAGTAATGAATGTCCATTTCCATGAACCCATTTCTCTTCTAGTAGCCCCGATTGCTGCAAAACAAGGTGATGCAAGCAAAATAAAGATAACGAATGATAAAGCACTTGCTGTTGTAAATAAATTGGTTAATGATATTGTTAAGAATTCTTCACCTAGGATGATACCAAATGTAGCAACAATTGTTTCTTTTGCTAAGAAGCCACTAATAATAGCAACTGTTGATTCCCAATTCCCCCATCCTAGAGGAATAAAGATTGGAGCAATAAATTCCCCAATTGATCTTAAGATACTTTGCTCTGTATCAACTCTTACTAGAGACCAATCAAAACTTTGTAAGAACCAAATGACTATACAAGCAACAAAGATAATAGTTCCGGCTTTGATTATAAATGATTTAATTTTTTCGTAAGTATGTAAGAATAAATTCTTTATTGTTGGAAAGCGATAATCTGGTAATTCAAGAATAAAGGTTGATTCATCTTTTTTAAATAACTTGGTTCTTTTTAATATTAATCCAGAGATAATAACAATAATTATACCAATAGCATAAAGTGCTGGAGCCATTAGACTATTATTAAAGAAGAAAACTGTTATAAATAAGGTAAAGACTGGCATTTTAGCACTACATGGGATGAAAGGAGTTAACATTATGGTTAATCTTCTTTCTTTTTCATTTTCAATTGTTCTAGTAGACATAATAGCAGGAACACTACATCCTGTTCCAATAACTAGAGGGATGAATGATTTACCCGACATACCTAGTTTTTTAAAAATTCTATCCATAACAAAGGCAATTCTTGACATATAACCACAGTCTTCTAGAAATGTAAGTAATAAGAATAGTAAAGCTAGTTGAGGTACAAAGACTAAGACCGAACCAACTCCACCGATAATTCCATCGACAATTAAGTCATGTAACCAATCCATAACTTGAATATTAGATAAGAAATTTGAAGCAGCCTCACCAATATTTTCGAATAATTCTTCCATAAAACCAATAGTTATATCTCCAAGCCATTGAACAGAGATAAAATAGACTAGCCACATTACAAATAAGAAAATGGGAATACCAATAATTTTGCTTACAACGACTTTATCAATTATTTCCGTAATCTTAGATGAAGTGCCTTTTTTATCAATGACTTTATCAATTAATTCATCAATAAATTGATAACGATATGAACTAATAATACTTGAACTAGTATCATTTTGTTCTTGTTCATATATATCAACTAACTTGAAAATTTCCTTTTTAGTTGAATCATCAATTACTAAGTCATCTATAATAATTTCATCTTTTTCAAAGACTTTGACAGAGTAATATAAACTGTCTTCTTTTAAATCTAATAAATTACATATTTTCCTAAGTGTAGTATTTAATTCTTCTGTGTAGATATTTAAAATTTCCTTTTTAACTTGTTTGTGATAATTTAATACTTCATTAATTAATTCATCTATACCTTGTTCTTTTGTTGCTGAAATCTCAACAATTGGACATTTTAAAGCTTCACTTAATTTTTCTTTATTAATATGAACGTCACGTTTTTTAATTATATCCATCATATTAAGTGCAACAATTGTTTTAATATCAGTTTCAAGAACTTGTGTTGTTAAATATAAATTACGATCTAAATTTGTTGAATCAACGATATTGATAATAATATCAGGATTTTCATTAACGATATAATCTCTTGTAATTCTTTCTTCTGTTGTAAAAGGAGAAAGAGAATATGTTCCTGGTAAGTCGATAATTTGAATATCTTTATTAGTTTTTAAATATCCGAATTTCTTTTCAACTGTTACACCAGGCCAGTTACCAACTTGGGCTGTTGAACCAGTTAAAACATTAAATAATGTTGTTTTCCCACTATTAGGGTTACCAACTAAAGCAATTTTTAGCTGCATAAAAAGTCCCCTCTATTCTACGAAAATCTTCTTTGCTTCACTTCTTCTTAAAGCTAAAGTACAACCTCTCACTCTAATGGCAATTGGATCTTTTAAAGGTGCTTGCATTAACATTTTGACAGTAATACCTTTTGTAATTCCTAAATCCATAAGTCGTCTTTTTACTAACTCTGAAGCATCTATTCGGACTATTTTACAACTTTCACCGATAAGTAATTCATCTAATGGTTTCATAACAACCCTCCAAAAGTTAACTATGCCTAACTTTGTCTAAAATATTATAATCTTCTTTATTAAAACTGTAAAGAGCCAAATAAAAAAAGCCGAGGTTTTTATCCTCGACTATGCAAATTATTTCACACTGAAGTGATATTCAGTTCTTTGGTGATATAGCTCACCTGGTTTTAAAATACAAGAAGGAAACTCATGGTTGTTTATAGCATTTGGTAATGATTGAGTTTCTAAACAAATCATGGCATTTTTAAAACCTTTTTGATTGTTTTTCATAATTACAGAGTCATTTAAGAAGTTACCTGTATAAACAACAACAGCAATTTGAGTCGTCTTAATTTCTAAAAGCCTTCCATTTTCTGGATGGTATAAATAAATAGATGGATCATGTTGATGATTTAATAAGAATGGCTGGTCAATTCCTAAAGCAAACTTAATTTGTTCATCATCACTATCAAGTGCTTCTTTAATGAGCTTAGGTTTTCTAAAATCATAAGCAGTATCATCGACTCTTTTTAAAGTATAAGGAATAAACCGTTCGTTTAAAGGTGCGAATTTATCTGCATCAATATATAGAATGTGGTCTCTAATTGTTTCTTTCACATTACCACTGAGGTTGAATCCTACATGATTAGTAATATCTACTAAAGTGGTTTTATCAGTAGATGCTCTAATGTCTAAGTCTAATTGATGGTCTTTTATTATATAAGTAACTGTTAATTCAAGATTACCGGGATAATTTTCTTCTCCATCTTTTGATAAATAATAAAGAGTAATATAAGCTGAATCATCTTCGACTTTGACTTCTTTAACTTCAAATAATTTTTGGTTAAAACCAATATTCCCTCCATGTAAAGAGTTAGGTTCGTCATTTTTAGCTAATTGATATTTTTGATCGTCTAAGGTAAATTCAGCATTTTCAATTCTACCTGCGACTCTTCCTACAATACAACCAAAATAACTACCTGCATATTTAACGTAATCATTTACCTCATCAAATCCAAGTACTACACTTTCAAAGTTTTGGTTTCTATCTTTGCTTTCAATATTGACAATAGTCGCTCCAAAAGGAGAGATTTCAACTTTAAAGCCTGAATTGTGAGTAAAGATATAATTTATTACTTCATTATCATTAATCTTGCCAAAACTACGCTTTTCTATTTGCATTTAATATCATCCTTTCAAGCATATTATATTATAAAGAGATGTTATGTTAATAACAATTACTAAACGAATTAAGTATAAAAAATGAAATTAAGTATTTATCAATTGAGAATTAAAATTCTAACTTATCAGTCTTAATCATATATTTTATTAGAAATTGGAAGGAGTGTATATTATTATAACTAATGAAGCATATGTCAGGCAGTCTTTAGATTTAAACTTGTTTTTCTTAAGAATAATGAAAGAACACTCATTATTCATGGCGGTTGAGTTTCCTCCAAAATTTGATGAACTAATTAAAGAAGCAACCAATTTTAATCATGAGTTCAATAATTCACTTACTACAGCTGCTAATATTACTTCTAGAGTGCAAGGGGTAAGAAACGATGCAGTTACAAAATATACAGTTGAAGCAGAAAAAGCTACCGCATCTTTAACTGGCTTTAATATTGATACGAACTTATCGGCATTTGAACTTAGTTTAGTTAATCGACCTCAAAGTCAAATCACTCAAGCAGTTATTGAAGAAGTTAATGCTTTAAATAATCAAGCAATTAGATTAACACAAGGATTAATTGATTATAAAACAAAAGTAATTGATGGTGTCTTAAATTGTATCGTTTTTAATGGCAATTATGTTTTATTACTCGATCATATTAGAAGAGAAGCTATCTTATTTGTTGATTTACTAAATAAAATACAACAACGAACTTCACCAAATGTAATGGAAGAAGCAATTAGACAAGAAATCTTTTGGAATCGAATCATGGGAGAACATGCCTTCTTTATCCGCGGTTTATTAGATCCAACTGAAGTTGACTTATTTAATTTAGCTAATAATTTCGGTCATGAATTTAGTGAATTAAATAAAAAGGCTCTTCAAATGTCAGAATTCCCTCAAGTATTACCACAAGTAACAAATGATAGTTTAAGGTTAACTAGGGAGATCCAAGGATTTAAAACTCAAGGTACTGAAGGAATTTTAGCATGTAAAATCAAATCTCTTATTTTACCGCTTCTTGGCGACCATGTAATAAGAGAGGCTAATCATTTCTTAATCTTACTTGAAAGTTATAAGTTTCAAAGTTAAAAAGCTTTGATAATTGAAAAAGTAAATTCCGTTGATTCTATAAATAAATGAAATAATTAAAAGTGCAATATTTATTTCCGCTTTAGCAACTATGTTAACTTGAAAAACGATTGAGAAACGTTAATATAACATCTATAATCTAGTTGAGATTAACATAAAGATTAGAACTGAGCACGACCAAAAGACGGACGTTACTTCTTTCTGCAGAAGTTATTTCCGCTATAATTAACAAGTTAAAAAGCTTTATAATTAATGGACCGCATAGGTCCTTTTTTATATGATATAATTGTGGAAAAAGGAGGCCTAAATATGTATAAGGTCAAATTATGTTTAGGTACAAATGGACAATTTGGATTAAAAGATGAAGAGCAAATTTTATTATTTCATAAGTTTGGCTTTGATGGTTTCTTTACAGGTTGGAAAAAAGGTCAAAATATCAAAAAAATAAAAGGTTTAGCAGATTCCATCAATATGATTTATCAATCAATCCATGCTCCTTATTTAAATATGGATTTAATGTGGGAAAATCATGAAGAAGCTAAAGGTGTAATTGATGAAATGCTAGAATGTCTTTATGATTGTGCCTCTAATAAGATTCAAGTTATGGTAATGCATGCATTTATTGGTTTTGATAAACATACACCTAATAAACGAGGGATTGAACATTTTAGAATAATCATTAATGAAGCAAAAAGACTAGGGGTTAAAATCGCTTTTGAAAATACCGAAGGTGAAGAGTATTTAGAAGCATTAATGGATAGTTTTAAAGATAATGAATATGTAGGTTTTTGTTATGATTCAGGTCATGAGTTATGCTATAACCGTGGTAAAGATATGATAAGTCTATATGGTGAGCGTCTTATCGCTACTCACTTAAATGATAATCTTGGTGTTAAAGATTTTAATGGGAATATTACATATTTAGATGATTTGCATTTACTTCCTTTTGATGGGATTGCTAATTGGGAAAATATTGTTGCTAGATTGAAAAAAGTTAACTTTAACGGTCCGCTTACTTTTGAATTAAATAAATTATCTAAACCTGGACGACATGAAAATGATGAATATACAAAAATGGATATTAATAAGTACTTAGCAAAGGCTTATGCCCGAGCTTGTAAAGTTGGTGCTTTATTTACTAGTTCTTGATAAATATAAAGGCGATAAGTGAAAAAGTAAAATCCAGTTTTTCAGAATGAATTCATTTTGTAAGACTAATTTCCATTTTACCTTATAAAATATGACGTTTTCAGAATGATAAATTTAAAGTAGATTATTTAAACGTGTT
>DUOZ01000006.1 GCA_012838555.1 bacterium | reverse complement strand
GTGGACATCCTGGTATTGCTTTAGGAGCCGCTCCAATGGTATTTACTTTATTTAGTGAAATAATTAATGTATCACCTAAAGAACCTTCTTGGTTTAATCGTGACCGTTTTGTTTTAAGTGCAGGTCATGGCTCATCAATGTTATATTCACTGTTACATTTAAGTGGTTATGACTTAACGATTGAGGATTTAAAGAATTTTAGACAAGTAGGTAGTAGAACACCTGGTCATCCTGAATATAAGCATGTTCCTGGAGTAGAAGCTACAACTGGACCATTAGGACAAGGTATATCAATGGCTGTTGGTATGGCTATTGCTGAATCTTTTTTAGCAGCTAAATTTAATAAGGAGAACTTTAATGTTGTAGATCACTTCACTTATGCTTTAGTAGGTGATGGAGATTTACAAGAAGGTGTTGCTCAAGAAGCGATTTCTTTAGCAGGGAGATTGAAATTAGGTAAACTAATTGTTTTATATGATTCAAATGATATCCAATTAGACGGTGCTGTAAGCATGGCTTGTAATGAAAATGTAAAAGCAAAATTTGAATCTATGAACTGGCATTATATCAGAGTTAATGATGGTAATGATATTAGTGCGATTAAACGTGCTATTAAAAGAGCTCAAAGAGAAACAAATCGTCCTACTATCATTGAAATTAAAACCATCATTGGTTATATGAGTCCTCTTGCAGGTTTAAGTGATGTTCATGGAGCACCTCTAGGAGAAGAAAAAACCAATGTTCTAAAAGATAATTTAGGTTATAATAATAACCCATTTGAAATTGATGAAGATGTTTATGATTTCTTCAAACGTCGTGTTTATAATCGTGGTAATCGTGTTCGTTTAAAATGGAGACGATTAATGAAAGCATATAAAGAAGAATATCCAGAGTTATATCAAACTTTAATTAATGCTATTGAAGGAAAGTTTGAAGTTGATCTTTCCTTATTACCAAGATATGAAGTTAACTCTAAAGCAGCAACGAGAAATGTCGGGGGTAAGATTATCCAAACTTTATCTAATACCTTCCCTACATTAATCGGAGGTAGTGCTGACTTAACTAAATCAACTAAGGCTAAAGGAATTGATGGCGACTTTGATTATAATAATCGTATTGGTCGTAATATTAACTTTGGAGTTAGAGAACATGCAATGGCTGCAATTGTTAATGGTTTAACGCTTCATGGTGGAATTAGAGCCTTTGGAGGAGGTTTCTTTGTCTTCTCTGATTATATGAAACCAAGTTTAAGATTAGCAGCCTTAATGCAAATTCCATCTATCTTTATTTTCACTCATGATAGTGTTGCAGTCGGTGAAGATGGTCCAACACATCAACCGATTGAACAATTAGCAATGTTAAGAGCTACTCCTAATTTGAATGTGATTAGACCTGCAGATGCAAATGAAACAAATTTTGCCTTTAAAATTGCTTTAGAATCAAAAGAAACACCAACTTGTATTGTTTTAACCCGTCAAGATTTAGTTAATTTAGAAAACACTAATAATGAAGACGTTATTAAAGGTGGTTATATTGTTTCTAAAGAAAAAGGAGAGCTTGATGGCATTATCTTAGCCTCAGGTTCTGAAGTTAGTTTAGCTCTTCAGGCTCAAAAGGCGTTAGAAAATGAAAATATTTATGTTAGAGTTGTTTCAATGCCATGTATAAATTTATTTGAAAAACAATCAATTGCATATAAAGAATTCGTATTACCAAGTAAAGTTCAAAAACGTTTAGCACTTGAAATGAGTTCAGATAGTATTTGGTATAAATATGCATCAAATGTTTTTGGAATTAACCGTTTTGGTGAAAGTGGAAAACTTAATGAAGTTTTAGATTATTTTGGTTTTAGTGAAGAAAATATTGTTAAAGTTTATAAAAATATCAAATAATAAATTTTAAGAGTAAAATAATAAAAATCTGCAGCTTGTTAAAAATATGTAATTCATTTATTTAAGTATGAAAACCTCAAAAGTGGCAAAAATTTTATCGAGGTGATCATATGAAAAAATTGATGAAAAAAGTTGCAGCGTGGTCTTCTGAAACCAAAGTCGGTGTGGTAATTGGACTCGTAGCCATTGTCTTTTTTACAGTTTTAGCAATTACAACTGGCGGCGAGCCACCAACTTCATTTCCGACTACATCTTCTCAAGCGACATCAATAACCACAAGTGCTCCGACGACAAGTATTCCAGTTTTTAATCCACTTGATGAAATAATGGAAAAGCCTTTTAATGGAAACGTTCAGACAGTTCGATATTTCTTTGAAACAGACGCGCCAAGTGAACAACTATCCAAATCAGTTGTTTATTATGATGGTAACTATGAACCATCATTAGGTATGGACTTTGCTATTAATAATACACAGTTTACTGTAATAGCATCCTTATCAGGAGAAGTAACTAATAAAGTTAACGACCCAATCATGGGATTAACAGTTACAGTTGCTTCCGAAAATAATATCGAGATAATCTATAGTTCTTTATCATCTTCGGATCTACAAATTGGACAAGAAATCAAAAAGGGAGATATTATTGGTAAAGCTGGAGAAGCTGTATTTGGCAGTGATTTGGATACCAACCACTTGCACTTCCGCGTAAAGATAGATCAAGAATACGTAAACCCACAAAAGTACTTTGGTAAAGCAGTTAAAGATATAAAGAAATGATCGCCGATCATTAAAAAAGAAGTTGTGTAGTGCAACTTCTTTTTTTCTTTGTCTAAACTCTATAAGTATAAAGAGATTCACCTTCATCATTAATAATGGCATTCCCATTAGTTAAATCTACAATATTATTAAAATCAAATTCATCTAATAAGATAACTTTAACTGTTACTTTTTCATTAAACTCTCGATCAATTATTTTTAAAGAAGGATGATTTAGTCTTTGATTGACTATATCATAAAATGAAAAATCAACTGTGATTGAATAGATTCTTTTAAACCCTTCTGCATAAATTTGGGCATTTTCAATGCCTTTTTCTGTTGCGTGTGTATAGGCTCTAATTAAGCCACCTCTTCCTAGAAGAGTTCCCCCAAAATATCTTACAACAATAGCGATAATATTATTGAAATTTTTAGCTTTTAAAACATTTAAAATTGGCATACCTGCTGTACCGCCTGGTTCTCCATCATCACTAGATTTATAGTAAGTACCATTATTATAAATATAGGCATAACAATGATGATTGGCTTTTGGATGTTGTTTTCTAATGTCTTTTAAAATAGATTTAGCATCTTCTTCATTATCACAAGGATATAAATAACAAATGAATTTTGACTTTTCAACCTCAATTTGGGCTATTACTTCTTCTTTAATTGTTAAATACTCATTACTCATAGAATCACCTTTTTTATTTTACCATATAATTTCATAATTTTCTTTTATTTAAAAATGGTTATTCTATTTTAACATCGAATTTATTATAAAGGGGGTGATTATTTGTTTATATGTCCTAAATGTGGTAATAAAAAACAACTTTATGTTAGTTATAAAAATAATAAACCATATTGTTTATTATGCTTAAATTTTAATCAAGAAATAGCAAACATTTCTAAAACGATTAAACCTAAAAAGGTTAACATTTATTTAAATTATCATTTAACATATGATCAAAGAAAAATAGCCAATAATTTAGTTCAAAGTTATTTAAATAAAAGAGATGTTTTAGTTAATGCTGTTTGTGGAGCAGGTAAAACCGAAATTGTTTTAAAAGTAATTAAAGTAGCTATAGAACAAGGATGTAGGGTCGGTTTTATTATTCCAAGAAGAGAAGTTGTTATTGAAATAGGTCAAAGACTGAAAAGAATCTTTAAAAACTTAAAAGTAACTTCAGTTTATGGAGGTCATAGTAAAGTTCTTGATGGTGATATCATCGTTTTAACTGCTCATCAAGCAAGGCGTTATAAGGATAAATTTGGGTTATGTATTATTGATGAAGTCGATGCTTTTCCTTATTTTGGTAATAAGGTTTTAGAAAATCTAGTTAAAGATACTTGTTATGGAAGTTTTGTGTTTATGAGTGCAACACCAAGTAAAAATTATGATAAATATAAGTCGCTAAATTTAAATAAAAGGTATCATGGTTATCCAGTTCCAACACCTAAATTATTAAAAAAAGATTCATTTAGGCAAATAATATTTATGATTAAAAAGTTAAATGAATATAAGAGAAATAATAAGCCATGTCTAGTTTATTTGCCAAAAATAAAAATGTGTCTTTATTTTTATTATTTATATCGTCTGATTGATAATAAGTGTTATTATTTTCATTCACAAGTTATAAAGAAAGAAGATATCTTATCTAAGTTTAGACGTCAAGAATATAATGTTTTATTTACCACGACGATTTTAGAAAGAGGTATTACTTTATCTAACTTACAAGTGATTGTTCTTTTTAGTAATCATTATATTTTTAATACGATGAATTTAATCCAAATCGCTGGTAGGGTTGGGAGAAAAAAGAAATATCCAAGTGGTGATGTTTATTTCCTTGCTTCAAAAATAACAAGCGAGATGCAAAGAGCTTATGAAAATTTAGTAAAGGTAAATAATGATGAAGTTATGTCCTTTGTGTAAGAAGTTGCATCGAAGTGATGATTCGCTTAATAACCTTTTTAATGATGTCTTTGTCCTTTGCTATAATTGCTTTTCAACGTTTAAGGTAATCTTTAAAAGGTTTAAAATAGATGATTGCATGGGTTTAGCTATATACGATTATCAATCAATTAAAGATCATTTATTTAGGTTAAAAGGTTTATATGATATAAGTATAGCCCCGATTTTTTTGGAAAGATTTATATTTTATTTAAACATTCTATATGAAGGTTATTTAATAGTAAGAGTACCATCTTCATTACAAGATGATTTAAAAAGAGGATTTAATCATGTTGATAAGATTTTTGAAAATTTAAAGTCAAAACGCAAAAATTTTTTTTACAAAAACCGACACTATAAACAAAGTGATCAACCTTATGAAAATAGACATCTCATAAAAGACGTAATCAAAGTAGATAAAGGTATAAAAACACAAGGTAAAATCTTATTAATTGATGATGTTTTAACAACTGGTCAGACAATGAAAACATGCTTAAATTTAGCAAAAAAATTGGGAGCAAAAAAAATAAAAATCCTTGTTTTATCGATGGTTTGTCGTTAATTGTCGAACGAATTTTTTTGAATCTAGTTAATTAGTGACATATAATAAGGTCAAGCGAAAGCTAAGTAAACCGAAGCCTTAATTAGTCACATTTTTAAAGGAGGTAAAGAATTATGCAGGGCAAAGTAAAATGGTTTAATGCAGAGAAGGGATTTGGCTTTATCAATCGAGGTGAGGGTCCAGATATCTTCGTTCACTATTCTCAAATCAATGAGAAGGGGTATAAAACTCTTGAGGAAGGTCAAATTGTAGAATTTGAACTTTGCGAAACAGATCGTGGTCTTCAAGCTCATAATGTATGTAAAATGAGTTAATCATAAAATAAAAAATTTAAACCTCCAATACGACAGTGGAGGTTTTTTGTTTGGTCAATATTAATATTTTTGTTTTTACATAAAAAACTTTTTAGCGGTAAAAATAACTAATGTAATAATGATTTTTTTATGTTTTAAGGAGGATAAAAGATGAGAAACAGGAAATTGACCTTATTTTCTACATTAATTGTCGCCTCAATATTACTTATAGGTTGTAACCCAACTGAAGAAGTTAATGTTATTGGTGAAATTGATGGTGTTGGTAGAAAACTTAATTTAGTTGACACATATAAAACAATGTTTACTACAGATATGGAGACATTCGACTATCTTGCTACATATCATTCAGTTGATTCTGAAGTTCTAGTTAATTTGGTTGATGGATTAATTGAATATGATGTTTATGGCATTTTACGTCCATCACTAGCCGAACGCTGGGAAGTAAGTGAAGATAAAAAAGTATATACATTCTATTTAAGAGATGCTAATTGGGTAGACTTTGAAGGAAATGTATATGATGAAGTAACTGCTGATGATTTTGTTGCAGGTATGCAGCATTTATTAGATGCAGAAGGTGGGTTAGAGTACTTACTTTGGGGTGTAATTGATAATGCATATGAATATTCTTTAGGGTTAATAACAGATTTTTCACAAGTTGGTGTTAAAGCAGTTGATGAAAAGACACTTGAATATCACCTTGTTGATTCAATCCCATACTTTTTAACCTATTTGACCTATAATCCATTCCTACCACTTCATCGTGAGTTCTTTATTTCTAAAGGTGGAGCCTTTGGAAAGACGGAGTGGTCGGCTGCTAAAGATAATTGTAGTTTTGGGGTTGTTGGTCAACCTAGTTCAATTCTTTATAATGGAGCCTATTTAATGGCGGGTTATACAACACAATCTGAAATTAAATTAGTTGCTAATAAAAACTATTGGGATGCAGATACGGTTAAAGTTAAAACAGTTAAATATGTCTTTGATGATGGAAGTAATACTTCTCAAACATTTGAAGATTTTATTAAAGGGACATATTCAGGAATGGGGATTTCTAATACGATTCTAGAAACTGCTAAATCTAGAATTCCTGATAATTTATACGTAGCAGATACAACTGCTGTTACTTTCTATGGTGCTTGGAACTTAAATAGAAAGAATTATCAAGTTGGTTCGGCGGTATCAATAAAAAAAGATAATGAGCAAATGAAAGAAGATACTAGGACAGCGATTTTAAATAAAAGTTTTAGAAAAGCTGTTCAATTTGCCTGGGATAGAGCAGCATTTAATGCTCAACAAAAAGGTGAAGATTTAAAAAATAGTGGTCTAAGATCAACCTTAGTTGCACCTGAATTTGTCTTTATTAGTGATGAATACACAGATGATACAGGTAGAAATTATGAAGCGGGTACAATTTATGGAGATTTAGTTGAAGCTGAATTAAAAAGACTAGACCCTAAATTTGATGGGAATTTGAAAGATAATAATGATGGTTTATATAATCCAGAACGAGCACGTTTATTTAGGGAAGCAGCTAAAACTGAACTTGGTGGATTAGTGACATTCCCAATTCACATTGATATTGTTTATTACGCACCGAATCAAATTCAATCAAAACAAGCACTTTCATTTAAAAATAATATTGAGGAAGTGCTAGGAACTGATTTCATAGTCGTTGATTTAATGGCTGCTTCAACAGTTGATGATTATAATAACTCGGGATATCGTGCTGAAACAGGTGAACAAGCCAACTTTGACTTCTTCTGGGGTTCAGGTTGGGGACCTGATTATGGTGATCCATTAACTTTCTTAAGTATATTTGCCTATGGAGCCGATATGATGAGTGTTATTGGTATTACTTTTCAAAATGATGAAGAGGCAGATGCAGATGATATCGCTGCTTATAATGCTGTACTAGGAGATTATCAAACTTTATTAGATGAAGCAGCTGCTGAAATTAATGATATGACTAAACGTTTTGTCTTATTTGCTAAGTTAGAAGCCTATTTTATTGACCAAGCTGTTGCTATAAACTTTCTAACACAAGGAGGAAACTATGCTGCAACTAGGGTAATACCTAGAACCGTACCTTATACCTTATTTGGTACAGATAATGAGAAATTAAAACATTTAAAAGTAGCTAAAGAAATTTTGACTTTGGAAGAAATTAATAAGTTTAAGGCAGAATGGGCAACTGAAAGAGAAAGACAGCTTAATGCGCTTGATTAAATAAACATATTACCTTATTAAAATAAAGGATTAGGATGATATCCTAGTCCTTTTTCTCCAACCATATTGAAAGGAGCGACCTTATTTGGCTAGATATATTCTTAATCGAATTATCCGAGCGATTTTATCAATCTTTATTGTTGTCGCTATTATCTTTATTTTAGTTTATGGTTTAATCCCTAAAGAAAATATTTTTAATAATGATACAAACTTATCGAAATATACGAAACATGATGAACGGATAAGTTATATGAATGGGATGTTAGAGAAGTATGGTTATATTGAATTTGTTGAAATAATTGATTATTGTGCATTAAAGTATGCTTCTGATCCTTCTTCATTAAATGCCCAAACATGTACTACTAATCCTAGTGAATATGAAGAATTTAGTGAGTATTACATTAAAAGAGGATATAAAGTTGATAAGTATCTAAGAGGGATTCCTTATGCTGTTAAAGATAAATCGCCTCTTCAAATGTTTTTTGAGTGGACTAGTAATCTAATAATCATTGATTATCCTAACTGGGTTAAAGACCCGAATAATCCTAATCTTAAACGTGAAATTAAGTTCGGAACTGACTGGAGTGGAAATCCTGCTTTAGTTTGTTCTGGATGTAATCATAAATACTTAATTTATGTTAATTCTAGTTTCCCTTTTATTCATTTTAATTGGATTGAATTTAATTTAGGTCAATCTTTTCCAACCTTTCAAGGTCAAAGTGTTTTAGGTGCAATTACTGCTAGACAAGGTGAACCAAAATCTAAAGAAATAACGTTTCCAACAGGTGTAAAAGCAAATACCTCATTAGTAGAACACTCATGTAAATATAAGCCTCTTTTGTCAGATAATGAAAAATTACGATTTGTTGATAATTATGCTAATTGTGATTCTTATTTAAGAGATCCATCAATGATGTCAACTTCCTTTATCATTGGTGTTATAGCAACAATACTTGCCTATATTATCGGATTACCTTTAGGGATTTATATGGCAAGAAATAAAAATAAGTTATTTGATAAAATTGGCATTGCTTATATCGTTTTTATCATTTCGGTACCTTCACTAGCTTATATTTTTATGTTTAGTCGAATTGGGTCTAACATATTTAATTTACCTGTTAAATTCCCTCAATATGGTGCACAAAATATTATTTCTTATATTTTACCTATTATTTCATTAACACTTCCAAGTATCGCTGGTTTAATGATGTGGATGAGACGATATATGATTGACCAATCATTATCAGATTATGTTAAGTTTGCTAGGGCGAAAGGACTTAGTGAGTCATCAATTTTTAGTAAACATATTATGAGAAACGCCATTATTCCGATTGTTCATGGTATGCCGATGGCGATTTTAGGTTCCTTAACTGGGGCGATTATTACTGAACGAGTTTATGCTGTACCTGGTATGGGGAAAATGCTTACTAGTGCGATTAACGAATATAATAACTCCATGGTTATAGGACTAGCCTTTATTTTCACGGCTTTATCAGTTTTTTCCTTATTACTTGGGGATATTTTAATGACAATAGTTGACCCTAGAATTACATTCTCGGAGAAAGAGAGGTAGTATTATGGCAGATAGTAAAAAAGAAAACTTGTTTGAGTTAGTATCGAGTGATTATATTGAATCTGAAAAAATAGTTGCTCCTAAGTATTCTTATTGGAATTCTGTAGCAAGGTCGTTCTTTTCTAAGAAAATCAATTATATAGTTTTATTTTTATTGTTTTTAATTTTTTTCTTATCCTTTGTTCAACCTGAATTTTCAGGTTATGACCCAATGGTAACACCTAATATTAATAAACCTGAAACTTGGTTATTAAATCCATCTTTTAAGTATTGGTTTGGGACAGATGATTATGGAAATTCGCTTTTTGATGCTGTCTGGGCTGGTGCAAGAACTTCGCTATTATTATCGTTTATTGCTTCAATAATTAATATGTTTTTAGGTGTTGTTATCGGAGCGATTTGGGGTTATTCCAAAACTGTAGATAAATTTATGACGGAAGTCTATAATGTTGTCTCTAACGTACCATTAATTCTCTTTATTATGGTCTTTATGTATATTGTTGGTGCTGGGTTTTGGCAATTAGTCGCTGCGATGACCATTACAGGGTGGATTTATATTGCCTATTTTATAAGAACACAAGTTATTATTATTAGAGACCGAGAGTATAACTTGGCATCTAGATGTTTAGGGACAGGGAAAATGAGAATGATAAAAAATAATATTTTGCCTTATATGACCTCTGTTATTGTAACCTTACTTTCGCGTGAATTGCCTTCTTATATTTCTTATGAAGTGTTTCTATCATACATCGGGGTAGGTATTGATAATAGAACACCTTCTTTAGGACGTTTAATTCAAAATATGTCTGTTTATATGGATAATAAACCTCATGTTTTTTGGATTCCTGTTATAGTAGCCTCTGTTGTAACAGTTACCTTATATGTAATTGGACAAAGTTTGGCAGATTCTTCAGATCCAAAGACACATATGATGTAGGAGGTAATTTATGGATAAAGAAAGAAAGGTTGTTTTATCTTTAAAGAATCTAGAAGTTAAGTTTAATGTTAGAGCTAGAATCTTAAGGGCGATTAGAAATGTGTCTTTAGATATTTATGAAGGTCAATCGATTGCCATTGTAGGGGAATCTGGTTCAGGTAAGAGTGTTTTAACCAAGACATTTACGGGAATGTTAGAAGAAAATGGCCGAATTACTAATGGCGAAATTTGGTTTGAAGGCCAAGATTTAGCTAAATTACAAACTAATAAAGAATGGCAAAGTATTCGTGGTAATAAAATAGCTACAGTGTTTCAAGATCCAATGACTTCATTAAATCCGATTAAGACTATAGGTTCGCAAATAAGTGAAGTTATTATGTTACATCAAGGTAAATCACCCTCTGAGGCTAAAGAGATTGCCATTAACTTAATCAAAAGAGTAGGTATTGCTAATGCCCAAAAACGATTTTATGATTATCCGTTTCAATATTCAGGAGGAATGAGGCAAAGAATTGTTATAGCAATCGCACTTGCTTGTTTACCAAAAATTCTAGTTTGTGATGAACCGACAACAGCATTAGATGTTACAATACAAGCTCAAATTATCGATTTAATTAAGGATTTGCAAAAAGAATATGGTTTTACAACAATCTATATTACTCATGATTTAGGTGTTGTTGCTAATGTTGCTGATACAGTTGCTGTTATGTATGCAGGTCAAATTGTTGAAATAGGTACTGTTGAAGAGATTTTTTATAATCCTAAACACCCTTACACTTGGGCTTTACTTTCATCAATGCCTCAACTATCAGAAAGAGGAACAGAATTATATACAATACATGGAACACCTCCATCTTTATATAATGAGGTTAAAGGTGATGCTTTTGCGCCTCGAAATCCTTATGCAATGAAAATTGATTTTGTTGAAGAACCTCCATTTTTTAAAGTAAGTGAAACACATTATGCTAAAACTTGGTTGCTAGACCCTAGAGCTCCTAAAGTTGAACCGCCAAAAGCGATTCAAAACTTACATAAAAAATTATCTAGTAAGTTAGGGGTGAATGATAGATGATTAAAAAAGTATTTATGCGACTGATTTACTTTGTTAAAAATGATGTACGTTATTTTTTTAAAAAGATAAATAGTATGTTTAGAAATAAGATTGACCAATACCAAAGAGCAAAACTCCAATTAGAAGATGCAAAGATTCAAATTGACCCTGAATTAGAAAGAAAAATCGATAACAAAGAATTACCTATATTGTCTTTAAAAAATGTGACAATTACCTTTGGTAGTGGTAAAAAAGTATTTAAAGCTGTTGATGATGTTAGTCTTGATATTTATAAAGGTGAAACTTTTTCTTTAGTAGGTGAATCAGGAAGTGGGAAAACGACTATTGGAAAAGCAATTGTTAGAATTAATCCCTTAACTTCCGGTGAAATTATTTATAAAGGCAGGAGGATTTCAGGTAAGTTATCTAAATATGAAGATCGATTTGTTATAAGAAATATTCAAATGATTTTTCAAGATCCGGCGGCCTCATTAAATGAAAGAGCGACAATTGATTATATTGTTTCTGAAGGAATATATAATTTTAAACTATATGAAAATGAAAAAGAGCGAGTTAGAAAAACCGAAGAAGCTTTAATAAGTGTTGGATTATTACCTGAACATTTAACTCGTTATCCTCATGAGTTTAGTGGTGGGCAACGTCAACGTATCGGTATTGCACGTTCTATTATTATGGAACCTCAGTTTATCGTCGCTGATGAACCAATATCAGCTTTAGATGTATCAATTCGTGCTCAGGTTCTAAACTTGCTTAAGAAGTTTCAAATAGAAAGAGGAATAACTTACTTATTTATCGCACATGACCTTTCGGTTGTTAGGTTTATTTCTGATCGAATTGGTGTTATTTATAAAGGTAAAATTGTAGAACTAGCCGAAAGTGAAGAGTTATTTTCTTATCCACTTCATCCTTATACCATTTCATTAATGTCAGCAATACCAATACCTGACCCAATATTAGAAAAAAATAAAAAGTTAATAGTTTATGATCCCTCTATTCATGATTACAGTGAAGAAAAACCAAGATTAAGAGAAATTAGAAAAGGACATTTTATTCTTGCAAATTCGAAGGAATTCATTGAATATCAAAAGAAGTTAGAAAGTATTAATACTAATCAAGCTTAAAGGAATACATGGTTATTCCTTTTATCTTATAAAGGAGACATAGTTAATGAAAATAAGAGAACTTAAATTAGAGTTTTCTAAAAAAAGACTTATTTTATTTATAATTGTTATATTAATAGCGATTTTTTCCATTATTATTGGTGTCATTAATCTTTTAAAAGATAAGGGTAATGAGTGGTCTACCATAGAAATAACTAAAATTAAAGATAGTCAAGGTAATAACATCACACCTTTTTATGGTGAAGTTCTTTTAGATTATTATTTAGAGGGAAATAAAGATGATAGACATCAAATATTAAAAGAGGTGAGTCATCATTTTAATTATGTTTTAAGTGAATGTTTTATTTTGCTTGATGCAGATCATGGTTAT
>DUOZ01000005.1 GCA_012838555.1 bacterium | reverse complement strand
CGTGTAATATCCTAATATCATCACCATTTAAATCTGTTAAATCACCATTAAGATATTTCAAAATTATAATTTCTTCAAAGATTTCTTTTTTAGTTCTAAAATCAAATGATCTTAGAAGAAAATTCAATAAATTTTGATTAAGTAAAATTGAAACAAAACTATAAAAGGATATAACTAAAGCAAAAAAGAACCATAAATTAAATGACAAGAAACCTAAAAGAATAAAAACAAAAGAAAGGCCCCATAAAATCAAATTTGAAAGTTTAAAAGCATCCCATTCTTTATTTAATGATTTTATCCTTTCATTTATTAATAATTTTGACGCTCCTTTATATTTTTCTATATTCTTAATTGTTTTTAATCTAATTCTTTCATTATTTAGGTCTTTTTTTGTCTTATTTGCCATATTATTTCCTCCTTAAAATTATTGTTAGCAAATAAGATGTTTTTAAGAATTAAATTAGAGAATAATAACTAAAGGTGATTTGATGATACTAAAAAGCAATCACAAAGTTTCACTAACTTTATTTTTAATAATTTCATTGTTGATGCATTTAGCGAATTATTTAGTTATTCCCATATTACCTATCTTTCTAAGTGTATATAAAAAGATAGACCCTTTTTTAATAAGTGTTATTATTAGTGTAAACTTAATCTTACTTGAAATCGGATCATTACTTGGAGGAATCCTTTCTGATAAACTTAACCATAAATTCGTAATAGCACTTGGGTCATCAATTCATGCGATAGGGATGTTTGTTTTTAGCATTATGAGCAATTACTATCTATTATTAATATTTTGGGGATTAAGTGGTTTTGGGCATGGTATTTTAGCACCAACTATAAAATGTTCGATTAATGATTTATGTGATAATGATGAAACCAAACAAAAAGCATTTTCCTATCGAGGTATCTTTGCAAATATAGGTGTTGGCATCGCTGCTTTAATTATCTTACTTGGTCTAGCTAATTATCAATATCTTATCTTTATTATAGCTTCAATTATTCTTAGTTTAATTTTTGTCCTTTCATTTTTCATAAAAAACAATCATAAAGAAAGTAAAAGTATTAAACTAAAAGACTATTTTACAATATTAAAAAACAGGACATTGCTGTTTTTTGGGATAATTATTTTAATCATTAATTTTGGTTATGCTCAACTTTCATTTTTATTACCATTAAAACTTGATGATTTAAATCTGGCCCATATTTTTATAGGTTTAATTTGGCTAATTATGAGCATAGAAGTAATATCTTTTCAAAATTTAATAACTAATAAAGTAATTAATAGATTTAATGTTATCATTGTTTTATTTATTGCCATGCTTTCATTCTCATTGGGTGTTTTTTTCATTGGGTTATCTAATACTATTATTATCTTAATCGTTGGTTCGATTATCTTTACGATTGGTCAAATGTTAATAACACCTAGTATTGATTCAACTGTCGGAAAGATATCAGATTCTTCATCCTCAGGCTTATTTTATAGTATCGCCCATTTACTTCATGGTTTAGGCCAAGCTTTAGGGACAAGTTTTTCAGGTTTAATCATTTCTAATTTCAACCTAAGTTTTATTTCTTTTCTTATAATAACTTTTTGCTTATTAGCTCTATCAATCTTAATATTCTTATTTAGAAAAATTAAAATAGAAGCATCGACACAGCCATAACTGCCATACCTGCTATAATACCAAAAATTGCTGAATGAGTTTGACCATATTCATGAGCTGTAGGTAACAATTCATCTAAAGAAATATAAACCATTATTCCTGCTACAGCAGCAAATATAATTCCAAATAAAGTATTTGATAAAAACGGTTGTAAAACCAAAAAACCAATAATAGCACCTAAAGGTTCAGCTAAGCCTGATAAAAATGAATACATAAAGGCTTTTTTCTTACTTCCTGTAGCATAATACACCGGAACATAAACTGAAATACCTTCAGGGATATTATGAAGAGCAATCGCAATTGTTACACCAATTGCTAACGTAGGCGAAGAAAGTGATGCCATAAAGGTTGCAATACCTTCAGGGAAATTATGAATTGCTATAGCTAATGCAGTAAAAACACCGACACGAAGTAAATTATAATCCCTATTGGATTTTGTATCTGCATCATGTACTTCATGAGGATTACTGACTTCAGGAATAAAATTATCAATTAAGGCAATAAGTCCCATACCTCCAAAAAAGGATAGAAGATTAATCCAAGGACCTAAATTATTACCAAGTTCAATTGTTAATGTGTTATTAGCGGTGAAAAACAGTTCCACAAAAGAAACATAAATCATAACACCTGCTGAAAAACCCAAAGTGATTGATAAAAATTGTTTATTGGTTTGTTTGGCAAATAAGGCTATTAAACCACCTATCGCAGTTGATAAGCCAGCAATTAAGGTTAAAGCAAATGCTAATAATATTTCATTTAATCCATAATTACTTAAATGAATTATCATAAACTACCTCCTAAAATTATCTTAAAAAAATTTTCTGCCAATATTATACACAAAACTAAAAATTAATAACTCCTAAATGCTCTAATAAAATTTTTAAACCAATTAGAATTAAGATTGAACCACCAACTATTTGAGAAATTTGATGCATTTTATCTCCAATAAATTTACCTATTTTTGTAGCAATGAAAGATAAGACAAAAGTAACTAAACCGATAACTAAAACTGATTCAATTATCTTTACGTTTAAGAATGCAAAAGTGATTCCAATAGCTAAAGCATCGATGCTTGTAGCAATAGCTAAAAGGAAAAGTCTTTTTATACTTAATGAATCAGTTAATTCACATCCATCTTTTGATTCATAAATCATTCTTATCCCTAAAAATGATAGTAAACCAAATGCAATATAATGATCAAATGCTTGAATATAATCACTAAATGAAGAGGCAAGCAAATAACCTAGTAAGGGCATAAAGGCTTGAAAAAAGCCAAAAAAGATACTTATCAGTAATGATTGTTTATAACTAATATTTCTTAACGATAAACCTTGACAAAGTGCAACTGCAAATGCATCCATTGAAGCTCCAAAAGCTACAAATAATAATTCAACAAAACCCATTTAGATTCTCCTAAACTATAAATACTTACTAATTATATAAGTTATTTATGTTCTAAGCAACTTTTATTTAATTTTGCGGAATTCTAAACATTATTTGATATCGAATACTAAACGACTCTGGGACATCAATATCTTGAATTTCTTTTGGCTCAGTTAATGTAAAATTAGATTCAATATATAACCTAGTATAAGTATTAATGACTTTAACATTATAACCATATTTTTTATCAATTATAATTACTTCAGCTTTATCCAATTGTTTTATAAATTCTTTTACAAACCAACTATTTTCATCTTTAAAATTATTCGGATCTTGAAAAAAGACAGGACCTAAAGGAGAATGCCTTGTTAATCCATAAAATTTATTTACTTGATTAAATCCTAGTTGAAGATATTGATCAACTCCTAGTTCATCTAAAACCATATCCACATAATGAGCTTGTTCTCTTATATCTTTATTGTAATTTAAAACATCACTAGGAAATGAAATAACCGCAGGACTATAAAATAAAATGTTTAAGATACATAATAAAGCCGCAAACGATAAAATAGCATATCTAAGATACACATAAGAAAAATCCTTAATTTTCTTTATAAAGAATAAACCTAGAGCTAAATAAAAAGGTGAAGCAAAAGCATAATGATGATTATAAAATTGACCTCCTAATGCTACTGAAATAATAACTAAGATAATCGCAACAGCAAATTTAGCAAAATTGAATAAAACAATAAACCGCTTCAAGAATCTTATTTTCTCTAACTTTACTAATTTACAAAGATTATATATGAGATAAAAAACAATTAAACCAAAAATCAAATCATGAAAATAAGTATTATAATTATGTAAATCACTAATAATTTTATCAAATTTGAAAATACGATTTACTAATGGACCATGAGTACTAACATGACTAAATAACATATGTTTTAAATAAATCGAACAATATGGAATTAAACTATTGGTGACAAGCATTACAATTACACCCATTATTCCACCATAAACAAGCGGTAAGAATAATTTATATCCTAAGTCTTCAAATGATTCAATAAATAGTAAACTTGAAGCAATAATAATTAATAAAAAAGGTTCCTTCATCATAATGCTAAGCATTGCAAAGAAACCACTTAATATAATACTAAAAGAATACCATTTAACTTTTTTAGTGTTTATTAAAACAATTACTAATAAATATAAACTGGCAAATCCACTTCCATAACTTTCAACTTGATATTTTCCGCTTCTTAAACTCGTAAAAAACATAATTGAAGAACCTATTACTAAACTTAAAAACAATATTAATATTCTTATTGGTATTTTTTCATTTTTATAATAAATAATACTAAAAATTACAGGAACAATTACCATAAATATTAAACAAATACCATTAATAATATTACCTATTAAGACATCATTAGTTAATAATAGTGAAAATGCACTTATTAAAAAGATACCTGGAGGTTTTGTTTCAAATAATCCATTATAGGGAGTTATTCCATTTAAATATCCTCTTCCAACTGCCCAATAAATCGGACTATCCCAAGTATATGTATAATTAAATTCCAACTTTAATACATGATAGATAATACTAAATAATCTTATAATACATAATGATAAAACAATTAAAACGATAATACATAAAACAATTTTCAACCATTTGATTACATTTTTTATTTCCATGTGTTTCACCGACTTAATTATATGGTATATCTATACATAAATCTAGTATCAGCTAAAAATTAATATATTTCTACAACTTTAACATTACTTCCATAAATTCATCATGTAAATAACAATCCAATTCACTCCCACATTTAGGGCAATTTACTACTTCTTCACTTGTTATGTTAATATATCCACATTTAGGACAATGATAATAATTATAAATAACATTATCATCAAAATTAGCTCGTTTTTTCTTATCACTTTTGTTAACCATAATCTCACCCACCTCATTATAAGATTTTACTTGAAAGACTAATAAAGTACAATCTTTTAATGAGTTATTATTACTACTTATGCATAAGGATCATAATTAATATGTTCAATAAATTCATCAACTGAGTAGCAATCTAAATGATGACTCCCACATTCCGGGCACAATACTAATTCATTTTTAGATGCACTTATATAACCACAATCAAAACAAACATAATACATATAATCATTTTCTTCTTTATCAAAATCATTAAAGAAATTTTCATCATCAAGCCACATAATTTCACCTGCCTTATACATTTACTCTTTAACCTAATCATACATTATTCATATTTCAATTACAATATCATTAAACACTAATAAAAGCGGCAAACTGATTACTCAATTTGGCCATTAATCAATTATCACTTAGATGTTATATTAATTATTTCTCCACCATTACTCTTTAAGACAGTTTCATAACTAATATTAATGATAAAATTATCCCCACAACTAAGATGTTTTGAACGTTGATCATTAAATGGTAATTTATAAACATCATTATTAATCAATCGATACAAATAACTAGATTCAATTATTGCATTTGATAGATTAACATCAATTTTGTTGTTTGAATAATCATGATTATCTAAATTGTTAATAGCAATAATTCTCTTATACATCGTATCGTTAACTAAATGATCATTAGAAACGAATTCATCAGAAACAAATACTGACGTTTCTCTATTTAAATTTTTATACAATTCAAATTTTGTATCTTCTAATAATTCAATCATTAATTGCAAAGTATGTTCTTTATTAGAAAACAAACTCATTCTTACTTTATCTCCAGGATAGTATTTATAATCTTCAGTTCCGATAAAAGTTTCATAATAAATTTCTGATTCTTTATCATTACTATATTTCCAGAATATTTTATAAAATGACACTTCATCATTAGTTAAGACTAGGCCTGCTTTACTAATTTGGTTTGATATAACTTCAAAATATATCTCTGGAAAGTCTAAACCTGACCTCGCTTTATCTTCTTCAAAATACGGTAAGGTAATAGTCATCTCAATACCTAACCACCTATCTTTACTTGAGTAAGCTTCTCGACAAACTATTCCACTTAAACATTCATGATTATCAACCACACGTTCAGTTAAAATACCTGTATAAATACTGCGATTAACGAAGCCAATATCGTCGTAAGTTGGTATAGTCAAACTTGGACTTGATATTGATGCACTAGAATTTGAAATTGAATTAGAACTAGAATTAAAATCACACGAAACAAATAAAGGCAACAAAATTACTAAAAAAATGATAAAACTTCTCTTCATATTATCACCTCAATGAAATTTTATCATTATAATATATGCAAAACATTAAATATGCACATGAAAGAAATCATAATTGAATATAAAAAACCTCTCATTTCAATAAGAGGTTTTTATGTGTTATCCTAACTAACTATTAGTACCTTTTAATTAAGTTAAATTTAGACTGAAAAGAAACCTAGTCCTTTCCTTCCTTTTGAAAGGTCTCTAAATTCTGACATATCATTAAAAGCTACTAAAGTAATATCATTAATCTCTATATCTTCAAAATTTTCTAAGTGTTTCTCATTTAATTTGCTTAAGAGAAAAAAGAATTAGTCACTCTATAAAAAAAATGACAATAGATTATCTCTGTTGTCATTTTTTTATACATATTACTTTGCTTCCAAAATTACTTTATCTTGGTTTACATCAAACACAATTAAGTTATCTCCATCTTTAGTTGTATCATAACCTAATTCACTTAGACGATCCTTAATCTTTTTAAGTTCTTCTCTAGGAACACTTATCACATAACTTTCTAGTCCAGCTTGGTTATCATCTCTTCTTTTTGCACCTTCTCCATTCCAAATATTAAACGCAATATGGTGGTGATAGCCTTTTGATGAAACAAATAAGGCTCTTCCAAAATAATCGAATTGAATTTCAAAACCAAGACCATCTACAAAGAATTTTTTAGCTTCATCAATATTATTTACATGTAAGTGTAGGTGTCCCATTATTGTACTTTCAGGAAGTTTTTCAAACTCTTCTTTTGGCAACTGATCCATTAAATCATCAATATCGACTCTCTTGGGGCCTAAAGCATTTAATTTATAAACATTTCCATTTTTATCATATCTATCAACTGCAATTTCAATTCCATTATTATCTGGATCTTGAAGATAAATAGCTTCACTAATTCCATGATCAGACAATCCTGTTAAAGGATATTGTTTATCTGCTAAATGCTTTAATATATGAGCAAAGCTACTTCTTTTTTCTAATAATAAAGCAAAGTGATATAACCCGATATTGTGTTGTGCTTTTTTAGCATATTTAACTTCTTTTAAAACTAATAAAACATTTTCACTATCAACACCTAAATGTGCTTCCCTTCCTTCTTTTCTTATAACAGATAAACCGATAATATTAGTATAAAAATCGATTGATTTATCTAAATCCGAAACAACAATTCTTACTTCTTTAACAAACATTGCATTGCCATTATGGTATTTATGCATATATATCCACCTCTTTTCTATTTTTTATTATGTGTGTATAGGAATCATCTATCTATAGTATAAATCAAAACCAAAACCTATACATGAAAAATGCTCATATTTTATTAAACTACTAAAAAGAAGAAAAAACTCACATTAAGTGAGTTAAAAGTTCTGATTTAAATACTTTTTTATTGTTAAAGACTGTTATGTGTACCATCACAATAAGGTGGATTTTTTGTGTATTTACAATTGCATAAATACACAGATTTATCAAAATGCTAAAGGTTTAAAAGATGTTCCTTCATGAGAACCATCACAGAAAGGTTGCTTAGAACTTCTACCACATGAACACCAATAGTATGTTTCACCTTTCTTTACTTCTACAAGTATTGGTTTTTTTCCAGCAATTTTAGGTTAATCCATTTTTTCAAACTCCTTTACTATTATTTTAACTCTATATTATTATTATTACTTAGTTTGAAAAGAATACATAAAACTTAAAAAATTATCGTAGACATTTCTGACTATCTAAATTCATCTATTGCAAGAAATTATAATTTAGGCATTTTTTAATGAATTATTGACCGAGAAATTTTTATTAAAGTTAATTTTGACAGCTATAACTCTTATATGACACCGTAAATATAATTTATTATATAATCCATAATTGCTGCAAACTTCTACAATTAATTTTTTTCAGCAAT
>DUOZ01000111.1 GCA_012838555.1 bacterium | reverse complement strand
TTATGGAGCGGTGGTTCAAGCTCGTTTTGTTTCTCATCATACATCAAATATTTCGTTAATTGGTGGAGGAATTATTGATGGTAGTGTGTTTTCTCGTATTGCAGGTCAACCAAGTGGCAACACCCAGTTTGTACCAATAGATTTTAATTATTGTAAAAATGTATTATTGAAAGGAATAACTTTTTTAGATCCTGCCGGATGGTGTGTTAATTTTTATTTTATTGAAGATGCATTAATTGATGGTATCAATATTATTACATCTAGAAGTAATGGTGATGGAATATCATTACAATCTAATCAAAATGTTGAAGTTAAAAATTGTTTTGTTAGAACATGGGATGATTCTTTAGTGGTTAAAAATTATCCACATTGGAGTGATAAATCAAAACATGGATTAACAAGAAATATTAAATTCGAAGATATTATCATTTGGACTGATTTAGCTCAAAGTATGGAAATAGGTTATGAAACAATTGGTGAAACTTTAGAAGATGTCATTTTTGATAATATTACTGTTTTACATAATTTACATAAGCCTGTTATTAGTATTCATAATGGTAATAATGCAAAGATTAAAAATATAAAATTTAAAAATATCACTGTTGAAGATGCCTCAATGGGCTTAGGTGATGCTTCAAGTAATAATGAACTTATTGATATTAGGGTCTTATATAGTAGTAATTTTTCTAGTAATCATGTTGTGACACCTTTAGGTACGATTTCTAACGTGGAAATAGATAATGTTAAAGTAATAAGTGGTAATAATAACATTCCTATTACTATTAAAGGTTATTATGATAATAGATATGATTCGACTCATTTTGTTACAAATGTAAGTATTAAGAATGTAGAAATTAAAGGAAGTATTATTAAATCTAATTATCCTTTTTTACGTACAAATGAATATATAAATAACTTAATTATTAGTAATGACAATAATAAAATTAATGGTGCGATTATTAAAAGAAAGTGGAGTAAAGAAGAATTAAAAGAATATAGTAAGGTGCCAATTGTCATAAAGAACAGAAATATAGTAACAGTATAACTAACCTTTTTGCAGTTTTATTCTATTTAGATTAAATAATAAAAAGAATATAATTAGAATGTAAGTCCTTACATAAGGGGGTTTTTAGGGTGAAAAAGAAATTACTCTTTATTTTAGTGATAATGTTCACTTTTAGTGTTGGCAGTGCTTGTTTTGGTGGTTGTGATAGCAAGTCTTCTCCATCATCTTCAAGTAGTGATTCAATTCCAGTAATTGATAAAAAGGTAGAAAAGACTAAGTTAGTTACTTATGAAGGACCTAGTTTACTTGAAAGTTCAAGTAAAGTTAATATTGAAGTTGAAGGACAAGAATTGTTTGTCTATGAAACAAGAGTTAATTATGCTCGTGTTTTCACCTTTTCTTATCCATCAACGACTGTACCTGTTGCAATCTTTGATTTTGAGGGTAAAGTTGAAGTTAAAATAACCTTTAATGAAGCAAGTAATATAGATAAGGCGGTTGTTAGACCACTACATTATAATATCGAACCTGTTATTGAAGGTAATTCGGTTAAGTTTGAACTAGAATATCCTGATAGTTATACGATTGAATATAATGATGACTTTACTACTGCAGTGCATTTGTTTGCTAATCCTTTAGAAGAAGATGCACCTGATCCAGAAAATTTAGATGAAAATACGATTTATATTGGACCAGGAATTTATAATACGGGTGCTATTCCAGTTAAAAGTAATACGACTATTTATCTTTCTGGTGGAGCTTATGTTTATGGTCAAATTAGAGGTGAAGGGTTAAATAACGTAACGATTAAAGGTAGAGGAATTATTAGTGGTTCTATTTTTGATCGAACTGCAGAAAATCAATTTACTATTCCAATTGAGTTCCGTTCATCTTCTAATATCACAATTGAAGGCATAACCATATTAGATCCAGCTGGTTGGACTGTTGCGATTTATAAATGTAACAATGTTAATATAAACAATTTAAAAATAATTACTGCACGTGCAAATGGTGATGGTGTCTCAGTTCAATCTAGTAGTGAAGTTACTATGAAAGACGGTTTTGTTCGTGCTTGGGATGATGCTTTGGTAGTTAAAAATGTGGATAGAGGAAATACCAATAATGTTTTATTTGATGATGTTACTATTTGGACAGACCTAGCTCAAAGTATGGAAGTTGGTTATGAAACTTATGGTGCTAAAATGGAAAATATAACATTTAGAAACATTACAGTTTTACATAATTTCCATAAAGCAGCGATGAGTATTCATAATAGTGATGATGCAGTTATATCAAATGTTTTATTTCAAAACATCACCATCGAAGATGCTAAGATGCTAGGTGATGATCAAAATGATGGCTTAAATGATTTCTTATTTGATTTAACTGTTGCCTATTCAATTGAATGGACAAAATCTCAAGGTGTTAGAGGTAAAATTTCTAATGTTACCTTTGAAAATATAAAAGTTTTAGATATTGCAGATACCATTATTAGTAGGATTAATGGTGAATCAAATGAAAGTGATATCTCAAATATTACCTTTAAAAATGTAAAAATTGTTGATAAACCTATAAAAAGTGAATCAGATTTAAGGTTAGCTAAAAATCAATATGCTAAGCAAATTAAGTTTGAATATGATGAAAAAGCAGTTAGTGGCGCTAAAGTTAATTTACCATACATTTTAGACTTAAAAGATGATACACCTATTATCACTAATAAAGAATCAATTGAACAGAGTGGATTAATTGTTCCGGATTTTGCGCATTTAAAAGGTGACTTATCTTATTTAGGACTTAAAATCACTGGTGAATTTAGTGTAAGTGCGACACATGGTGTAGGTAGTTCAAATTCAACACCAGTAGATGATGGCAGTGGACCAAATGAAGTAAGTGGTTATCTTGCATCTAATTTGATTGATGGAGATGTTAACACAACTTATCGAAGCAAAAGTTGGACAGGTGAAGATAAAGAGTTTACTGGTATAACAATTGATTTTGATGAATCAAAATATGTAGGAACAATTAGAATAAAAGGCAATAAGGATAATAATTTCTTATATAACTGTGATATTCAAGTCTGGGGATTTAAAGAAACCGGTTCTAGATACGTTAGAGTTTTATCAACTAGAACCTATGAGTTATCTCCTCAAAGTGGTAATGTCATTGATATTAAATTAACAGCTGAAAAATTTAAAGGTTTACAATTAAGAATCTTTAGATTAGATGGTCTTATGGCTATGAATTATGTAGAATTCTCTGAAATTGAATTCTATCCACCTAGTTTATCTTATAATAAACCAATTGTAGATGCATCTGTTCATGCTGATGTTTATACAGTATCAAGAATAACCGATGGAATTATAGGTGGAACTAGTTATTATGAATCATTAGAATTACCAGCTTATGTAGTTGTTGATTTATTAGATGTTTATGATATTGAAGTAATTGTAATGCATTTACCACCATCACTGCTTTGGGATACTAGAGTACAAGAAATTGCAATATATGTTAGTGATGATAATGTTAGTTGGTCAAATCAAGATGTTACGTTTAATGAAGTTGTCGAGTTAACCCCATATACTTTTGACCCAACTACAGGAAACATGGTGAGTGTTAATTTAGAACAAGCCGTTAAGGCAAGATATATAAAACTATATTTTAAATCTAATAGCATTGCAGGTGGATATGGTGCGCAAATATCCGAACTCAATGTCTATGGATCATAAAGTTTTCTAGAATGGAGGGAAAATATGAAAAGGATTAAATTTTTAAACTTAAAATCGATTTTGGCTTTAGTATTTGTTGTAACTGCTCTTGTAATTAGCAATATTTCTGTTGTTGCTGATGATTATGTGGCTGTAACTAGAAATTATAATGCTAATTATGATGAGATGTTAGATGATTTTTCATCATCGACTCCTGTTGGAAATCCTAGCGTAGAAGAGGACTACCAATCTTTCCCATATCTAAGAGTAGAACTTGATGGCGCTGGGCATATCGATGATAAAGCAATTTATAAGTATGCTTCAGGCAATTATTTATTCCATCAACTACAAATTGGGCTAGATATTAGATTGGTTGAAGGAACATTACCTTTATCTAATATGGTTCTAGCTCTACGTGGTAATGATGCATGGCTAACTCATAATATTTCGTTTGATGAGTTGCTAGATGGTGATGGAAATCCGTTAGATGAATTAACAAATGAATATCAAACGTTAGTCTTCGATGTAGCAGGTTCGATTGAAGATGACTCAGTTGTTTATTTTAATAAAAACACAGGTGAACCTACTACCACAAGAGTTACTGATCAAGTGCTTGGTTTCCACATCATTAATGACGAGGATACTACTGCTATAGTTGAAATTAAACGTATTTTTGTTATCCAAGCAGGTGTAGAAACTAACCTTGATACATTTGACAGAGTAGATGTAAACGTACCAGATGAAAATTGCTGGTGGAGAGGTAGTTATGGTGCAATTGAACCTCGACATATGATTCTTCAAAATAGTTCAACCTATGAAGTAAAAGATGAAAATAAAGGCGAAGGCTTTGAAAACATCGCTTTAAGATTAAAAGATTTAGACGGTAATGGCGGTGTAGACCTTGTTGTTACACCATTATATAAAGATGGAAGTGCAGGAGCACCTACAACTTATACTGATTTAAAAGATGTTAATAATAATCCGTTACCATTATTAACTCCAACTTATAATAATGTAGTTATTAACTATGCAAATAGTGGTTGGGATGCCAACGTTGTTGGTGTTAAGTTATCGACTCCATCAAAAGTTGCATTAAATCAAATCTTCTTTACTAATTTTGAAGAAGCACCTGTAGCAAGTGATTATCCATTAATTGATTTTATTAATATTAATGTCTTTGATACTTTCAATCGTACTCAATCTGGCTTTAATGGTGATTATGAAGCTAGTATTGTTGACCCAATTGTTATTAAAAATGGATTAATTTATACATTATCATATAACAATGGTGATAAAGTTAAAGTTGAAGATGGTTGCTTAGTTTATGATGCTACTGAATTAGAAGGTAGTGATTGGATTAACTTTAAAGAAGCTAGTACTAGAGCATATAATAATGAAAAATATCTAGTCATGAAAGTTAAGGCAACTGATGGTGCTAGTTTAGAACGCTTTGAAGTAAATGGCGTTGCTGGTGCTAATTGGTATAGTGATATTGGACTTAAAGTTCCATCTCTTGATGATGCTAGTTATCCATATACTGATGGCGAATGGAAATACATTATAATTGATTTAGCATTAACAGGTATGAGTATTCAAGATAACAATACAATTGATACTTATTATCGTGGTACTGGAAAACTATTTATCGATACTATCTTCTTTACAAATGAATATAAGATTGTTCCAGATACAGAACATAAATATGTTGTTAAGAGTGAAGAAGAAACTGCTGACTTTAGTGATGGCGAATATAAATATATTTATGGTGGTGGAGCCAATACTAATACTTCTCGATTCTTAGCTATAACAATGAAGGGTGAAGAAGGGACAACATTAGAATCCTTTAGAATTGAACAAGAATCTAAAGATGGTACTAGCGATTTTAAATGGGTTAAAGATAATGCCTTAGTGGGATTAACAGTTGATGCTTTAACTACAGAATATCAAGTATTCTATATTGATTTAGTTGCTTCAGGATTTGATGTTGCTAATATTGCTCACTTACACTTCCACTTTGGAGCCTTTGAAGGACATAGTGGAAAAATCTCAGTTAATGAAGTAGCGTATGTTGATGCGGTTACCTATAAACATCTTGTTATGACAAATGAATCACCAGTTGACTTTAGCGATGGATCATATAAGTATTTCTATGGCGGTGGCGCTAATGAAAAAGAATATCCTTACCTATTCATTACCATGAAAGGTAGCGAAACAACTACATTTGATTCATTTAGAATTGAATTTGAATACAAAGATGGTTCAAAAACTGATGCTTTGTGGGTTAAGGATGGATCACTTAAAGGTTTAGTATTAGAAAATGTAGCTACTGAATATAAGACATATATTATTGATTTAGAAGCTTCTGGTGTTGACTATATCAATGTTGCTCATTTACACATCCATTTAGGTGCCTTTGAAGGACATGCTGGAGAAGTTACCTTTAAAGAAATTGGATATCTAAGTGAAACACCAACACATTTCTTCTATGAAGATCCTGACATTGTCTTACCTGAAATTACTTATGAACCTGCTAATACTGCAAATTCAGGTGATACTATCACAGTAAATCCAACTGTTAGTGATGATGTAAGTTCAGAAGATAAAATTACAGTAGTTATTGAGGTAACTAAGGGCAGTGGCGATGAAGCTGAAGATGTCGAACTTGATGAAAATAACAGTTTTGTTGCTGAAGTAGGTGTTTATACTATTAAAATTACTGCCAAAGATGAAGCGGGTAATGAGGCTACTCTTACAAGACAAATTAATGTTAGTGAAGCTCCAGATACAACTAAACCTACTATTAATTTAGACTTACCAACAACAATTAAGGTAGGAGATACAGTTACACTTAATCCAACCATTAGTGATGATAAATCAACTAGTGAAAATATTACAGTAACTTATGAAGTTAAACTTGGAGACGAAGTCGTTGAATTAGATGAAAATAACAGTTTTGTCGCTAAGAGTGGTACCTATACAATTAAGATTACTGCTACAGATGAAGCAGAAAATACTGAAACCCTAACTAAAACATTTACAGTTGAAGCTGCAAAAAGTGAGCCAGATAATACATGGTTAATTGTAGGTATTGTCCTAGTTATAGTTGTCTTAATTAGTGTAGGTGGATATTTCTACTTAAAAAAGAAACAATAAAATAATTATCCGGCTGATATCAGCCGGATTTTCTTTATCCATTAATTAAGTTGTGATAAAATAGTTTTAAAGGGGAATTAAAGAAAATGTATAAGATGTTAATTGTTGATGACGAATATCTTGTTTTACGAGGTATTAAAGAGACTATTGACTGGAACCAATACAGTATCGAAATTGTCGGAGAAGCTAGCAATGGGCTTGATGGTTTTAATTTGGCATTAAAACTTAAACCTGACATAATCATATCAGATATAAAAATGCCATTATTAAATGGTATCGAACTAGCCGAGAAACTAAATAAGCATCAATTTGATGGGGCTTTAATTATATTGAGTGGATATAGTGATTTTGAATATGCAAAAAAAGCCTTTGAAAATGGTGTTTTCTCTTATGTATTAAAACCAATTGATAATCAAGAATTAATCGATACTGTTCTTAATTCCTTAGATAAACTATTAGATAAACGTAGGAAAATGAAACTTTTAGCCAATGTTGAAGAGCAGATGCCAATTTTAAGAGCAGAAATTATAAAAAACTTACTTGAAGGTACTTGGGATGATATAGATTCAATGATTGAGAAGTTAAAACTCCATAATGTTGAAATTTTTAATCAAGGTCATATCATCTATGGAAAACTAGATAAT
>DUOZ01000110.1 GCA_012838555.1 bacterium | reverse complement strand
ACTTGTTATAGATTTTTTCAAATGCTTTTTCTGAACCATTCTTAAGCTTAATCAATTCTTTTTTATTCATATTAACCTCTTTCTTATAAGGGGTCTACTAATAATACGAAAATGAAATTAAATATGCCCGAAACATTTATCTTTAATTTAATTTTATCATAGTTTGTTTTCTTTTGTAAAAAAGATATCTTGTTAATCATATGATAATAAGATATAGTGAAGTTAGAATATATTTACAAAACTTTAGGAGGTGTTTATATGAATTGTCCTTATTGTAATAAAATAATGACTAAAGGATTTATTAATATCCCGATGGAAACTTTTCACTTTTATCCTGAAGATGTTAAACCAAAATTATTAAGAACAAGATGGAGTGTTAATCCTAGGGCTGTTTTAATAAAGGAATTTTCATTTGCTAAAGCATTAAAAAGAGTTTATGAATATCCAGCTTGTTATTGTCCAACTTGTAAAAAAATCATTCTTGAGGTAGAAAATAGTTTATAACAAAATTAAATGATTATACTTTTTTTATGAAAACGTTTATAATATTAGTAAGTTAACCAAAATGGTTATTAAGGAGGGCTTTTAATGGAAAAATGGATTTTTGCGATTGGTGCCTTAGTATGTGGAATCTTTGTATTATATTTTTATATAGGTAGGACAAAGAAATACGCAGCATTATTAGAACTAGGTGTTTGGGTTTTCTCTATCCTTTATATCGGTTTAAGTGATTTTACTTCACATAATACTTATTTATCGATAGGAATCTTGTTAGTTCTAATTGGTCGTTTAATTGTTTTACTTAGAAAAAAATAATTACTTCAAGGGTCAGAAAAGACCCTTTTTTTAAAGAATAATAATATGATTTGAGTTATTCTATGTTTTTGCTTATAATATGTTCGTCGTTTTAAAGAAGGTGTTTATTATATGAAAGTTGGTATTGTTTCTCTAGGTTGTTCAAAGAATCTAGTTGATACAGAAATGGTCTTAGGAATGTTAAGTTCAGCGGATTTTGAAATCGTCAATAGTGCTAGAGATGCTGAAATTATCATTATTAATACATGTGGATTTATTAGGGAAGCTAAACAAGAAGCGATTGCGACTATCTTTGAAATGCTAGAATATAAAAAAGAAGATCCAAATAAAAAAGTTGTGGTCATGGGTTGTTTATCTCAAAGATATAAGAATGATCTTGAAAAAGAAATTCAAGAAGTTGATCGCTTTATTTCGATTGATGAATATCATCAATTTGGTGAAATCCTTTCAGAGTTAACTAATAAAAAGTTAAATGGAGGACTAAATTACTTTAATCGTTATTTAACAACGAAACCATTTACTTGTTATGTAAAAATAGGTGAAGGTTGTGACAATCGTTGTTCTTACTGTGCGATTCCTTTAATTAGAGGTAATTTTGTGAGCCGTCCTTATGAGGATATTATTAAAGAGGTAAAAGATGTAGTTAAGCGTGGAGTAAAAGAAATTAATCTTATTTCTCAAGATACATCTAGATATGGTAGTGATTTAACAAGTGAAAGAAAACCTTTACTTGCTAAATTGTTAAAAGAAATAGCAAGTATTGAAGAAGTCGTGCTTGTTAGACCTCTATATCTATATCCTGATGAAATTGATGATGAGTTAATTGAAGTTATGACTTCTAATCCTAAAATTGCTCCTTATTTTGATATTCCAATTCAACATGCATCTAATAAAGTTTTAAAAGCGATGTATCGAAGAGGAAATAAACAATTTATAAAAGATTTAGTAGCTAAAATTAGAGAAAAGGCTCCTCATTCAATTGTTAGAACCTCTATAATTGTTGGTTTCCCTGGTGAAAGTAATGATGATTTTAATGAATTAGTTCAATTTATTGAAGAGGTTAAATTTGACCGTTTGGGCGCATTTATGTATTCAAAAGAAGAAGATACACCAGCTTATGATTTACCTAATCAAATTGATTTTGAAGTTAAAAAAGAACGATTTGAAATTTTAATGGAAACGCAAGCAAAAATTTCCTATCAATTAAACTTAAATCGTGTTGGTCAAGTGCATGATGCTATTATTGAAGGATACAATTCTAAAGCCAAAATGTATCAAGCTAGGAGTTATGCTTTCGCCCCAGATGATATCGATGGTTATTTATATATCGATACAAATGAAAATTTAAAAATGGGCGATGTGGTAAAAGTTCAAATAACAAATGCATATATTCATGATTTGATTGCGAAGATTATCTAATTTTAGTCCCTTAAACGACAAATTTTTCTGCCTGACTACATATATTATGTTAGTGAGGTGGAATAAATACTATGAAATTCAAGAATGATTCTAAACTGAAAAAGAAGTTTCAAAGTATTATCGAAAATATTGAGAAAAAATTAAACCACGTTGATAGTGAATTTGTGAATGAATATATCGATTGGTTAGATAAGAAAACGACTTATTTTAAACAAACTTATGCTCGCAGTGGTTATGGACCTCAACCAGATGATCTTCAACGTGGTGATATTGTATGGGTTGAATTTGGTATCAATGTCGGAACTGAACTCTCTGATCATCAAACACGAGGACATTATGCGATTGTTTGGGCAGTAGACTTAGGTAATGTCATTGTCATACCTTTATCTAGTCGTCCTTCAGTAGGTTCTAATTTGACATATGATATCGGAGTTATTGATAAATTAGTAACAAAAGATCAAAATCCATCATTTTTGAAACTAGATGCAATAAGATCGATAAGTAAAAGGAGAATCGGACGGATGCCTGGAAAAGATGGAGGAAAGATTCGAATTGACGATGAAAAAATCAAACTAATTAGTGACTTAATTAGAAAAAGTTTTGTAGATTAATTATTGATTGACACATCAAATTTTACTAAAGGTAAACTAGGTTTTACCTTTTTTTATAAGTT
>DUOZ01000109.1 GCA_012838555.1 bacterium | reverse complement strand
TTTTTATTAATATCAACATTGTGATAGACGGTAATCACAATATTTTATAGTGTTTAAATAAGTAAAATATTGTATAATATAATCGGGTGAGGTTAAATGGCATATAAAGCATTATATCGATTATATCGACCACAAACTTTTGATGAAGTTGTTGGCCAAAAATATATTTTACAAACATTAAAAAACGCTATAAAAGAAAATAAAATATCACACGCATACTTATTTAGTGGTCCACGTGGAACAGGAAAGACTAGTATGGCTAAATTAATGGCAAAAGCCTTAAATTGTACTGGTGAAGGTGAAAAGCCTTGTTCTACTTGTGAAAATTGTAAGTCGATTGCCAATAACACACACCCTGATGTTATTGAAATTGATGCTGCAAGTAATAATGGTGTCAATGAAGTTAGAGAATTAATTGAAAAAGTTAAATATGCACCGATTTCTGGTAGATATAAAGTTTATATCATTGACGAGGTTCATATGATGTCTGTTGCAGCTTTTAATGCATTATTAAAGACACTTGAGGAACCACCTTCTCATGTTATTTTTATTTTAGCTACAACCGAACCACATAAGATTTTACCTACCGTTTTATCTAGATGTCAAAGATTTGATTTTGGTAGATTATCAACTAGTGATATTAAAAAACGTGTTGAAGCTGTTTTAAAAAGTGAGAAGATTAAATACGAAGAAGGAGTAATTGGTCTTATTGCTAATTTAGCTGAAGGCGGTATGAGAGATGCCTTAGGAATCTTAGATCAGGCTATCGCTTACGCAGGAGATCATTTAACAATGCAACACGTAAGAGATATTTATGGTGTTGTATCTAGTGATGAAATGATTGATTTTTTAAAGTTAATTAATGATGGAAATGTTAAACATGTTTTAGAAATGATTGAAGACTTTGATTTACGAGGTGTAGATATCGCTCGGATCACAAACGGTTTAATTAATGTATTAAAAGATGGAATTGTCTATGAATCGACTAGAGATGAATCGATTTTATCATATATTAATAAAGAGCAAGTTTTACGTTTAAACTCCTTTTTAAGTATCAATAAGGCTTTTAGAGCAATAGATATCTTTAATGAAGCATTAACTAATTATAAGCGTGTTAATGCTCCTAGAAATTTCTTTGAACTTGCCTCATTAAAACTAGCAAAACAAGATATTGAGGTTACCGATTTTGTTAAGGAAATACCTAAACAGGTTATTTCTAAACCAAAAAAAGTAGAAGTTAAGGAAGAGGTTAAAAAATCTGAAGAAATTATAAAACCAAAAGTCGAGGTAAAAGAAATAAACAAAGAAAAAGAAGAAATTAAAGAAAATAGTCAGATTGAAGAAAGTATTGTATATACTAATAGCGAGATCAGGTTAACTGATGATGAGTTGCTCAATATTTTAATGCAAAATGATAAAACTGAAAAAAGTGTTATCGATGAAAGGTGGAAATTAATCGATAAATACTTGCTTTATCCAAATTTTGCTACAGCGGCTAAATATTTAAAAGATACAGAAGTAGTTTCATTTACCCAAAATGCTATGATTATTGCTTTTGAAAATGAAATGTTTGCTAATCGTGTTAATGATAGATATACCAATACTCAAATCAGAGAGCTTCTAAATGAACTTTTAAACAAAGATGTGGTATACTATGGAGTGTCTAAGGATAAAGTAGTTGAACTTCGTCAAACTTTTGTAAGAAGACGAGATGATGGTTCTTTATTTAAACCTTATCCGATAAGCAAAATAAAAGCTTTGTTTGTAGAGAATAATAAGCAAGAAGAAGTAAAGGAAGAGGAGAAAGAACCTAGTAAAACTTTAACCTTAGCAAAAGAACTATTTGGTGATTATGTAAAGGAGGAGTAGTCATGGAAGGACCACAAATCAAGGAATTCCAAATTAATGACGAAGCCTTAAAAAACATTGAAAATGATATTTATGAGATAAATACCAAAGTTGGTATTAAAATTAATATGAAATCAAACCGTATGGTTGAAGATATTGTTATACCTTTAGATGTTCTAAAGGATGAAGAATTAGAGAAAAAATTAGTAGATGCTTTTAATGAGGCTTCTGAACTAGTATCTAACCAAGTTAGTGAAGATATTTTTAGATTATTATTACAACGTGGAATTATTCCTAACATATATAAAGGATCAAACAATTATGAGTAAACTTTTATATCCAAGTGCGTTTGAAGAATTAATTGCTTCATTTAGAACCCTTCCTGGAATCGGAAGTAAATCAGCAGAAAGAATGGCTTATCAAATTTTAGAAATGGATGAGGAAGCAGTCAGTCGATTTGCTTCTTCTTTACTTAAAGTAAAAAATGAAATTAAACATTGCCAAATTTGTGGGTTAATGTCTGATACAGATACATGTAATATTTGTAATTCTAATATTAGAGATGAATCTTTAGTTTGTGTTGTGCAAAGTTCTAAAGATGTTTTTGCCCTTGAAAAATCAGAAGGTTATAATGGCTTATATCATGTTTTAAATGGTGTTATTTCTACAGTTAATGGAAAAAGTGTTGATGAACTTAATCTTGATTCTTTGGTTGAAAGGGTTAATGAAGGAAAGATTAAAGAAGTAATATTAGCAACAAATCCTACGGTAGAAGGAGAAGTAACAGCATTATACATTAGTGAGTTATTAAAAGATAAAGAAGTTATTGTTACTAGACTAGCTTATGGTCTTCCAGTTGGTGCACATTTAGATTATGCTGATGAGTTAACGCTTAATCGTGCTTTACAAGGAAGACGAAAAATATCAAATAAATAAAAAACACCTCAAAATCATATGATTAAATGAGGTGTTTTTGTTATGCAAAATCTTGAAAGATATGTTATTAAGGCGATATCATCCATTACTTTTTTCTTTGCAAGTAATATCTTTTTATTCTTTTTAGATAAGCAAATACCAGTGAATTTTATTACAATCGTTTTTACTATTCTTTTTGGCTGGCCTGCTGTATTAATTATGGTTATCGCTGTATTTTTATCATAAAGGACTTCCTTCATTTAATGAGAAGAATGAAAACTCAAAATCAGGTGTACTGATTGATTTATCTTTTTCATATTTATGCCAAATTTTAAGAGTGTAAGCTCCTGATTCAGATATTGGTAAAGTAAATTCTTGAGATTGAACTCTATAACTCAATTTCTTTTCACCATTAATATAAACATCAATAAAATATGTTAGCGGTCCATAAATATAAGTATAATCAAAGATTATCTTTCCGGTTGATGAAGGCTTTTTAACTTGTAAATCATCTAAGAATGTTATTTTTAGTTGGTTTTCATTCAAAATTATATGAGGTTCTATCATTCTGCTAACTTCTGGCATTTTAATGACTTTATTAGGTAAATTGTCTTCTTTAAAATAACCATTTATTAACATATGATTAGGAGTGTATTCATCACCTAGTAAATAAGGATAGGTACCTTTGACAACTGGTACTTGATATAAATTAGGCGGCTCTTCAAAATCTAAATTACGCTTTGCTTGTAGTTCAATAATTCGTCTAAAGATGTTTCTTGCTACAACGACACGGGGGTCTCCACCCGCTTTAAAATAATATGGTTCATTAGCAATAGCTTTATCAAATCCTGTCCAAACAGCTAAAGATATATCAGGAGTAAATCCGGCATACCATATATCTTTATTAGCATCTTTAGGATAACCTAAAACTGCTGCAGTATTGGCATCAAAGTTAGATGTCCCTGTTTTAGCTGCGACTTTAACATTATTTACTTTAACATAACCTATATTCCAATAGTTCTTATCAACAACATTAACTAAAACATTACTCATCATATAAGCTGTTTCTTCACTTAGAACTTTATTTACTTTTATAGTAGGATAAAAGACTTGATTTGAACCATCAAGAAGTTCAATTTTCTTTATCGTTGTTGGCTCTTTATATACACCTTTAGATGCTAATATTCTATAAGCTGAAGCAAGTTGAATCGGTGAAACACCTTCATACATTCCGCCTAGTCCATAAGCATAATTTACTAAATCATAAGAAACATCAAGTAACCCAATATTATCTAAGTATTTAGCAACCTCATACATTCCTACTTCATTAACAACCATTTCTAAGGTAGCAAGTGCTGAAGTGTTTCTAGAATAACCAAGAGCTTCTTCAATAAAGAGTTGACCCATATGCCTGTTATCAACATTACTTACCTCGATATCAGTACGAGGATATTTATATGGAACATCATTAACAACATGAACATCGCTCCAATTTAGATGCTCAATAGCCAAAGCGTAAGAAAGTAGTGGTTTAATTGTAGATGCTGGTTGACGTTTCATATTATAAGCTCGATTAAATAATTTTTCTCCTTGATAGTTTCTTCCGCCAATTACGCCAATAATTGTTCCATTTTCATTATCTATAACTGCTGCTGCTATTTGTTGGTTTTCATCGGTTATGATGATTTTATCATCTAAATCTTTTTGAATTAAATCTAATTGAGTTTGTAATCCACTATCTAAAAATGTTTCAATCTTCATCGGAGTAAAAAAAGGATCATACCCCGTTAATCTTTTAACCTCATCATAAACAATATCTAAATAAGCCTGATAAGGATAGGTAGGTTGTTTTTCTTCACTTTTATATATTAATTCATCAACTGTTATTTTTTGTGCTGCTTCTTTTTCTTCTTGTGTGATGTAACCATTTTTATACATCATTTCTAAAACTAAATTTTTACGTTCAAATGCATTATCAGGATGTAAAATCGGATTATAAATTGTTGGAGACTTAACCATCGCTGCTAATAAGGCTGCTTCAGGTAAAGTTACTTCACTTATTTCTTTATTAAAGAATTTTCTTGAAGCAGCATTAACTCCTTTGTTAACTCCATCAAATAAAATTTGGTTTGCATATAAAGTAATAATCTCTTCTTTTGTATATTCTTTTTCTAATTTCATTGCTAAATAAGCTTCTCTTATTTTTCTTTCTAAAGTTTGTTTATTGTCCTTAGTTACATTCTTAATTAACTGTTGTGTTAATGTTGAACCACCTGAAACAATTGAACCACTTATTAAATTTTGATAGACAGAAGCAAGTAATCTTGCAACATCAATACCATTATGCTTAAAGAAATTTTTATCTTCAACACTAATTAAAGCATTAATAAAATGATCACTTAATTCAGCATAAGTAACACTCATTTTATGTTTTTCATTAATTACTCTAACTGGAATACCGTTTTTATCATATATATAAGTTGCAGACTTAACTGGAGTATTAATAAACTCAACATCTTCTGCTTTCGAAATAGCATTTATTACATATGAAACTGTAACAATTGAAACTCCTAAAACACTAATTAAAATAACATTAATAACCACACCAAGTCTTTTTTTGAATTTATTCATTTAAATACACTTGGTCAACAACTTTTAAATAATCAATTTCAGCCAAGTAACCATAAGGGACTTTATGACCTTTACTTTTTATAACTTGATAAGGGATTGATTTTGTTTTATCACTATAATAATATTTACCAACAAGGGATGAATCAACTAAATAGATTTCATCATGTAGGGTAAAACGCATTAAAACGAAGGAGATACCCCCCATTTCCTGAACTTTAAGTAAATGTTTTACTTGATGTTCATTGATATTTCTTAATGGAAAACTTGTTTTATTTCTCGTTTCTTTAGCCTCAAAATCAATATAGTGTCCCTTATAAATTCCGTTATAGTCAGTGGTACTTGGTTGTTCAAAATAAGCATCACATATTCTGGCAGGGTTATTAGAATTATCAATTTTGACTATGTGAATCGGAGTCGGTTTTTTATGAATCAAAGCTTTATCAATATTGCGATAGTATTCGTTCGTGTTGTTAATTGCTTCTTCAAAAACCATCCCTCGATTACTATAATTAATATGTGTTTTTTCTTTCTTTACCTTTTTAGGAATAGCATACTTAATCATAACTTCACCTCATCAATTTAATAATTCATATATAGTTTTGCCAAAATAAAAGTGATGATGAATTAATTATAACAAATTTTAGGTTTTAATAACCATATACTATATATTGAAGTAGCAAACATTTCCTTTGATTATTATTTTAATTTTGATAAAATATAAATGCGCCGGGGGTGAGAGATGATGCTTAGCAATCTTAAGTTAACACCCAATATAATCCTTGAGAAAGAATTTTCTGTTCAAACAAGAGGTTATAATGCGGATGAAGTTGATGAATTTCTTGATTTAATTATTAAAGATTATGAAAATATGAGAAATTATATTGAAAATCTTGAACTAAACCTTCGAGCTGCTGAAAATAACATCTTAATGTTAAAAAATAAGATTAACGATTTAGAACTAGAGCTTGAAGTAGCTAAAACAAAAGAAAGACGTGTTCCAAGTGTGGAACAAAGTGTATCCAATTTAGATTTGCTTAAACGAATCTCACAATTGGAAGCTATGATTTATCAACAAAAAATGAAAGAAGAAGAATTAAAAAACAATAAGTAATCTCCGATTCAGACAACCGCTGCAATAGCAGAGGAAAGTCCATGCTCGCACCAGCTGAGATGCTGGTAGTGTTTGTGCTGGAGGAAAAAATAACTCCAGGTAGGCAGGAGTGCCTAACGGCTGAATCGAAGCCTAAGTCCTTATGGATATGGCCTAGATCTGTAAAAGTGCCACAGTGACGAAGTCATGGAAGAAATTCTATGAGTGGAACGAGGTAAACCCCACAAGCGAGAAACCCAAATATTGGTAGGGGAATCTCAAGGCAGGAATCAAACTGCCAAGAGAATGCATTGTTTAATGCATAGATAGATGGTTGTCCTAGACAGAACATGGCTTACCGAATCGGTACTCAACTTATTATTAAGATAGTCTCGCAAATGCGAGATTTTTTAGTATATACAAAAAGATTAAAGAATAGTTATTCCAATATTTAATAATGCAAAATATATAGTTATTTGATACAATATAAAAGGTAAAAGAAATGGGGTTTTAAGATGAAATTCCTCGCTAAAATGAATTTGCCAAATAAGTTAACATCACTAAGAATGTTATGTGTTATAGCGATTATTGTGTTTGGAATAATTGATTTTTCATCACCTGAACTTTTTACTAACAATGAATTAGAAAAAGTATTTGATGTAAAAAGATTAGTTATTTTAATTTTATTTGCTTTTGGTTCTTTCACTGATTTTCTTGATGGATATATTGCTAGAAAATATAATCTAGTAACTACATTTGGAAAGTTTATGGATCCAATCGCTGATAAATTATTAGTTAATACAACCTTTATTTTTCTTTCAGTTTGGGCAGAAATACCTGTTATTGTAACTATAATCATGATTGCAAGAGATACAATTGTGGATGCTATTAGATTAGTAATGATGGATCAACAAGTTGTCATTGCGGCTTCTAAATGGGGAAAAGCCAAAACGGTTACTCAAATGATAGCCTTAATTGTTGTTTTAGTTTACAATTTCCCATTCTTTTATATTACTAATCTAAATTTAGGATTATATTTCTCTTATTTAGCAGCTTTAATAAGTTTAATTTCTGGTATTGATTACTTCTGGAAAAATAGAAAAACCTTACTAGAGGGGATGAACTAATTGGATGAATTAGTTAAAAAATTAATTGCTAACAATCTAACAATTGCCAGTTGTGAAAGTCTTACTGGAGGATTGTTTGCAGCTTCATTAACAAAAGTTAGTGGTGTTTCCAAGGTTTATAAAGGTAGTTTAATTACCTATCAAAACGATGCTAAAATACGTTTGTTAGGTTTATTTAATGAAGAAATTGGCAGATATGGAGTTATAAGTGAATATACTGCCTCATTTATGGCTTTAAAGACAAAAGAGTTATTAGATGTTGATATAGCACTTTCTTTTACAGGCAATGCTGGACCAGATACCTTAGAAGGTAAGAAGGTTGGATTAGTCTATATTGGTATTTGTATTAAAGACAAGATAAAAGTGTTTGAATGTAATTTTAATGGTAATAGAGATGAAATTAGAAATCAAAGTATTGATTTTGCTAAAAAAATTTTATTAGATTATTTAAGTGGAAAAGACTTAATCTAAGCGTATAAAACAAATAAGGAGTGAATTTGATGGCTGAACCTAAAATTAAAAAAGCTGAAGATATGCTTAATGAAACGTTAAGAAATATTAGAAAACAATTTGGTGATGGAGCAGTAATGAAACTTGGGGAAAGACCAGCGGTTGAAGTTGATGTTATTCCTTCTGGTTCATTAATGCTAGATTTTGCATTAGGTGTTGGAGGATATCCTAAAGGTAGAGTTATTGAAATATATGGACCTGAATCAAGTGGTAAAACAACTTTTGCTTTACATGCTATAGCAGAATGTCAAAATCAAGGTGGAAGAGCAGCATTTATTGATGCAGAACATGCAATTGATCCAACATATGCTCAAAATCTTGGTGTAAATATCGATGAATTAATTCTTTCTCAACCTGATTCTGGTGAACAGGCGTTAGAAATCGCCGATATGCTTGTTAAATCTCAAGCTATTGATTTAATTGTTGTTGACTCTGTTGCGGCATTAGTACCTCAAGCCGAATTAGAAGGAGAAATGACCGATGCTCAAGTTGGTTTACAAGCTAGATTAATGTCAAAAGCATTAAGAAAGCTAACTGCTAATTTAAATAGAGGTAATTGTTGTATTGTTTTTATTAACCAATTAAGAGAGAAAGTAGGCATTATCTTTGGTAATCCTGAAGTCACTCCTGGTGGAAGAGCATTAAAATTCTATTCAACAATTAGATTAGAAGTTAGACGTGCTGAATCAATTAAACGCGGTAGCGATATTATTGGTAATGCGGTTAACGTTAAGGTTGTAAAAAATAAAGTTGCCCCTCCATTTAAAACTGCTTCTTTAGAAATTTTATATGGTCAAGGAATTTCTAAAGAGGGTGAAATTCTTGATTTAGCTGTTAATTTTGACATTATTAAAAAGAGTGGATCTTGGTATGAATATAATGGAGAAAAGATGGGACAAGGAAGAGAAGTTGCTAAAAACTATCTAAAAGAGAATAAATTAGTTATGAATGAGGTAACTTCACTTATTAAAGAAAGAATTCAAAATCAAAATAAATAATAAGATGTCTTTAAGTGCGATGTTTAGATGTCGCACTTTTTTGCTTTCAAAGACTAGCAAAATTCAACAAAGTAAATGTTAGGTTAGTTTATAATTCTAGAATAAATGAATTATTTATACGAAAAGGGGGGGTATCTGCTTTCTTTTTTTACATTCCTATTGAATAAATGGGCTTTTTTATATTACAATAAGTATGTATAGAGTTTATTCTAGTTGACTCAATACCGCATTTAGTCAAAAGAATGCGTTATCTATATTATTACATGGTAAATAAATGATAAAAATCAAGGAGGAGAATAGTATGTTGGAAACACTATTGTTCTTTCTTGGATTGGTAATCGGTATTGCAGCGGGCATTATTTTTATGCGCGTGAAGCCTATTTTTGGGTTAAAAAAGGCAAGAACAAAAGTCAAAAAATTGCTTAAAGAAGCAGAAATTAGATCTGATCAGATTATTCGAAATGCACAATTAGACGCAAAAGCTATCACGTTAGAAATGAAAGTTGCAGCAGATAAAGAAATTAAAGAAAAGAAACAAGAAATAGTACAACAAGAAAATAAATTATTACAACGTGAACAAAGCATTGATAGACGTGATATTGCGCTTCAAAACAAAGAAGTTTTATTAGATCAGAAACTTGACGCCTTTAATAGGAAGTCAGCCGAACTTGACAAGAAAGAAAAAGAATTAGAAGAAAAAATTGAATCAATTATTAAAGAATTAGAGAAAGTATCAATGATGTCAACTTCCGAAGCTAAAACTGAATTATTCAAGCGAGTGGAAGAAAAGATGCAACAAGAAGTTGCAGCATTCATTAAGAATCAAGAAGAAGAAGCCAAAGAAAAAGCTTCTGAAATTGCTAATGAAATACTAGGACAGGCAATTCAAAAGTATTCACAAGAAGTATCATCAGAAAAAACTATATCTGTAGTTGCACTTCCTAGTGATGATTTAAAAGGAAGAATTATTGGTCGTGAAGGCCGAAACATTCGTGCGATTGAACAATTAACTGGAGTCGACTTAATAGTCGATGATACTCCAGAAGTCATTACAGTTTCATGTTTTGACCCGATTAGAAGGGAAATTGCACGTTTAACTCTTGAATATCTAATTAAGGATGGAAGAATTCAACCAGGAAGAATAGAAGAGTTATATGCAAAAGCTAAAAATGAAATCGATGAAACAGTTCGTAAAGCAGGAGAAGAGGCTATCTTTGAGCTTGGAATTTCTCGCATTCACCGTGAATTAATTCCTTTAATTGGTCGATTAAAATATCGTACTAGTTATGGTCAAAATGTTTTACAACATTCAAAAGAAGTAGCTTATTTAGCTGGTATTATGGCCGCTGAATTAGGTGTAGATCAATCACTAGCAAGAAGAGCTGGTTTATTACATGATATTGGAAAAGCAGTTGACTTTGAAATGGAAGGCTCACATATTGAAATAGGTGTTAGACTAGCCAAGAAATATGGTGAACATCCTATTGTTATTAATGCTATTGAATCACATCATGGTGAAGTACCTGCTGATAACGTAATCTCAAATCTAGTAGCAGCTGCTGATACATTAAGTGCAGCACGTCCAGGTGCTAGAAGTGAAACGTTAGAAAACTATATTAAGAGAATTGAACAACTCGAATCTATCTCTAAGAGTTTTGAAGGTGTTAGTGAAGCATATGCTATCCAAGCTGGTAGAGAAATCAGAATTATGGTTACACCAGATAAGATTGACGATCTTAAGGCTTTCAAACTTGCTCGAGATATTCGTGAAAAAATCGAAAATGAACTCACCTATCCAGGTCAAATTAAGGTAACTGTTATAAGAGAAACAAGGGCAAGCGAATTAGCAAAATAAGGAATGATCGAATGATTAAAATTTTAATGGTCGGTGATGTTGTTTCTAAAAGTGGCAGAGCAATGCTAGAAACACATTTAAAAGCAATTAAAGAAAAGCATCAAATTGACTTTATAATTGCTAATGGTGAAAATGTAACACATGGTAAAGGTATCACTAAAGACATGCTTAATAAGTTATTGTCTTATGGATGTGATGCAATAACGTTAGGAAATCACGCTTTTAGAAAAGATACGCATCAATCATTATTTGAACATCCTAGCCTTATTAGACCTTATAACATTCATAAGAGTGCTCCTGGCGTGGGAACAAGAGTTTATGAAATAAATAACATTAAAATTAGAGTTACAAACATATTAGGTCAAGTTTATATTGGTGAATTAAAACCAACTAATCCATTTGATGCATTAGATGAAATCATTGCTCTTAGCGATGAAAAAGTTCATATTGTAGATTTTCATGCTCAAGCAACAGGTGAAAAAATGGCCTTAGCTTACGAATTTGATGGAAAAGTAAGTGCGATTCTTGGAACACATACTCATGTTCAAACAGCAGATGAAAGAATCTTAGAGCATAAAACAGCTTATATAAGTGATGTTGGTATGTGTGGTGCTTATAATAGCATTATTGGTAGTCGCCCTAATGAAGTGATATATAAAAGTCGAACTGGACTTCCAGCAAGTTTTGAAATAGCAGTTGGTCCAGGTCAACTAAATGCTGTTGTTGTTTCAATTGATGAAGAAACAGGACAAGCAAGTGAAATTTATCGAATTAATATCAATCCAGAAAAACAATTTAATTATTAATTTGGTCTATATTCTCTATTATCATCATAAAGTTAACTAGATAATAGAGGAGGCAGAAACTATGAAAGAAACATTAAAAGTATCTTCTAAATCCAATCCGAATTCTGTGGCTGGAGCATTGGCTAATGTTATTAGGGAATACTCCAAAGTCGAGATTCAAGCGATTGGAGCAGGTGCCCTTAACCAAGCTGTAAAAGCTGTTGCCATCGCTCGAGGATTTGTGGCGCCTAGTGGTCGAGATTTGATTATTGTCCCGGCATTTAGTGATGTTACTATTGACGGACAAGTAAGAACAGCCATTAAACTCATAGTTGAAACCAGATAGTTAAATAATCAAGAATTTTAGGAAAATGATCGAAAGGTCATTTTCTTTTTAGTTTTAGTATATTTTTTACAAATATTGCATAAATTAATAGTGAACAAGAACGCTTATATTAAGTGTTCAAGTGTTCGGTTTCACTTGATATATCCATAAAATCAAGTAGGTGCAGGCTTCCTATATCAGCCGTAAGTTAAAAGTTCTTATCAAAAAGTACGGTTTACCACCAAAGGTACATCATTGTTTAACCAAGATTTCAAGATGTAAACAAGAAAGACTGGAACAGACCCCTGTTATTATGCGCGCAGTTTACCATTTTACACAAAATGGCTGTTACCACGTACAGATTATGTGGATCGCTTGACAGCGTGAATAGTCCGTGAGAAATACGTTATAATCGGAGACCTTTACGGTCGCAACTCTGTCCTTGAGATGAAGGATGGCTGCTGTCAGCTTATGGCAGAACGAAGTCTATCGATTATAGACCTAGGGGTGTTGCAAGATGCACCTTAAAAAAACTTGCGGTTTTGCGTGGAACATTTGTCCTTAAGAAGATTCCACCAACCTTTACAGGTTGTAAATTAAGAAGGCATTCTATCCTTGTTGGATATTATGCCTTTTTATTTTAATAAATTATTGAATATTGTTTCCATTAAATGGATTAATAATAAATAAGAAGGTGCTTAAAATAGTATTGCATGAATAGTTATAAAATGCTATGTCGGTTTTGTCCTTATAGCTTACTATTCATTCAATATAAAGGGTTAATTCTAATTATAGAGTTAACCCTTTTTAATCTATATGGGTATTATCGTAATTTATATATTTTTTAACAAAAATATAACCAATAGCTAGTAAGACGACAGGTATTAATCCCATTAATACACTAAATGTTAATCCTGGGTGATCTCCAGGGTTGTCACCACTCACAAATCCAAATATTGATGTAATTCCCCAGACAACAATTACAGAAATAGCAAGTGATAATTTTTGAACAAAATTACTAATTGCCATAAATGAAGCTTCTCGATGGACTTGATGTTTCTTAAAGTCCAAATCGATGATATAAGCCATGATAAGGTCTGGAGTTACAAAGACACCTGCGAGTCCAATACCGATTAAGAAAGCGGCGAAAAGGCCACTGTTGAAGTCATAAGCGAATAAGAGAGTTAGTAAAGTAAATGCATAAATAACAAATGATAACATCCATGTATTATTAAACCCATTTTTAATAACGGTTTTACGCCAGATTGGTAAGGAAGCAAATGTTCCTAAGAACAAAGAAAACCAAAGTAATGTTTGTTGAGATTTTGATATTTTAATACTATATTCAGCATAGAAAGGAAAAATTGTTAAAATAATTGAGTTTACGCTTAAGGAAAATGCTTGAGCTAAATTATAAAAAATAAATCGCTTATTTTGATATGTATTTTTAAAAGCGTCAAACAATTTAACTTCTTCATTATTAAACTTCTTTTTATATTCAAAGGATGTTTCATGTAGTCCACTTATACAAATATACATAATGATAATATAAATTATTGCATAGATAATAGCTGTTAATCGATATCCAATATGATTAAATAAAAAGGGTGGTAATGCTGCTCCAATAACCATCCCGATAAAGGAAAAAAATTGCTTGGTTATTGATGCATTCGCACGTTCAGTTTCACTTTTATAAATAATTGGAAATAAGGCTCCATAATTGATATACATAATTGTCGCAAAGACTTCAAATATTAATGATGTAATTAAATAATAAACAAAGAGTAATGATTTATCTAATTGTTTATCAGGAAGATAAGAAATAACTAAAGCAATTGCCAAATATGGGGCACAATATAATAGCCAAGGTGTCCTTTTACCGCGTTTTGTTTCGGTTCTATCGGAAAACCTAGCAATAAACATATCGTTAATTGCATCAAAACCGATAAAGATAATTTTAGTTAAAGTAGCTAAAGCAACTGCTAGTCCCAATTCATCCACATAGAAGGAATAGTTGTATGAGTGATATAATTGGGATATCATGGATAGGGCAAGAATACCCAAAGCATATCTAACGTACGACACCTTCATTAAGAAACTCCCCATTTCTAATTTTATTGTAACATATTATGCTATTTTAACATAGATATTTTTAATATAATTATACGCATTTAGAATAGATTATAAAGATAAGTTAATGATTATCTATCTTTAGAATCAATTAATAAAATGTTATAATTATCGAGCAAAGGAAGTGTTGGCCGTGAAACTAATAGTTGGTTTAGGAAACCCAGGTAAAGAATATGAAAACACACGCCATAATATTGGTTTTATGGTGATTGATCGAATTAAAGATAAATTAAATATTAATACAAGTAAAAAAGGTTTTCATGGATTGTATAGTAAATTTAAATATAAAGGTGAAGATGTTATTTTACTTCAACCACATACATATATGAATAAATCGGGAATTTCTGTTAGAGAAATAGCCGATTATTTTCAAGTTAAATTAGAAGATATTGTTGTTATTTTTGATGATTTAGATTTAGAAGTTGGAAAACTAAGATTGAGAGAAAAAGGCGGCCATGGAGGTCATAATGGTATTAGAGATATTATTAGTCATTTGTCTACAAATGAGTTTAAACGAATTAGAATTGGAATTGGTAAAAATCAGTTAATTGATAGTGTTAATTATGTACTTGGTAAATTCTCTAAAGAAGAATCTGAATTAATTAATCAAGCACTTAATAAGGCCAGTGATGCGATTATTTTGTACTTAGAGGAAAATTTTCAAGCTGCGATGAATAAGTTTAATCAGGAGATAGTATGAATAACATTATTAGGAACTTAAGTAACAACAAAGCGATTAAAGAATATTTTAAAGGTAAGAGAAAGTTTGTCCTTCATGATGTGACAAGTTGGGCTCTTTTCCTTGCGACTACTTTTTCCTTAAAAAAGAAAACAAGGATGATTGTTTGTAATAGTTTATATAATGCTCAAAGACTTCATAGCATTATAACCACTTTACTACATGATCCTGACGAATGCTTATTATTTCCTGCTGATGAGTCTTTAAGAGTTGAAGCTATTGCATCCTCACCAGAACTTTTAACCCAGCGTGTCTATGTAATGAATAAATTATTAGAAAATGATAAAGAAAGAATTATTATCGCTCATACTTCTTCGATTTTAAGACATCTACCGACAGTTGAATTATTTAGTAAATGTTCCCTACATTTAAAAATAGATGATAAAGTCGATTATGAGTCATTAGTACTGTCTTTACTTGGCAATGGATATAAGAATGTTAATAAAATTGATGCTCCTTTACAATTTGCTAGAAGAGGAAGTATTTTAGATATTTATTCTATTAATTATGAGAATCCAATTCGAATTGAATTCTTTGGTGATGAAATTGATAGTATTCGTTACTTTGATATTATTTCTCAACGTACTATAAGTACATTAAAAGAAGTTACGATTTTACCTTCTTCAGATATGCTTGTCGATTTTAATGTTTTTGAGCAAAAAGTAGAAAGGTTAAATGAAAAAGTAGCTATTTTAAATGATGAAAGTTTAAAACATAAAATTTTAGAAGAATTAGATGAAGTTAAACATAATGTAAGCTCACCTCTTTTATATAAATATTATTATTTACTGAGCGAAAAAACGAACTCTTTAATTGATTATCTACCAAATAAGGATTTAATTTTAATTGATTATGATTCGATTAGAGAAAATTATAATCTATTATTACAAGAGACCTTTGAATATGTTAGTGACTTATTCTTTGATAATGTTAACTTACTAGGTTTAAATTTACATCATGATTTAATTAATGTTTTAGATAAGAGTAACACTCAAGTAGTTATTACTCCATTTAGTTCTAGTTTTAAAGATACAATAATGCATATAATGGATGTAAGTCCAATTTATGGTTCTTTTGATCGTTTTAAAGCTTTAATAGATGATTATTTAAAACGTGATATCAAAGTGGTCTTTTGTGTCGAGAATAAACAACAACAAGAAACGATTCAAATTTGGTTAGATGATTTATCTTATTCATATAAATTAATTAATAGTGAAGATGATGTTAAAAGTAATATTTCTATTATGAATACACCTTTAATTAATGGTTTTGAATTGAAGGATGAAAGAATTGTTTATATTTCAAGTAAAGAACTTTTTGGTACAGTAAGTTATAAGAAGACATTAAATACCTATCGTTATAAAGAAAGTATTGCTCTAGACTCATATGAAAACCTATCAGTTGGTGACTATGTGGTACATGTTAATCATGGTATTGGTCAATATTTAGGGATTAAAACTTTAGAGGTCGATGAAATTCATCGTGATTATTTACAAATTGCTTATAAAAATAACGATACTTTATATGTACCGTTAGAACAATTCCAATTAGTTAGAAAATTTGTTTCTAAGGAAGGTGTTGTTCCTAAATTAAGCAAACTTGGTACTAAAGAGTGGTCTAAAACGAAGGCAAGAATTAAAAATCGTGTTAAAGATATCGCTGAGCGTTTAATAAAATTATATTCAGTTAGAGCGACTAAGGAAGGATATGCTTTTTCTAAAGATAGTGAATATCAAATTCAATTTGAAAATGCTTTTCCTTATGAGTTAACTCCAGATCAATCACGTTCGATTAAAGAAATTAAAGAAGATATGGAAAAACCAGTACCAATGGATAGATTATTATGTGGGGATGTTGGTTTTGGTAAAACTGAAGTTGCTTTTACTGCGGCATTTAAAGCTATTATGGATAATAAACAAGTGGCTATTTTGTGTCCAACTACCATTTTAGCTCGTCAACATTATATAAAGGCTAAAGAAAGGTTTCAAAATTTTCCTATTTCTATTGCCATGGTTAGTCGTTTTGTCCCTGATAAAGAAATAAAAAAGATTTTAACTCAAGTTAAAAATGGTGAAATTGATATTTTAATTGGAACCCATCGTATTTTATCTAAAGATGTAGGTTTTAAGGATTTAGGATTATTAATTATTGATGAGGAACAAAGATTTGGTGTTGAACATAAAGAAAAAATTAAAGAAATGAAACAAACAATTGATGTTTTAACATTAAGTGCAACTCCGATTCCTCGAACCTTGCAAATGGCTTTAATTGGTATTAGAAGTCTTTCACAAATTGAAACTGCTCCTTTAAATCGTATGCCGATTCAAACTTATGTTATTGAAATGAATAAAAAAGTTTTAAAAGAAATTATAGAAAGAGAACTTGGTAGGAATGGTCAAGTCTTCTACTTATATAATAAAACAAGTGATATCGACTATAAGGCGACTCAACTTGCTAAATTAGTTCCTAGTGCAAGAATTATTTATGCACATGGAAAGATGAATCGTGAACAAATAGAAGATGCTATGATTCAATTTTATAACCATGAAGCCGATATTTTAGTAGCAACTACAATTATGGAAAATGGAATTGATATTCCTAATGCTAACACGATTATTATCGAAGATGCAGATAAGTTTGGTTTATCACAGCTTTATCAAATTAAAGGTCGTGTTGGTCGAAGTGATAGACTAGCCTATGCTTATTTATTATATCGTCCGAATAAACAAATAAGTGAAGTTGCAACAAAAAGATTAAAGGCGATTAAAGAATTTACAGAATTAGGTAGTGGTTATCGAATTGCCATGCGCGATTTATCAATACGAGGTGCTGGTGACATACTAGGCCCAGAACAAGCTGGATTTATTGATACAGTAGGTATTGATATGTATATTAAATTGTTAAAAGAAGCGATTGAAGAAGAAAGAACTGGACAACCAGTACTTGAAGAAGAAGTAAAAGAAAAGACAATTATTCAAAGAGTTGATGCTTATATTCCGGAAAAATTCACTTCAGCAGATTTAGAAAAGATAGAAATCTATACTAAGATTGAAGAATGTCGTTCGATTACTGAACTAGGTGAATATCGAACTCTGCTAGAGGATTTATATGGTAAACTACCTCACAATGTTAATTTATTGTTTTTAAAGAGAAAGTTAGAGTTATTAACCGATAGTGATTTCATCGAAAACTTAAAAGATTTCCAAAGTCATCTTACCTTTAACTTTAAAGAATTCGTTAGTAGTTTAGATGGAATTGGCAATGAATTATTTGTTTTAACAGCGAAAAAGAAATTTAAAGACTTTAAATTAAACTATCGAAATAAAGTTATTATTGTTAAAATCGATAAATCAACAAGTGATTGGTTAGAAAAAACGATTGATTTTATTGAAGAAGCTAGAAAAATTATCGCTAATAAGCTAAAAGAAAAAGAGGCTGAGGATGATTATTAGTTTATCATTCCTAGCCTCTTTTAATTATCCTTTGGTGTTTCATCAATAATCATACAAATTACGCCTTTATAAAATCTTTTTAGACAGTAGATTGAATAATATTTAGTACCAACAACGCTTTGAACTTTTACTAATGGTCTTTTATATAAATTAGTATCAAGTTCTCCTAAAGCGGCAGCAACTTCTCCACCTAGAGGATTATTTAATCCTAAATATGTGTTACCAAATTCTTGAATTGTCATTTTATCTCCTGGATTAAATCCGCTTTTTAAAAATCGTACTCGATTTTTTCGATAACTAACAAAGAATATCCCTCTTCTGTTATCTCTTTGTAATGACTTAGTAAAAACAAATGAATATAACATATAGTTAAAATTCAAAATAATAACCGAAAGTAATAAAATAAGACTACCACTAATATAAAATAAAATACTAGTTATAACATCAATCTTGGGTTGTAATGCTAATATAATCAAAATGGCTAGCCAAAGCAATGTACCAATCGCTGCTAGTAACCTTCTTTTATATCTAGATAGCATCCTCATTACCCCCTTCGTTTAAAAGATTATTTAATAATCTAATTAAATCGTCAATCTCATTACTTTCTAAAATAAGTTTATTCTTCTTAATTTTAACATTGCAGTTTAATTTTGTTGATAATTCTTTTAATAATAAATTATCATGTTGATTATTAAACCTGTTAGATAAGATAAGTGCAGCATAATTTTCAATTTCTCGAGCACTTAATTTTTCCTTAACAATTCTATTTGCTAAATTAATGGCTTCTTCTTTAGGTAGACTTACTAAGGGACGAGCTTGTCCAAAAGTAAGCAATCCTTGGATAATCATTTTTTTAACTTTATTAGGGAGTGATAATAATCTTAAATGATTTGTGATATAAGGTCTAGATTTACCTACCTTTTGGGCTATTTCTGTTTGAGTTAACTTTAATTCTTGAGCCATATATTGATAAGTATATGCCTTTTCTAAAGGGTTAGTATTTTCACTATTAATTGTTTCATCAACTAAAATCATCATCATTTGTTCTTTGTTAATATTTAAAACAACTGACGGGATCAAACTAATATTTAACTCTTTTGCAGCTTCAAGTCTTTTTATACCCGTTATTAAATCATATGTATCATTTTCTTTTATTCTTACAATAATTGGTGTAATAATACCAAACTCTTGTATCGATGATATGACTTTGTTTAATTCATCGTTATTTATTTTTCGATACTTATATAATTCATTAAGTTCAATTTTTTCAACAGAAATCATCTTAAATGTCGGTTCGGATGATTCTTCAAAAAAGTCAAATTGACTTAACTGATTATCTCTTAAAATATCACTAATTGAACGAGTATATTCGTTTTGCTTTTTTGGCATTTTTTATCACTTCCTTAGCAAGTTTCAAATAGGCAATTGAACCACTTGCTTTAATACTTAAATCGATAACACTTTTACCTCTAGAAGGGGCTTCAGCTACCTTAATATTTCTAGGTATTCCAAAAGAATAAACAGTTTCTTTAAATGTTTGGTGTACTTGCTTTTGAACTTCAACGGCAAATTTGGTACGATAATCGACCATTGTCAATAAAACTCCTTCAATGTTTAAATGAGGATTAAACTTATCTTTAACTTGTCCAATTGTATTTAATAATTGAGCAATACCCTCCATAGCGTAATATTCACATTGCATAGGTATTAAAACAGTATTTGCGGTAACAAGTGAACTAATATTTAAAAATCCTAATGAAGGAGGACAATCAATGATAATAAAATCATAGTTTTCTTTAATTAAATCGATTTGGTTTTTTAAGTATAAATATTTTGAATCATCATGAGCAGAAAGTTTATTTTCAACTGTTGCTAATTTAAGTGATGATGGGAGTAGGTCAAAACCTGGTTTAAGGTTATGAATTACATGTGAGGGATCTACCTTATTTACGATAACATCAAATAAAGTTGATAAATTTTCTTTATAATAACATCCTAAACCTTGAGTTGAATTGGCTTGAGGGTCCATATCAATTAGTAAGACCTTTTTACCATAATAATTGAGTCCAGCTGATAAATTAATCGCTGTTGTTGTCTTACCAACTCCACCTTTTTGATTAGCAATAGCAATAACTTTACTCATAATGACACTTCCTTACTACTTATAATGGGTTTTTCTTAATTTTCGAATAATGACGAGGATAAATTAAAGGTGTTTTCTTAACTTTTTTTATGAATAAATTAAATCTTTTATCATTAGTAAATGGTAAATCAAGTTCTTGAATTTTTTCAACCTTACCACCTAAAGTTTCAATCGCGTTTTTAGCATCATTTAACTCATTTATGCCATCAATTCCCTTTAGGGGGATAAAATAACCATTTAATTTAACTAAGGGCAAACAAAGTTCGCTCAAGATATTAAGCCTAGCGACTGCTCTAGCAGTGACAAGATCAAATTTTTCTCGTCTAATTCTTGCTTCATCTTCGGCACGATTAACAATAATAAAGATATCTTTTAAATCTAACTCTTTGATGACCTCTTCAATAAAAACCATTCGTTTATGAAGAGAATCTGAGATATAAATTTTTAAATCTGGATAGACAATTTTTAAAGGGATTGAAGGGAAACCTGCACCAGAACCAACATCCAATAAACTTTGATTAGTTAATTTAATGTTAAATGAAAAAGTTAATGAATCAAAGAAATGCTTTAAATACACATCATTTTTGTTTGTTATTGCAGTTAAATTCATTTTTTGATTCCAATAAATAAGTAATTCATAATACTTTTTAAACTGCTCAACTTGATTAGTAGTTAAAGTAATACTGTTTTTTTCAAGTTCTTGTACGAATGTTAGTTCATCCATGTTTCTACATCAATCCTTTACTTTTTAAATAAATTAATAAAATGGAGATATCAGAAGGGTTAACCCCACTGATACGAGAAGCTTGGCCAATAGTAAGCGGACGTATCTTATCAAGTTTTTGTCTTGCTTCTAGGGCTAAGTTATCAATTTTTAAATAGTCTAAGTCTATAGGCAATGAGATTTTTTCTAAATGTCTTTTTGTTTCAGCTTCTTTAATTTGTTTATTAATGTAACCTTCATATTTAATTTGAATTTCTAATTGTTGTTTGACCTCATCGTTAGTAATAAAGTTTTCAAGATGAGGTTCAATTAATGAAATAGTTACATGTGGTCTTTTTAATAAATCATAAGCAGATATACCGCCTTCGATTGTGGTTAGATTAAGGCGTTTTAATTCTTCATTAAGTGGATGTTTATAAGTGAATCTAACATTTTTAAGATAATCAAGATAATATTTAATATCGTCTAGCTTCTTAACAAACTTTTGATAAACATCTTCTTTAACTAAACCAACGTTATAACCATGCTTTCTTAATCTTATATCAGCGTTATCGTGTCTTAATAATAAACGATATTCAGCTCTAGATGTTAATAAACGATAAGGATCACTAACACCTTTAGTGACTAAATCATCAATTAAAACACCTATATAGGCTTCATCTCTTCTTAAAATGAAAGGTTCTTTGCCTTGTAGTTTTAATACAGCATTAATACCCGCCATTAAACCTTGTGCAGCAGCTTCTTCATAACCACTAGTACCATTAATTTGACCTGCACAGAAAAGATAAGCAATCTTTTTTAACTCTAAATTAGGATAAAGTTCTGTTGGATCGATTGCATCATATTCAATAGCATAAGCGTAATTCTTAATCCTTGCATTTTCGAGTCCAGGAAGAGAATGAACCATTTCTTCTTGAACATCCTTAGGCATTGAGGTTGAAAAACCTTGTAGATAAATCGTATCTAGATGCCTTGATTCAGGTTCAATAAAGAGTTGATGTCTTTCCTTATCAGCGAATCTAGTTATTTTATCTTCAATAGAAGGACAATAACGAGGTCCGACTCCTGTAACTAATCCACCATACATTGCTGATTTTCCTAAGTTTTCACGGATAATCTCATGTGTGGTAGGTGTTGTATGTATTAAATAACATGGCCATTGCTCTTCTATTGGTAAATAAGAATTAGTTTCAAATGAAAAACTTAATTTACCTGGTGTACCATGTTGAACTTCCATCTTTGAAAAATCAATTGAGTCACGATAAACTCGTGCAGGAGTTCCTGTTTTTAATCTAAGGGTAGGAATCCCATAACTTCTTAGTGAGGCAGAAAGTCCTTTAACAGAAGGTTGATCTTCTGGTCCGGATGAAATTGATGTGTGACCAATAAGAACATTACTTTCTAAGTAAGTTCCCGTTGTTAAAATAGTTGCTTTTGCATAATAATCTTCATTGTTTGAACATTTTATACCTTTACATACACCATCTTCAATAATTAAAGAGACTGCCATTGTTTCTATAACGGTAATATTTGGCTCTTCTTTAATCTTTTGTTGCATGTATTTCATATATTCGATTTTATCAATTTGTGCTCTTAATGTTTGAACGCCTACACCTTTACCGGTATTAAGCATCTTCATTTGTAAGTATGTAGCATCACTAGCTTTACCCATTTCACCGCCTAAGGCATCAATTTCTCTGACAACAACACCTTTAGCCGGTCCTCCGATTGAAGGGTTGCAAGGCATAGAGGCAACATGGTTAAAATCTAGCGTAACTAACAAAGTCTTATAACCTAATCTTGCAGTTGCTAAAACAGCTTCAACTCCTGCGTGTCCTCCGCCTACAACGATAATATCATATGTCATAATAATTTCCTATTCTATTTAGAAGGCATATTACTTTGAATATATTCAATTTCTTTTTCAATTTCTAAGCGAGGGAATAGAGGAGTACCCTTAACAACATTTAATCCATCAACAGCGTTTAAATTTCTTAAATCTTCATAATTAGGTGTAGATGCACCAAGTTGTTCAAAGATTTTAGATGGAGTTTCTACAAGGAAAGGTTGTAACATAATCGCACTTTGATAGAGTGCTAAAACTAAATGAGTCATAACTGAAGCAAGTTCTTCTCTCTTGCTTTCATCTTTTGCTAATACCCAAGGTTGAGACTCATCAATATATTTATTAGCACGTGATAAATAATCAAAAACAGCACTTGAAGCTTCATCTACTTCATATTTATCAAAATGTTCTTCATATCGATTAATAAATTTTTTAGCATCTTTCTCTAAATTTTCATCAATTTCATTTAAAGTACCGTTATAAGTAGGCACAACACCATCAAAGTACTTAATAACCATTGAAACTGTACGACTTAAAAGGTTTCCTAGATTATTTGCTAAATCAGTATTAACTTTTTCAATAAATAATTCTGGAGTAAATAAGCCATCATTTCCCAAAGGAATGGCATTTGTTAAATAATATCTTAAGGCATCAAGACCATAACGATTAATTAAGACATTAGGTTCGACAACATTACCTTTTGATTTACCCATCTTACCATCTTTCATGATGATCCAACCATGGGCAAAAATTTTAGTCGGTAATGGTAGATCTAAAGCTAATAGAATAATCGGCCAATAAATGACATGGAAGCGAACGATTTCTTTTCCAACAATATGAAGGATTTCATGGTTTTCATCATTATGCCAGAACTTTTTAAATAAATCATCGTTTTCTTGTGTATAACCTAAAGCACTAATATAGTTAGTTAAAGCATCAATCCAAACATAAACAACGTGTTTTGGATCTTCTTTGACTTTTACACCCCAGTCAAAAGAAGTTCTTGAAACACATAAGTCTTCTAAACCTGGTTTTAAGAAACTATTAATCATTTCATTTTTACGACTTTCAGGTTCAACGAATTCTGGATGTTCTTCATAATACTTGATTAATTTATCAGCATATTTTGACATCTTGAAAAAATAAGCATCCTCTTGGGCTTTATGAACAGGACGTCCACAATCTGGACAGTTATGGTTTTCATCAAGTTGACTTTCAGTAAAGAAAGCTTCACATGGTGTACAATACCATCCTTCATAAACTCCTTTATATATATCACCTTGTTCAATTAGTTTAGAAAAAACTTTTTGAACAGTTTCAACGTGATAATCATCAGTTGTTCGAATAAAGTGATTATAATCAATTTTTAGGTTTGACCATAATTCTTTAATACCATTAACAAGTTCATCAACGAACTGTTTAGGTGTTTTATTAGCTTGTAAAGCTTTTTGTTGAACTTTTTGACCGTGTTCATCGGTACCAGTTAAATAAAAAACATCATAACCACGCATCTTTTTATATCTAGCAATTGCGTCACAAATTACCGTAGTATAAGCGTGACCAATGTGTAAGTTTCCACTTGTGTAATAAATCGGGGTAGTGATATAAAATGTTTTGCTCATAGTAACAACTCCTTACCAGTATTTTATATTTTAGCATTAATTTAAACTTCATTTCAATACGTGGAACATCTAATAACTGGATTCTTTAATATTATAGACCAAGAATTAAAAAATACCGGCTTTTATAAACCGGTATTTGTTAATAATTACTTAGATTCAACTGCTTCAGCGTTTAATTCTTGAATGACTTTTTCAGCGATATGAGCTGGTACTTCATCATATCTTACAAATGTTGAAGTAAATGTTGCTTGAGCTTGAGTCATTGTTTTTAAGTCAACGATGTAACTTAAAATTTCTGATTGAGGAACTTGAGCAACAATTACTGATTCATCATCAGCTGGTTCCATACCCATGACTAGACCTCTACGTTTACTTAAGTCACCCATAACGTCTCCAACATATTCTTGTGGAACAGTAACTCTAACTTCCATAATAGGTTCTAGAAGTGTAGGGTTAGCTTGTTTACAACCTTCTTTAAATGCAAGTGATGCAGCCATTTTAAATGCTAATTCACTAGAGTCAACAGCATGGTGTTTTCCATCATAAAGAGTTGCTTTAATACCAATGACTGGGTTTCCTGTTAAGACACCCGTTTTCATTGATTCGATTAAGCCTTTTTCAACAGCAGGAATGAAGTTTGATGGAACTGCACCACCAAAGATATCATTAACAAATTCAAACTCTTGTTCACTTGGTTCAAATCTAATGTTAACAATACCGTATTGGCCGCCGCCACCAGATTGTTTTACATATCTACCTATGACATCACTCTTACCTTTGATTGTTTCTTTATAAGCAATCTTAGCAGGTTCTTGAATAACATCAATGTTATAAATGTTTTTAAGTTTATCTTTAACAACGTCAATATGTAATTGACCTAAACCACCAACAAGTAATTGTTTAGTAACTTGGTTACGATTAACTGTAACAGTTAAATCTTCCATGGCGATCTTTCTTAATGCTTCCCCAATTTTTCCTTCATCGTTCTTAGTTTTAACAACAATGCTTACATCTAATGTAGGTTGAGGATTATTGATTGGAGCATAAACAACTTTATGTGCTTCATCACAAAGAGTATCACCAGTTTCTAAATTATTGGATTTAACGATGACACCGATATCGCCTGCAACAACTTTTGTTGCTTCAATATGATCTTTACCAAAGAGGTAAGAAACATTACCGACTTTCTCTTTAACTTCTTTATTAGAAATATAAATAGTTTGACCATTTGTTAAAGTTCCAGAGCGTACAATAATATATGAAATACGACCTAAGAAAGGATCGACAACAGTCTTAAAGACAAATCCAGAGAATGGAGCATCTACAGACACATCATGGACTCTTTCTTCGTATTCATTTTCATCACCATCAGCAAATTTAGCAATTTCATCAGTTGCAGAAGGTAAATATTCTTGAACCTTGTCTAATAAAGTAGTAATTCCAACATTCTTTGAAGCAGAACCAACTAGGATTGGTACAAGAAGACCTTCTCTAACTGCTTGTGTTAAAGCTTCTTGTAATTCTTCATTACCAACTTCTTCTCCAACAAGGAATTTTTCACAAATATCATCATTAACTTCAGCGACTGATTCAACGATCATTTCACGAAGTTGGTTAATATGTTCTTGTTTATCAGGATGGACATCACCATCTTCAACATTAGTTCCATTAAAGATTTTGGCGCGATTTTCTAAAACATCAACATATCCATCAAAGTTTTCGCTCTTACCGATTGGCCAGCAAAGAGGAACAACTTTCTTACCGAATTTACTTCTAATTTGGTCAATTAGTTCTTCAAATGGAGCTGATAATTTATCCATTTTATTAATAAAGATTATACTAGGTTTGCTCTTTGCGCGGATTGATTTCCACATTAATCTAGTACCAACTTCAACACCTTTACTTGCGTCAACTACTAGAATAGCACTTTGAGCAGCTTTTAATGCTGAATTTACTTCTCCAACGAAATCAAGGAAACCTGGTGTATCAATAAAATTAAATTTATGATCTTGATATTCAATGGGGAATACAGTTGAGTAAACTGAGACTTTCATGCTCTTTTCTTCTTTTGTGAAGTCAGAGTGGGTATTACCGTCTTCAGTTGTACCTTTTTTCGTAATTAACTTATTAACAAATAATAATGATTCAATCAGTGAGGTTTTCCCACTACCCTGATGACCTAATAAGGCTATTGTTTTAATCTTGTCCGGTTGATAATCTTTCATATAATTCTATTCATCCTCTCATCTAATTTTAAAAATAACATTGCAAGCGCTTAAAGCGATTATCGTATCTATTTTAGCAAATTTTTCAAGCAATGTATATAATTAAATACTAATTATAAATAGTTGGATTTAGTTTAAAGCAAATTAAAGACCTTAATTGCCTTAACTAATAATTAATGACACTATTGATGATAAAGTCGATACACTTCGTTTTTAGATAAATTATGCATTTTTGCTACTTCATTAATCGCATCTTTTGCACTCATACCTTTAGATATTTTTGAGTCTATTTCTTGTAAGATTTCACTTCTAGAAATCGTTACTTGCTCTCTTAATGTTTGGCCTTCAACAACGACAACCATTTCACCTTTTAAACCAAATGATGCTTTATATATCAATTCTTCTAAATTACCACGTATATATTCTTCAAATTTTTTTGTTAACTCTCTACAAATACAAGCTCGTCTTTCTTTCCCTAAAATTAAAGCCATATCTTCTAGTGAATCTTTAATTCGATGTGGTGCTTCATAAAAAATTAAGGTTTCACTTCGATCAATTAAAGTTTTTAATTCTTTAATCCGATCGGTTGATTTACTTTTTAAAAAACCATGAAAATAAAATCTATCACTAGGAAGTCCTGAACCTACTAAAGCATTAATAATCGCACAAGGCCCAGAGATAACCTCAACTTTAATATCACAATCGATTGCTTTGATAATAACTTTATTTCCTGGATCACTGATACCTGGATAACCAGCATCAGATACAAGAGCGACATTTTTTCCTTCTAGGATTTTTTCAATAATCTTAATACTAGAAAAAATTTCATTATGCTCATGAGTAGAAAGTAATGGTTTGGAAATATTAAAGTGATGACACAGATTCTTTGTTACCCGTGTATCTTCACATGCGATTAAATCGACGCTATTTAAAACATCGATTGCTCGAGGCGTCATTTCACTTAAATTTCCAATCGGAGTAGCTACAACAAATAAAGTACCAATTTTAACCATACTATCCTTCCTTATAAGATTCGATTAATTCTTTAACCTCATCTAAATGTAAGTTAATAATATTTTCAGGCGATTCTAGTCTAACCGCTCCTGTAAGAACATTAATACTAGCAATTTTATAAATCTTATCATCATAATGAAGTTTTTGACCTATTTTTGGCAAGCCTTGTCTTAGTCTTGTATACTCATCATCTTCATATTTCAAACAACAAATTAATTTTCCACAATGACCAGAAAGTTTTTGAATATTTAAGGCTAAGTATTGGTTTTTAGCCATATTAATACTGATACCATCAAAATCACCTAAGAATGTAGAACAACAAAGTGGTAATCCGCAAGCACCAATCCCGCCAACAATTTTGGAACGGTCTCTAGAACCGATTTGTCTTAATTCAATTCTACATCTAAGTTTAGCTGCTAATTCTTTTAATAATTCTCTAAAGTCTACTCTTTCGTCTGCAACATAAATAATAATGACTTTTGATGCGTCTAATGTGTATTCAGCTTTAATTAACCGCATCTTTAAATCTAATTGTTTAACACATTCTTCGCAAATTTTATATGCTTCTTGAGCCTTCTCTAAGTTTATCTCGTAGTTTTCTTCATCTTCTTGGGTAGCCCTTCTAACGACTGGCTTTAATTCTAAATCAAGAACAAACTCACGAATATCTTTTGGCTCACCAATAACAACTGCTAGTTCTAAACCTCTAACAGTTTCAACAACTACTTTATCATTCACTCTTAATGAATCATCAGATGTATAAAAATAATAAGAACGATTAGAACTTATATATCTAACGCTTACAATATAACCATCTTCATATTTATTTGAAGTAATGCTTTCACTACTTTTAATATCATGTTGTTCTTGTTCACTAAGGAGCATTTCATCTTCTAGGTGTTCATTCATTAATATCTCTCCTTTGCACCTTTTATTTTACCATATTTATCAAATTAAAATATATAAATTATTAATGTTAATAAAATCGATTAAATAAAAGTGAATTTTGGTCAAAATATAATTTTATACCCAATAAAGCATCTCTTTTAGAGAAAAATTACTAAATTTGTGAATAATCTAAGCGAAATTTATATTTAAATTAAATTTTAAATATTGTTATTAGCAAAAATTATCTATATAATGTATCTGTTAAGGGGTGGATCAGATGGCTTTTTTTATTAGTATCGAAGGTCCAGATGGAAGTGGTAAAACAACTGCCGCCAAAAGATTGGTAAAAAAGCTAGGCGAAGAGGGATTCGATGTTTTTTATACTCGTGAACCAGGTGGTAGTTATATAGCAGAACAAATACGTAAAGTAATCCTAGATAAGAAAAATACAGGGATGGATGACAAAACTGAAGTTTTACTTTATGCCGCTTCAAGAAGACAGCATTTAATGGATAAGATATTACCTGCCATTAAAAACAACACAACAGTTATTTGCGATCGTTTTATTGATTCTTCTTTAGCATACCAAGGCTACGCAAGAAAGATAGGTATTGATGAGGTATTACGGATTAATTTGTTTGCAATCGAAAATTTTATGCCAAACTTTACAATCTTCTTTGATATTACTCCTGAGGATGCTTTAAAAAGAATTAAGAAAAACAAAAGAGAAGTTGATCGTTTGGATGCAGAAGAGTTAGATTTCCATAATAATGTTTATCAAGGTTACCTTCATGTTATTTCGCGTTTTCCAGAACGCTTTAAGGTTATTGATGCCTCACTAGATGAAGACGCTGTATTTGAAAACATATATAGTATTGTCAAGGGACTATTAAATGGTTCAAATCAGTAAGGAAGTGTAGTATGAATTATTTAGAAGAATTTCAAAAAAATCAACCTGTTGCTTTTGAAACAATCAAAAATGGATTCAAGAACAACAAATTTTCGCATGCTTATTTACTAAATGGATCTGCAGCCTCTCCATTAATTGAGACAGCATTTTTAATTGCGCGTTCATATTTATGTGAGAATAAAGTTGACTATTTAGGTTGTGGAGAATGTTTAAACTGTATAAGAATCGATAATGGATCTTATTATGATTTGATTTTTCTTGATGGTTCAAAATCATCAATTAAAAAAGATCAAGTTGAAAAAATTCATGAAGAGTTTTCTAAAACAGCTTTAGAAGCTGCCGGTAAAAAGATTTATATAATTCATTTAATTGAAAATTCTAGTAGTGGAGCGATTAATAGTTTACTTAAATTTTTGGAAGAGCCAACTGATGATGTATTAGCTATTATTACAACAGAGAATTTAACCAAAGTATTACCTACAATAATATCAAGATGCCAATTAATTAGATTAAAAGATAATCCCAAAGATGAAGTCATTAATAAGTTAATTGAACTTGGTTATTCAAAAGAAGATAGTGAAATTTTAACATCAATAACCAATAATATCGAAGAAATAAAGCGAATGTATGATAATGGTAATTATATTAAAGTTAAAGATACTTTAATAGATATCTTAAGACACTGGGTTGAATCTCCTAAATATTTACCTTATTATGCTCAAAGTGAATTAAAGAGTCTTACTTATGATAAAAATAGCATTGATTTATTTTTAGCTCTATTAGAAATAGCGTTAAAAGACATTTATAAAATACAATATAATCAAGAAATATCTTTTAAAGAATCAGAACCGATATTAAAAGATTTAGCATCTAAATTAAATGATGTTAATTCTAAAATAAAGGAAGTTATTCTTTATCGAGGTAATATGAATTACAATGTCAATACTTCATTATTAATTGATAGTTTATTCTATAAAATTAGATAGTTACAATTTATATCAATTTAAATACTAGCATAGTTATTTTTATAGTAGCTATGCTTTTTATTTTAAATTTACTTCATTTGTCTATATTTAAAAATAAAAGAACTGACACCTATTGATATCAGTTCTATAACTACTCAGTTGGAACATTTATTCATTTAAGACATAATCCATCCATTTAACTCGTTCGATTAAGTAATTTTTAACATAATAAATTTGTTCATCGTACGTTGAGGCTGCTACAACTTTAGGTGGATTAGGCCAATCATATTTACCTAGTGTTTTCCATCTTTCAAAGTTGTTAGAAGCATGTTCATATAAATCTCTTCCAATAATATCAACACTATCAATTAAATCTTGAATAATAGTATTTTTAACTTCATTAAATCTCTTCGTAAATTGTTTCTTAAATGTTGGGTGCTTCATTAAACTATTAAACCATGGATTACCTGAGTTATCCTGACTGAACCAATTATAAGGACTATAATCAATGTAATCGGCATTACCAATACTTAAGTCAAAATCCCAAAGTGGTCCAAATTTTAATTTTCCACCTTTTTCTTTATACATAAAGACACTAGCGAATCCCATATCAACATTCTTAAATAATTCTTGAACAATAAAATAATCAATAAATGAGTCTACATCAATAAAACTATCATAATTCTTTCTATTTAAGATACTAGTATGAACGTTGTTCATATAATTATAGATATATCTTTTTTGATTATAAGTCATTTCATTAAATGAATCTGGATATTTTAAACCAAAAGGTATCCAATCAACAACAAAATAATCAATTCCTTCAATAGCTCCATTATTTTCATTAGGATTTGTTAAACGATTATCCCATTCAATTAAGAATGGGATGTCAATATCATCATTAGTGTAATCATATTCGATATTGACTCTATTAGTACCTGTTTCAATTTGAGTAGCAAGTAAATAAAGACCTTCATAATTGTTATTAAAATAGAAGTTAACAAACATACATTGAGGTGTGTATTCTAAGTTAGAAAGTTTACTACCTAACTCAAAGGCTAAATAATTCCTTATTAATGATTTATCAGCATGATTAGCAAGTAAAACCCAGTCTTTATTCTTATTCATACCATATAAATCAACAGCTTTATTAAATTTAATTCTATAAGATCGTTTTGGCATCCAAAGGCTACTATTACCTCTAGCTCTAATTCTTAATGATAAATCATTAATATTTAAGAATGGATTTTCTCCATCAACTAAATTAAAAGTACCATCAACATAGATATTTTTATCATAAGGAACTTGCTGATTATTAATTGTATTTACATAAATAGTAGGAACATTTGTGATAATAGGTTCTCCTTCTACATCGTTTAAATTGTATTTATTAAAATATGAATCATCAACTTCATAAATAATAATGTCATCTAAATATAAGGTATAACGTAAGCCGTTTTGTTGACCGATTTCAAAAATTAGGCCTCCTCTTTTGT
>DUOZ01000108.1 GCA_012838555.1 bacterium | reverse complement strand
GTTTGTAATCGTCTAATCTGTCACATCTATTAATAGACTCATATTTTATATTTAGATTTTATATAGTCAATTATCTTGTTTAAATCATCAGTAATTTCATCCATATCTAAGTCTAATTCAACAATTTTTCCAGTTCTAGGTATAATCTTAACCACACTAGAGGATGCCAACAATGTACCTAAATCATCATAGTACTTTGAATCCTCAGGAACATAAATTATATTATTTTCATCATCTACAACTTGAACATTTATACAGAAATAGATATTACCAAAATTTTTAATTGTTGAATAATCAAATCTAACTCTGTAATTAGTATTAGAGATGATTATCATAAGTTTTTTATATTCATCTAATTTTGATACAAGTTCTTTATATTTTTTAAAATAAACTTTTTCAAAAATTAATTCCCAATTCTTTTTAACCACCATGTCCACCTTCCTCCAGTTCCTCTTCTTACTAGTCCATCCCATTTATTCACTTGCCAGTGAGGATTATGACCATTATGAGGATGGGTGTGGAACTCTAGAGTTCTTATTCTTAGATTGCCACTTGAAGTTCTTTGGGTAAATTTCATTCCTCTATATTGTTCTTTCCCATATCTCCCAAATTCGACGATTGAATTAATATTGTGAGTATAGGCGATACTGGAAGCAGCTGTTCCTAATGTTGCTATAATTGCTGTACCAATCATAATGCCATTATACCATCCTTCACTCATTCCAGTCGTATCCCTAATCCAATTATTGCCTGTAATTGTCTCTTGAAATTCAGCGGTTGCAAATGCACTTGTTCCTAAACCTGCCGCCACTGTTACTCCTCCAACAATATGTGCCAATGTCCCAGTTGTTGCTCCTAGAGCTAAACCTCCAGCCACAAATGCCGGAATTGCAACCATTGTTAGACCAATCGCAGTCATAGTATTATTATCACTAGCTACTCCTCCAATTGTTAATCCTAACCCAACAATAGCCGTTATCGTTAATAGTGCTAATACTGGAAATTCTCCATCAGGATCATACAACATCACTGGATTATTCTGTGTATAAGCGTATAAGTTATGACCTAGTATATCACCTTGTTCACCCATCAAACCATCCGCATTGATAAAACGACCAATCTCAGGATTATAATAACGACTGTTGAGATAGTACCAGCCTGTCTCTTCATCATAGTAATATCCTCTATATCTAAAAGGATTTAATTTAGCTAAGTCAAATGATAATTGATTAGTAGAATCAATTATATTACCATATGCATCATATAAATATTTTACAACTACATTACCTTGTTTGTCAACTAACCCTACGACATCCCCCAAGATGTTTAGAACGTAGAAATAAGTGTTATATGTACTACCATTATAGTAGGTCATACTCACTAATCTACCAGCATCATCGTAATTAAAGTATAACTTCTCATTTTCACCACGTGTTTGACTAATGATTTTACTGCCTATTAACTCATAATTTATTTTACTACCATTAACAGTTTTACTTGTTCTAATACCAGCATCATTATATTCAAAACTTATATTTTTACCATTCCCATTTATAGTTTTTAATCTTCTTCCTTCATAACTATAATCATATCCATTATAACTTATTGGATTACCTATTTCGTCATAACTAATTTCATATACTTTCCCGTTGTAAGGAGTAATCAACCTTGATAATTTATTTTTGTTTGTACTATCCAAGTAGTTATAACTTAAGATAAATGATGGTGAACAAGTTTCACATACAAAGTGATATTTATATCTTATATTTCCGTTGATATCATAAGCAAATTCATTACGATAGATTAAAGTACCTGTATTATCATAACTTCGTTCTTTAACTAATTGACCTAATTTGTCATATTCATAAATGATATAAGATTGATCTTTGTTTGTTATTCTTTCTATAAATCCAATGTTATTAAATTCATATGTATAACTAAATAAAGTTTCACCATTACTATTACTAAATGTCTCAGAATTTAAGTAATGTGAAAAGGTATTATTTACTTCATCATAATCATAATTATAGTTAACTCCAAATATTTTTTTGTTAATATTATTTTTAATATCATAACCAATATTTCTTTCTAATCCATAATTTTCATAATTATAAACCTTTTTAAAATTAAAATAATCATTTTTAAAATCAATATAGTCTATTCTACCCTTTGCATAATCATAGCAATATTTTATAGTTGATGTATAATTATTAAAAGATAGAGTATTTTCTTGTAAATAACCATATTCATCATATGAAGACTCACTTAACTTTTTACCATTTTTACTAATACCTATTAATTGACCTTCTTTATTATAACTATAACTATAATTTGTTTCATTACTCCCGTTTATCTCAATATAACTAATTAGTAAACCTAATGAGTTATATTTATATTTATATCTATCAACATATTCTTCTGAAGATTCTAGTTTAAATTGAATTGTCTCTATTCTATCATTTTCATCATATATAAATCTATATGCTTGATTTGTGCCATAAGTTATTGTTTCTAACAATTCAGTAGAAAACTCACCTTTGGTATAATAGGTATTTGAAACGAGCAGATTTTCTCCTGTTTTTACTTCTTCTAATCTACCTAAACTATCATATTTTAAATCATATATTATTTCATTAGCTGTATCATGGTTAACTATTATTTTATCAATTGTATAATTTGAATAATCGTAAAGATAGCTAATAGTAGTACCTTCTTTTTCAACCTTAATTATATCTCCTCTAATATTATAGGTATAATTGGTTTTAGCATTATTGGGTTCAATAACCTCTTTTAATAATTCTGTTACTTCATCTATAATGAAATCCGTTCTATTTCCTTCACTATTTATGGTTGAAATTATATAATTTCCAAATTCAGAATAAACATCAATTAATTCGTTTTTGTATTCAATTCCGTTTTTATTAATCGAAGTTTTTGTAGTTATCAATAAACCATCCTTAGTTACTTCAATTCTCCTAATATTACTTACATCATGACAATTATTAACTATTTCATTTCCATCTGAATCATATTCTATAGTATGTACATAACTACACACTAACTCATTTTCTTCATTATAGGTATTTCTTATATTTTCATTTGAATTTAAACTATTTTTATAACTGATTATATTACCATATTCATCATATTTTATATCTGTTATTTTACCATCACTATTTATAACTTTGTTTAAATTACCGCTATCATCATATTCATATTCATTACCTGTTGTAATTGGTATTACATATAGATTTTCAACTAATGCCTCACTTGTACCAATATCATAAAATTCAAGTATTAGTTCTAAGTGATCAAGGTTTTTATTTTCATCTACTTTTATATTTCTACATAAGCTTTGCCATTCATCATGAATATAAGGATTAGCCTTAATTTCGTATATTGCTTCACTTGTAATACCATCATCTACATAAACAGCTTTTAGCATAATTTTAGCTATTGACCTAGATACTGATTTATATCTAGTTTTAATGCTTCCTCCAAAGGTGAAGTTTCTAGTGTCTT
>DUOZ01000107.1 GCA_012838555.1 bacterium | reverse complement strand
TATCTTTTAGCTTCATAATATTGCTGCTGGCTAATATGTGAACATTTAAGAAAATGAAAATAATAAGCTAAAGCAGCAATTAAAGAAACAACATAATTCATTTATTTCCCCTCTTTTAAAAAATTAGATGTCACGACGGTAAAATTATACCGACACTTAACTAAAACAAAATGATCACCATTTTTAACAATCTTTAATTTAGAATTAATTATCTCTTTATGCATTTTTTTAGCCATATATAAAGGTGTTTCTTTATCTTTTTCTCCCCAATAGATTAAAGTAGGCACTTTAAGTTCGATTAACTTGTCATCATAATACGTATTAACCGATTTAACTAAAACATTACGAAGTAATCCTTTAGCATTTAAATAATCACTACTACCCATTTTGTCTATCTTTGGTTTTAAATACTTATTAAGTTTTTTATTCTTTACTAATTTCTTATAAAGTTTATATTTTAATATCTTAAATTGTTTGCTTAAACTAAATCGAGGTGAACAAACTGAAGCAGAAACTAAGACTAATTTATCTACTTTATGTTTTAAGGCATAACCAAATGCAATTTTTCCACCCCAAGAATGTCCAATTAAAGCATAAAGGTCAATTTTATGTCTTTTAACAAATTCATTAAGAATATAAATATAATCATCAATCTCTAAAGCTTCTTTAAGTGGTGAATTACCCCATCCAGGCAAATCTAAACAAATACATGTATAATTAGGTGCAAATAAACTAACCACTGGAGTAAAAAAATCTTTGGATTGGCCCCAGCCATGTAAGAAAATAATTGTTTTACCATTTCCTGTTTTAGTATAACTTAATGAAGCAACATCATAATCCATACTACTCACCACTTTCATCTACATCATATGAAGAGAAGTGATTAAATAATGTCAATTTACTGTGTAAAGCGACAATCTAAATTTACTTATAATACCAATTATTTAAGTAATATTTAGCGAATTTCTCTAGTAAACTTTTAATGATAAAAAACATTTAGATATTTATCTAAATAATTATTGTAATTGAATACAGTTATACTGTATAATTAAATTGTAAGAGAGGTGATATCATGATGTTACTAGCCTTATTACAATCAAGTGATTATGCTGTATGGGTCTGGCTGATTTTGATCCTTGCAACATTAGGACTAGAAATCATGACGGTTGATTTAATCAGCATTTGGTTTTCACTCGGTGCCTTAGTCGCACTTATCTTGAGTGTACTTAAAGTTCCATTACCATTTCAAATCGCAGCCTTTATTATCGTTTCAATAGGCTTATTAGCTACTGTTGGTAAATGGAGCCGTAAAATGCTGAAAAATAAAACAATTTCTACTAATGTAGACTCACTAATTGGTCAAGAGATCGTTATTATTAAAGGTGCTGATCACTTAACAAGAGGTGAGGGAAAAGTTAGAGATGTTGTTTGGACTGTTGTCTGTGAAAAAGGCAACAAAGTTGAACCTGGTGATATTGCCATCATTGAAAGAATTGATGGCAATAAACTATATGTTAAAAAACCATAATTAAAGAAAGGAGAATTTTATGTTCATTGCTATTGACCCTGGTTTAGTTGCTATAATTGTTGTCGTTGTTGTCGTTTTAATCATTGCTTCTATCTCTGTTAGAATTGTTCAACAATCATCTGCTGTTGTTGTTCAAAGACTAGGAGCATATTCTCGTACACTAGATAGAGGTGTCCACTTCTTAGTTCCAATTATTGATCGTCCGATTATGACTATTTCTTTAAAAGAAAAAGTCGCAGATTTCCCACCTCAACCAGTTATTACGAAAGATAATGTTACGATTCAAATTGATACTGTTGTTTACTATCAAATTACTGACCCTAAATCATTCGTTTACGGTGTTGATAGGCCATTAAACGCAATTGAAAACCTAACAGCTACAACTTTACGTAATATCATTGGTGACTTAGAGTTAGACGAAACTTTAACTTCAAGAGATACAATTAACGCAGAAATGCGTGCTATCTTAGATGAAGCTACTGACCCTTGGAGAATTAAAGTTAATCGTGTTGAATTAAAGAACATTCTTCCTCCACGTGATATTCAAGAAGCTATGGAAAAACAAATGCGTGCAGAACGTGAAAGAAGAGAAGCTATATTGAGAGCTGAAGGTGAAAAGAAATCAGCAATCCTTGTCGCAGAAGGTGAAAAGCAATCAGTTATCTTACGTGCAGAAGCACAAAAAGAAGCTACAATCGCTGAAGCTGAAGGTCGCGCTGAAGCCCTAAGACAACTATATCGTGCTCAAGCTGATGCTATTAAATTAATTAATGAGGCTGACCCTTCAAGTGCTTATCTAGCATTAGAAAGCTTAAAAGCTCTTGAAAAAGTTGCTGATGGTCAATCTACAAAACTTATTATCCCTTCTCAATTACAAGATGTTACATCTTATGCTTCAGTTATAGCAGAGGCACTAAAACCAATTAGTAAAGATAAAAAATAAATAAAGTAAATGAGGCGAACCAACTCGCCTCATTTTTTATTTAATCATCGATTTAATTTTATTAACAAGAAGTGAGGTATATCTAATTGCCACTTCTTCCTCTTCTGCTTCAACCATAACTCTTATTAACTTTTCAGTTCCTGAAGGTCTTACTAAGATTCTACCTTTATCACCCAAACTAAATATGCAATTAGATAAATAAGTTTTAAATTCATCATGTTGAATTATGGTTTTATCCTCAACTTTAACATTTTCTAAAATCTGAGGATAAATATATAAATCCTTAACTAAATCTTTTAAACTCTTATTTTCTTCTTCAATCACTTTTAAGATTAAGGCAAAAGTTAATAAGCCGTCCCCTGTAGGTAAATATTTATTAATAATGATATGTCCTGACTGTTCTCCACCTAAAACATAGCCTTTTTTATCCATTTCTTCTTGAACCGGACGGTCTCCGACTCCAACAATACTATATTTAATACCAACTTTATCAAAATACTTAATTAACCCCATATTCGTCATAACAGTTATAACTACACCATTTTCTTTTAATTCATTTTTCTTTTTAAAGTAATTACCTAGTAAAAATAAGATTTGATCACCACTTATAATCGTACCGTCATATAAAACACCTTGAAGCCTATCTCCATCTCCATCGAAAGCAAAACCAAAAGGTAAATTTTGCTCTTTTAATGTAGAAGATAAATGATTTAACGAAGTTGCTCCACAATTTTCATTAATATTAAAACCACTAGGTTGAGCTGAGATAACATTACTAAAATTAAACTTATCATTAATCGGACATAATGCCCCATTTGCTAAATCTAATACAAAGTTTTGCTTACTATTTTTAAAATCATAAATTGATAAAAGATAATCAACATATTCATCAATATAATCTTTTACATCATAACTTCTACCAATCTCAAGGGAAGATGCTTTTGGTATATTATCTTGATATTTATTTAAATATTGTTCAATAATCTTTTCTTGAGTATCACTAATTTTAATTCCTTCTTTAGAAAAGATTTTAATCCCATTATCATAATAAGGATTATGACTGGCTGAAATCATTACACCATAATCAAATTCATGCTTACTTGTTAAATAAGCCATACAAGGTGTTGAAGTAACTCCTAAACAAAAAGCATCACCACCACTTACTAAAATACCTGTTATTAAGGCATGCTCAATCATATCTGAAGAAACCCTAGTATCCTTAGCAATTAATATTCTTTTCCTTTTAAAGTCTTTTAAAGCCAAAAAACGGCCGATAAGATATGCATAATCAGCCGTTAAATCCACATTAGCTACACCTCGGTAACCATCAGTACCGAAAAACTTTTTCATAAATATCACCCACTAAAATTCTAGTAGGTCAGATATTATTTTATGAAGACTATCTCTATTAATTGGTTCAATTTCACCATCTTGTGTGAATGAAATTCTTCCTGTTTCTTCAGAAACAATAAATGTGATTGCATCACTTATTTCACTTACACCAACAGCAGCCCGGTGTCTAGAACCATATCTTCCAGACATTGCTTTAGTTGTTAACGTAAAATATACTGATGCTGCTTCAATTTTATTACCTCTAATGACGACCGCTCCATCATGTAAGGCAGTACCTGGATGGAAGATCGTTAACAACAATTCACTTGTTACATTAGAGCGAATAAGAACTCCCTTTTTAATAAATTCATCTAAATTTTGATTTCTTTCAATCGTAATAATAGCACCAATTCTATCTGTTGACATTGTAAGTAAAGCAGAAACTAATTGATTTAGTAACTCTTCTTTTTCTTCTTGCTTTATCTTAGTGACACTTTTTTGCGTATTCCTTTTAAAATTGGTAGCAAACAATGTCCTTTTAATGTCTGCCCTAAAATTATTTACATAAGCTACGATAAATAAAACCAAACTAGCAGAAGTCATAATTATTAGAGATTTTAAATCAAAAAGTAATCCGATGAATAGTAAAAAGTAAAAGATGCCACCCACTACATATTGTCTAATATTAAGCCTAGATTTATTGATGTAAGTATAAAATAAGATATAAAAGACAACTGCTAAAATACAGTCTAAAATAATTTTCCAATTAACCCTAACAAATTCGATTATGGCATCCATACTACTCACCCTCAATCTATAATTAGTGGGATGCTACTTTTTCTTTTGCGATAAAGTCAGCGAATATTTCACTTATCTTAATTCCTTGAGGACATTTACTTTCACAAATCTTACAAGCAATACAATTTGATAGTTTTTCTTCTTGACTTAGTCCCCAGACATGAGGCCACTGATCAAGTCTATCATATTTATAAAGTTCGTTTAACTTAGCAAAGTTCTTTGGAATATTGACACCTTTAGGACAAGGCATACAATATTTACAATCAGTACATGCTACTAAGACTCTACTTCTAATAATATCTGTTACCTTATCTATCAGTTTATATTCATTTTCACTTAAAGGTTCAAAATTTTTAATCGTCTTAAGATTATCATTGACTTGTTCTAAGTTTGACATACCACTTAAAATAGTCATAACACCATCTAATGATGCAACCCAACGAATCGCCCAACTAGCGATACTACTATCAGGTCTTTCCTTCTTTAAGATTTCTTCAGCATCACTTGAGAATTTTGCAAGTGAACCACCTTTAACTGGTTCCATTATAACAACTGGAATACCTTTGTCTTTTAAGATGTTATAACCTTTAATTCCTTGTTGATGATTGATATCCATATAGTTTAATTGAATTTGAACGAATTCAAAATCATAATCATTAACTATAAACTCAAAATCTTCATATGATCCATGGAATGAACAACCAATATGAGAAATTTTTCCTTCTTTTTTAAGTTCTTCTAAATAATCAAGAATTTTTAATTCTTTGGCCTTTAAATAAGCACCTTTATTAATTCCATGTAATAAATAAAAATCAAGATATTCTAAATCTAGTTTTTTAAGTTGCTCATTAAAGATTCTTTTAGCATCTTCTAGATTATTAACTAACCCTAAAGGTAGTTTAGATGCTACATAATAAGTGTCTCGAGGATATCTTTTTAAAGACTTTCCTAAAAAGACTTCACTTTCACCATCATGATAAAAATAAGCAGTATCATAATAAGTAACGCCACTTTTATAGGCATTATCAATCATTTCATTTGCCAAATCATAATCAATTTTATTATCTTTAGTTGGTAATCGCATCGCTCCAAATCCTAATAATGATGCCTTTTTACCTAATCCAAAATTACGATAAATCACAATTATCACCTTCCTAACCTATATTTTATCAAATTATTGATGATAATAAAATAAGACTTGGGATATTTTGCTAAGAAAATGAAAAAAGGTAGCATTCGCTACCAAAACTTAAGATTCTACGAGTCCAACTACATCATTTATTTCAACTAATAAACTAGGTGTTCCTTCAACTCTAATTCTAAGAGCATTGAAAGGTTTAATTAATATAACTGAACCTTCATTCAAATAAGGATATTCTTCTTTTAATTGTTCTGATATACTTACAATCTTTACTTGAAGTAATTGTTCATCAATCATTCGATAGAACATCCCTGTTCTTTGATTTGTACTTTCTTCTGCTACTATTAAATAATTATGAAGTGGTTTAATCACCCTAACACTCCTTTCATCTAAAATATATGAGGTTAACTGTGAAAAAATAGCAATTTTGATAAAACCACTTGCATTTTTACTACTAATTCATTATTATATTAAATGCGTTGGACACTTAGCTCAGCTGGGAGAGCATCTGCTTGACGTGCAGAGGGTCAGTGGTTCGAGTCCGTTAG
>DUOZ01000106.1 GCA_012838555.1 bacterium | reverse complement strand
TTTCACAGTAACATATTATAACATTATTATCTTAACCCTTAAAGTGTTAATATCAAACAAAAATACTCCTATTCTATGTAAAACTAAATTCCAGTTAATATTTTAAAACTGGAATTTAACTTTTCACTTTACGGGAGTATTTTTGTTTGATATTAACACTTTAAGGGTTAAGATAATAATGTTATAATATGTTACTGTGAAAGGAAAGGAGTGGAAATTATGGTAACTACGGAACTTAAGACGTACCAAGTTTTAAGTTATAAACATAATGGTAGAATTCACCGTATATGGCATTCTAGTTCTTTAGTTAAAAGAACAGATTCATATATTGCCTTAGCTAATAATTCCACTCTGATTGAAGAAAGTGATGGAAGAGTATGGCAATCGCGTGATCCTGCTGTAACTATTTTCTTAAAAGATGAATGGTTTAATGTTATTTGCATGCTTCGTCCAGGAGGTATTTACTATTATTGTAATATTGCCTCACCATTTATTGAAAAAGATAATACTATTATGTATATAGATTATGATTTGGATTTATCATTATCACCATCTAATCACATTAAAGTATTAGATGAGATTGAATTTTATCAAAATGCATATGATATGGAATATCCACCTAAAATTGACATCATAACTAAATCGACATTGTTAAAAGTTATGGATAAACTTAAAAAAAGAGAATTCCCATTTGATGACCAACATGTTGTTGAATGTTATCAATTATTAAAGGAATATTAGCTACGCTGCATTTGTTACTAATAAAACTTTAATAATTAATATGAAAGGGAGTTGATTTTAATGTCTAAGATTATTGAACGTTTAAATACAATTGAAAAAAGAGTTATATATTTAGAGAAAATGATGCTTTTACCAGGTGTTATAGAGGATTTTAAAAGATATAGTTTATTTGCTAAAGAACATGCAAATTTAATTAAAATCGTTGAGACTTATCGTGATTATAAAAAATGTTTACAAACGATTGAAGAAGCTCAACAATTAATTAAAGATGGTGATGATGAAATCGCGATTTTTGCTCAAGAGGAGTTAGAACAAGCAACTAAAGAAAGTGAAAAACTATATAAAGAACTTGAAATCATGCTTTTACCTAAGGATCCTAATGATGAAAAGAATGTTATTGTTGAAATTCGTGGAGCAGCAGGTGGAGATGAAGCTAATATTTTTGCTGGTGATTTATTTAGAATGTATGTTAAATATGCTGAAAAAAATAATTGGAAGATTGAAGTTCTTGATTCAAATGAAAGTGAACAAGGTGGATTTTCCCTTATTTCTTTCTTAGTAAGTGGAAAGAGAGTTTATTCTAGACTAAAATATGAATCTGGTGCTCATCGTGTTCAAAGAGTTCCTAAAACAGAATCTCAAGGAAGAATTCATACATCAACTGCAACTGTCTTAGTAATGCCTGAAGCTGATGATATTGATATTAAGATTGAAGAAAAAGATATCAAAGTTGATACATATCGAGCTTCTGGAGCAGGTGGACAACATGTTAATAAAACCGATTCAGCGGTTAGAATGACTCATATTCCTACAGGTATTGTTGTTACTTGTCAAGATGGCCGTTCACAAATTGAAAATAGAGAAAAAGCATTAACAATTTTAAGAACGAAAATTTATGATGAAATGACACGTAGAGCCGAGGCTGAACGTGGAGCTGAACGTAAATCAAAGATTGGTACAGGTGACCGTTCAGAGAAAATTAGAACGTATAATTATCCTCAAAATCGTGTTACCGATCATCGGATTAATTATACAGTTAACCAATTAGATCGTATTATTAATGGTGACTTAACTGATTTAATTGATTCATTAATTAATGAAGACCAAAAATTAAAGTTAAGTGGAATGTCATTATGAAATTAAAGGATTTAGTTAAAAAGTATTATGATTTAGCTAAAACACATAACAAAGAAGTGAATGATATCAAACTTCTCTTTTTAGAGATACTTGGTGTTAATAACACTTCTTTTTATTTAAATATGGAGAACATAATAAGTGAAGATATAATTAGAAAAATTGATGATGCAGTTAAAATGTACTTAGAAGGTAAACCAATAGCATATATTCTAGGTTATAAATATTTCTATAAGGATAAATTTTGTGTAAATGAAAATGTCTTAATCCCAAGAAATGAAACTGAAGAACTAGTCGATTTAATTATTAAGGATGTAAAAAAATTGAAGATAACACCTACTATTATCGATATTGGTTGTGGTAGTGGTGTTATTGGACTTACTTTAGCTAAATATTTAGAAAATAGTAAAGTCTATTTAAGTGATATTTCCATTGATGCATTAAATGTTACTAGAATAAATGCTAAGAATTTAAATGTTGATGTTACTTTATTACAAGGAGATATGCTTGAACCTATTATAAAAGAAGGAATTAAAGCAAATATAATAGTTAGTAATCCCCCTTATATTGATGTTAATGAAGAGGTTGATGAATCTGTTTTAAAATATGAACCACATTTAGCTTTATTTGCTAAAAATAATGGGTTAGAGTTTTATGAAAAAATATTAAAGGAAGCATATAAAGTTGTTGAAGATGAAGGTTTAATTTATTTTGAAATTGGTTATAGACAAAAAGAAGGTATTGAAGCTTTAATAAAAAAATATCTTCCTAATTCAATTTATGAAGTGATACAAGATATTTATAAAAATAATCGAATGGTTAAAATTAAATATAAGGTGTAAGTTATTAATGAAGGGTTGTATGTTAATTATTAGATGTTGTTTTAATTACTTATTAT
>DUOZ01000105.1 GCA_012838555.1 bacterium | reverse complement strand
TATTATAGAGTAAGAAAACGACTAAAATTTCCTAGTCGTTTTTTGTTTTATCATGTCAAATTTAAAGGGAAATTAAATATGAAAAAAATAGGTATGATATAGTAATCAAGCGGAGGCGAAATCATGAATAAAATGGATTTAGAAAATCTTGAAACAACCTTAATAGTCACATTTTCTGGGGATATTGATCATTTTAGTGTTGTTTCATACAAAGAGAAGTTAGTGACTTATATTGAAAGGTATCGTTTTAATTATGTCATTATGGATTTTAGTGCTGTTAGCTTTATTGACAGTGCTGGAATCGGATTTATTCTTGGTCGTTATAATCAATTAAAAGATTATGGGGGAAAATTAATTGTATGTGGTGTTAATGGTTATTGTAACCGCATCTTTAATATCGCTGGAATGTGGAAAATTATTGAACGCTGTCAAGATTTAAGTACAGCTAAGATGAAAGTGGGGGTCTAAAGATGAATCAAGTGGAAATTCGTTTTAGTGCATTATTATCAAATGAAGCATTTGCTAGAACTGCTATCGCAGCTTTTTGTGCACAACTAAATCCAAGTATGGAGGAATTAGTTGAAATCAAAACCCTCGTCTCGGAAGCTGTATCTAATGCCATTATTCATGGTTATAAAATGGATGGTAGTAGGGATGTATATGTAAATGCAAATATTACCAATAAAATGGTCGAAATTGTTGTTCAAGATTATGGAGTGGGAATTGAAGACATTGAACTTGCTATGCAACCAAACTTTTCGTCTTTAAAGAATAAAGAACATTCTGGTATGGGATTTACTATCATGCAAACATTGGCTGATGATCTACAAATTAGGTCTGTATATGGACTTGGAACAAAGGTAATAATAAAAAAGAAACTAATGCCGGTGGAGCTTGAAGAGGTGATGTAGATGGAGCGACTGCCTACATCTACTTTGGAGTTAATTAGACTTACCAGAGAAGGAAATCAAGAAGCAAGAGCAAAGGTAGTCAATGACAATTCATCGCTTGTTTGGTCAATCGTCCATCGATTTAAGAGTCATAATTATGATAAGGAAGATCTTTTTCAAATTGGTTGTATTGGCTTATTAAAAGCTATAGATAAGTTTGATGAATCGTATAATGTCCAATTTTCAACATATGCAGTACCAATTATTTTAGGAGAAATTAAAAAGTTCTTTCGTGATGATGGAGCGATTAAGGTCTCTAGATCATTAAAAGAACTTAACATTAAAATTAATAATGTTAGACATGAACTGTCTGCTAAATATAATCGGACGATTACAGTTGAAGACATTGCAAAAGAATTAAATATTGATGTTGGTGACGTGATTCTAGCAATGGAGTCTAGTTATTATCCTACTTCCTTAAGTGAACCTTTCTATCAAAAGGATGGTTCAACATTGAGTTTTGAAGATCATTTAGGAGTCGATGAATCTGAAAAATTGAATAATCTGATTGCCTTAAAAGATGAACTAAGTAAATTAGATAAAAGAGAACAATTACTCATTTATTTAAGATATTACATGGATGCTAATCAAGAAGAGATAGCTAAACGATTTGGTGTGTCACAAGTTCAAATTTCAAGAATGGAAAGAAAAATAATTGAAAAATTAAGAAAATCATTTGTTTAGCCATAGATGAATAAGACCAATTCTTAGGAATTTTCTAAGAGTTGGTCTTTTTTATTATGTAACCAAATTATAAATTAGATTATTTCAATAAAATCTTAATTAAGTATAAAAAAGTTACAAATTCCAAAACTATTTAATAGGAGGTTTTAAAAGATGAATAAAGAACTTTTTGCTAAGACAGCAAAGAAAAATTATCCTAAAAAACCAAAAGTCAGAAATGCAATTGTGGCTTTTTTAAGTGGGGGTTTGGTCGCAATTATTGGTCAAGTAATCCTTAATATTATTTTAAATTACACCGATTATACACTAGAAGAAGCTTTGCCATTTGTCTCAATTACTATAATTATCATTACCGTAATCCTAACAGGATTTGGTGTCTATGATAAGATAGGTCAAATTTGTGGTGCGGGTTTATTTATCCCTATTAGTGGCTTTGCAAATTCAATGGCATCAAGTGCGATTGAATCTAGAAGTGAAGGACTAGTATATGGTGTAGGAGGTAATATGTTTAAACTAGCAGGTACAGTTATTGTATATGGTGTTGTTGCTACTTATATTTTAGGTATTATTAGGTTTCTATTAAGTTTAGGGGGAATTACAATATGAGTAGTGCTAGGTTAAACAATACATACGTTCAGGGTACTTTTACTGTTGTGGGTCCAATGGAAATGGATGGACCAATAGGAAGTTATTTTGATGCAGGATATAAAGATTTATATTGTGGCGAAAAATCTTTTGAAAAAGCTGAACAAATGATGGTTAAACGGGCGATAAAAGGTGTTATTGATAAATGTAATTTAACTGAAGCAGATATAGGAATGGCTTTTGGTGGTGATTTATGTAATCAAATAACTGCTGCTTCTTTTTCTATGCGTGATTTTAAAATACCCTTTGCAGGCGTTTTCGGAGCATGTTCTACATCAATGCTTTCACTAGCTCTTGCTTCAACTTTTGTTGAGTCAAATCAAACAAAATATGCTCTAGCTTTTACTTCGAGTCATAACGCAACTGCTGAACGTCAATTTAGATTTCCGACTGAATATGGTGCTCAAAAACCACCTTGTACTACCTATACTGTTACAGGTGCTGGTTCATGTATAGTATCTTCAATTCCTAGTGATATAAAGATAACTGGTATTACATTTGGAGAAGTAGTTGATCTAGAACATAAAGATATTAATGATTTAGGAAGTGCGATGGCTCCTGCAGCCTTAAAATGTTTACAACTTCATCTAGAGGCTTTTAATATAGAGCCTTCTTATTACGATATGATAGTAACAGGTGACTTATCTAAAGTAGGGCGAGCAGTCTTATTAGATATGGCTAAAGAGTACGGAATTGAATTGAACAATCATTATGATTGTGGATTAATTGTCTATGATATTAATAAGCAAAAAGTCTTTAGTGGTGGTAGTGGCTGTGCTTGTTCTGCTGTTACTACTTATAGTTATTTATTCCACTTACTAGAAACAAGAAAAATTAAGAAATTATTAGTTATGGCTACTGGTGCATTAATGTCACCTACAACCTTCCAACAAAAAGATTCCATACCATGTGTAGCACATGCTGTAGCATTTGAGGTGATGTGAATGTTAGAGACATATATATGGGCTTTTGTTATTTGTGGGACAATTTGTATGATAGCTCAAATTGTCTACGATAATACAAATTTAAGTGCAGGTCACATAACTTCCTTATTTGTCATAGTAGGTGCATTCTTAGACTTATTTCATATTTATGATGTCTTAATTGAAATAGGTCAAGCAGGAGCAGCCTTGCCAATTACGAGTTTTGGTCATTTATTAATGCATGGAGCAATGAAGGCAGTTGAAGAAAAAGGCTTCTTTGGTTTAGCAATGGGAATTTTTGATATGACAGCGATGGGGATATCAAGTGCAATTCTTTTTGTCTTTTTAGCTGCTTTCATCTTTAAACCAAAATCATGAAAAACGATTTTTATCACGCTTTAGACGTTTTTGTTTCCGAAGAACTAAACTTAGGTACTAATTTTGATGTTGTTCGTAAGGAAGTTACATTACATCAAGGCACAGCTATTATCTATGTAATTAACTCATTAATGGATACAGAAACAATTAATGATTTGATAAGATCATTAGGCAATGCATCATCATTTAATAACATTCCTAAAGAATGTGAAAATGTCTCAATTAGTGAAGAAACAGATATAAATAAGGCCATAACCCAAGTATTTTCTGGTGTCGCGTTAATTTTAGATTCAATTGACGAAAGTAAGTTCTATTTAGTCGAAACAAGAAGTTATCCAACTAGAGGTGTTGACGAACCATCAACAGAAAAAACCGTAAGAGGTAGTAAGGATGGTTTTGTTGAAAATATTATTACTAATATTGGGCTTCTTAGAAGAAGAATTAAGGACAAGAATTTAATTATTAAAATAATGCAAGTCGGACAAAAAACTAAAACAGATGTTGTTTTAGTTTACTTAAAAGATTCAAAATTTATAAAAATCGCAGAAACTTTAGAAAAGAAAATTCAAAATATTGAATTTGATGAATTAGTAATGTCTGATCGAGCTTTAGAGGAAGGATTATTTAATCAAAAATTCAATCATTATCCGTTAGTTAGATACAGTGAAAGACCTGATGTTGTCGCGGTAAATATTATTCAAGGATATGTGGCAATGATTGTCGATACGTCACCAAGTGTGATACTAACACCGACAACATTATTTGAACATATTGAACATGTAGAAGAGTTTAGACAAACACCAATTGTTGGGACATTTACTAGAATTTTTAGATTAATCGCAGTTTTAATTTCAGTTTTTTTAGTTCCATTATGGATGGTATTAGTTTTAGAAACAGATTTTTCTGGTGTCTTTTTGCTTAGACCAGAAAATGAAGTACCTACGAATTTATTTATCCAAGTTTTAATTGTTGAAGTCATGATAGAAGTATTAAGAATAGCCACGATTCATACACCAAGTGCTCTTTCAAGTGCAATATCTTTAGTCGCAGCCTTACTTTTAGGTCAAATGGCTGTAGAAATAGGAGTTTTCATTCCTGAAGTCTTATTATATGGAGCATTAAGTGCAATGGGAGGATTTGCTACTCCTTCATATGAATTATCATTAGCAAATAAAATAACTAAAATGTTTTTAATTATTTTAGTAGGACTATTTAGAAAAACTGGTTTTCTTATAGGTATGTTTTTACTATTTTTGTATTTAGTTTCAATTAAAGTGTTTAGTGTCCCATACTTATATCCATTTATTCCGTTTGATTATAAAAAGTGTTTAAGTTTATTTTATCGACCAAGCAAAAATAAATAACGTAATTACAAAATATTAGTAAAAAATTCTATGTTATTTTAAAAATAATTTGTTATAATTATTTTTGCTTGTAGGGGTATAGTCAAGCGGAAAGACGGATGGCTCTGAACCATTGATGCCTAGGTTCGAATCCTAGTGCCCCTGCCATATTAATTTTAGAGATAATATCTCTAATTAATTGATTTTGATTTTATTAATTTATTCTAGTAATGTCAAATATTAAAGTTTAGAAGTTATTAAAATAAACAATAGTTGTTACTTAGGTGATTAAAATTTTATCTCAAACAGATAAAAAATTTTGCATTTATTGATTAAAATACAAATAATATTAATGTATCAATATGAAATATTGATATTAAATAAAGGAAAAGAGAATTAGGGCGGAGTGTGATCTCATACTATTGAGAAGGCCAAACTAGTTTCTCTTTTTATTTTTGGGTGTTAATAATAAAATTAATACCACATACTATTTTTGTTAAGTGCGTATAAGATTTTAATAAACTTATTTGTGGCCATATTAACTTTATAAAGCTTATTATGTTTAAATTTAGTAATCATTTAAAGAAACTAGTAAAATAAACTAATATCAACGTAATTAAAAAACTAGATAATGTTCCAACTAAATATTTCTCTGCAAAATCTTTATCTTCTAGTTGTTTAAATCTTGCTAATGACTTTGCAGTAAATACTAATCCAACTGATGCATATAAATTAAGAATTGTTAGAATCAAAATAACCATTCTTTCTAATTTTCCTATTATTGAACCTATTCGATTACTATTATCAGTGTTATTCCAGTTTACAATTTGATAATCTAACTCATTAATTTCTCTTTTAATTTGATTTATTTCATCATCTTCATGTGTGTTTGATAGTAATCTTTCTAACTTTGCTTTCTTATTTTTGTTTGTTTCATAATCAATATATACTAGAGTATGCTTTATAAATATTGATGTAGGTGATAAACAAATTAAAGTTACTAATATTATCGATATGAAATACTCTTTATTTACTATATTGGATAACAATGATTTATTAATAAACCAGTTATAAACTACATTACCTTTAAATACCCAGTAAGTTAAAATAAGCAGTATTACAATATGAATTGCTCGATCAAGGATAAAGAATAAGTTATGAGCAAAAGGGTTGTAATACTTTTTTGATAATTTAGATTTTAAATAATCTACAATAAAGTGAGATAACATAATGGTCATAAATAAAATAATTACTTTTATGATGTTTCCATACATTACTAAAACTAAAGTTATTGGCAACATGTAAATAATTAAATGAAGTAATAAATATTTAATGTTTTTATCTTTTGCTTTAGCTAGTTCATTAAATTGAAGTGTAAAATCACCGATAACGTGTGCTAATAGGATTAGAAGATATGCCATAATTATTCCTCCATATAGTAGTTTTGTAAAATCGAAATAATCGTAGCCTCTGAGTTTCTTAAATTAGTAAAATTCATGTAATTGTAATTACGGTCTACTATTTGTCTAGCAATACCTAAAATATTAGCTACTTTAGTGCTAAAGCCTTTTTTCCAATATGATTGGAATATAATCTCTTCATTCTTGTCATTAAAATATAAACCTTCATCTAGATATTTTTTTAAAACATCAAAATTAATATCCTTATTATAAATTTTATCATTTCTAACTTCTAAATTATAGATGTTAATTTTATATTCTATGATTTTCTTTAATAATTCAATATTTGAAATATTGATATTTGGATTAAGAGGAAATAAAAGTTCAGAAAATAGTTGGATTAGATTAATTGTTATTGTATTAGATTTACCAATATGATTAGTTAAGTTTAATAACATATTAACATATTTATCATTAGGGTTATTA
>DUOZ01000104.1 GCA_012838555.1 bacterium | reverse complement strand
TACTTTGAAGTTACCTAATTTACCAGCGATTTCATTTAGTGGTATGTAAAAGACTTCAATATCATTTCTATTACTTTTTTGCTCAACAAGTGATGAATTAATAAATAAACGTCCATTTGGTTTAACTTTACTTTCGAATTTATCCAAAGATGGTTTATTCATTACTATAACTGTATCAGCTTTAGAGATAACTGGTGAATTAACTGAATTTTTGGAAATAGTAACTGAACAATTGGCAGTACCTCCTCGTGTCTCAGGCCCATATGAAGGGTACCATAATGTATTTAAATTACATTCATTAGCAGCATATGCTAATAGTTGCCCCATTAACATGACACCTTGGCCACCAAAACCTGCACATATAATTTTTTCATCAATCATTATTTGGCCTCCTTAGTTACATCCTTATACACACCAAGTGGATAATAAGGAACCATATTTTCTTCAGCCCATTTTAATGCATCAATTGGAGTCATTCCCCAGTTAACTGGGCACGTTGAGATAAATTCTATTAATGAAAAACCTTTATTTTCTATTTGCATTTCAAATGCTTTTTTCACTGCTTGTTTTGCTTTTTTTATATGGAGAGGATTATGAACAGAAACACGTTCAATATAAGCTGCTCCAGGGATAGTAGCTAATAATTCAGACATTTTAATCGGTGAACCTGAATGTTCAACCATTCTACCTAGTGGTGAAGTAGAAGTTTTTTGTCCAACTAAGGTTGTCGGAGCCATTTGACCACCAGTCATACCATAAATTGCATTATTAACAAAGATGACGGTAATATTTTCTCCACGATGGGCTGCATGCACGATTTCTGCCGTACCTATAGATGCTAAATCACCATCTCCTTGATAACTAAAGACAATCCTATTTGGTGAGACTCTTTTTATTCCTGTAGCAACAGCAGGTGCACGCCCATGAGCTGCTTGAACCATATCACAGTTAAAGTTGTTGTAATTTAATACCGCACAACCTACTGGTGATATCCCAATCGATTTGTCAATTAAATCTAGTTCTTCTAATACTTCTGCGACTAGACGATGAATGATTCCATGCGTGCAACCAGCACAATAAGAAAACTCGTTATCAGTTAACCCTTTGGTTCTTTTAAAGACTATCTTACTCATTGCTTAATCCCTCCCGCATTTTAATGACAGCATCAACTATTTCTTCGGTTTCAGGAATCATGCCGCCACTTCGGCCGAAGAAAGCAATAGGTAAACGCCCTTCATTAGCAATCTTGACATCATCAAGCATTTGTCCCATGGATAATTCACATGTTAATAAACCTTTAACACTTGAAGATAATTGTTTAAATGCTTTTACAGGATATGGCCATAGGGTAATTGGACGTAACAATCCAACTTTAATACCTTGTTCACGCAGTATTTCAATTGCACTACGGCAAATACGAGCCATTGTTCCATAAGCAACAATCATGATTTCAGCATCGTCACCTTGAACAATTTCATAACGTTGTTCAGTTTCTCTCATTTTTTCATATTTTTTATGTAAACGAAGATTATGTTCTTCTAATTCCTTAGGATCTAAATATAGCGAGTTGACAATGCGACGTTCTCTTTGCCCTAGTGTTCCATTTGTTGCCCAATCATTTTTAGGAATATCACGTTTAGGAAGTTCTTTATCAATATCAACAGGTTCCATCATTTGACCTATTAGTCCATCAACTGCAATCATAACTGGATTTCGATATATCTCAGATAAATCAAACGCTTCTTTGATAATATCAACTGTTTCTTGAAGTGACTCAGGCGCAAAAGCTAAGCAATAATAATCACCATTACCTCCACCTCGGGTAACTTGTTTATAATCTGCTTGAGATGGTTGGATTCCACCTAAACCAGGGCCGCCTCGCATGACGTTAATGATAACACCAGGAAGTTCAGCACCAGACATATAACTAATTCCTTCTTGTTTTAGGGCAATACCAGGTGAAGATGATGATGTCATAACTCTAACACCAGCTGCACTTGCACCATAAACCATATTAATAGCTGCTATTTCAGATTCCGCTTGTAAGAAGATGCCACCATACTCTTTCATGTATCGAGATAAATATTCAGGGAGTTCACTTTGTGGTGTTATTGGATAGCCAAAGAATGCTTTACATCCACCTTTTAAGGCAGCTAAAGCCATGGCTTCATTCCCTTTCATCATTAATTTAGCCATTTATTATTTCCCCCTTGTTATTTTGAATTATCTAGCCGATAGACGGTGATGACGACATCTGGACACATAATTGCACAGTGAGCACAACCGATACATTTTTCAGGCGTATGAATACGCATTGGTTGGTATCCTTTCTTGTTTAAAGAATGAGGATCAAGTTCTAATAAATCGAGTGGACATGCTTTTATGCATAGACCACATCCTTTGCAACGTTCAGTTGCAACTTCAATTCTACCTTTTGCCATTATCTTTCTCCTTAAAGCCATTTTTCACGTAAATAAATCTTAAGTGGGAATTTATCACCTAAGATATCATTCGGTAAATGAGGAATCAATGACTCAATTGAAGAAGTATAAATTACTTTAATATTAGTTAAAGCAACAACTTCTTTGATAATTTGATTGGAATAAATAATATCTTCGACAGTAGTCTGTTTCAAATAATTACTATTATTAATTAACCCTGTGATTTTGAGTCCTGATTCATTTTCTAAACTTTCAATCATTTTAATAATTTGCTTGGCAGTACTTGTTTCTTTACGGAAAACATTAACTACCATCCACATTTCATAGTTAGTATCAACGATATCATTATGGTACTGTATTAATACTTTTGCTCCATTAGCATCGCCGCCACAATCAAGGATGACTAGTTTATCACGTTTACTTATTTTTCCCTTAATTGCAGGTGAAAGATACGGCATATCAAGTCCTTTAGTTGAATTTAAAGTATCAGATACAACTTCAATACCCTTATTATTAAGAAATTCTCTTACTTCTCTAGAACGAAAATAAGTGTTTATTATATCTAAATCAACTAAACATACTGGATATTCATTGTTCTTTTTAAGAGCTAAATTGACAGCAAATTCTGATTTGCCACTACCATAATGACC
>DUOZ01000103.1 GCA_012838555.1 bacterium | reverse complement strand
TGAAGTATCGCCGTTTAGGCAACAGTGGCTTAAAGCTACCTTTAATGTCATTAGGTTTATGGCTTAACTTTGGCGCAGTGAACGATTATGATACATGTAAAGAAATCATACTTGCAGCGTTTAATAATGGTATTACCCATTTTGACTTAGCCAATAACTATGGACCTCCTCCTGGAAGTGCTGAAGAAACTTTCGGAAGGATCTTAAAAGAAGAATTAATGCCATACCGTGATGAGATTATCATCTCTACTAAAGCAGGTTATGGAATGTGGCCAGGTCCTTATGGTGATGGTGGATCAAGAAAATACCTAATGGCTTCATTAGATCAATCATTAAAACGTTTAGGAATTCCATATGTTGATATTTTTTATCATCATCGCTTTGATGGAGAAACTTCTTTAGAAGAAACAATGCTTGCACTTCGTGACATTGTGTTAAGTGGTAAAGCTTTATATGTAGGTTTATCTAATTATAATAGTGAACAATTAAAACGTGCTTATGAAATCTTAAAACGTTTAAATGTTCCTTATGTTATTACTCAACCAAGTTACTCAATGCTTAATCGTTGGATTGAACATGATAACCTATTAGAAACTCAAGCTTCTTTAGGTGGAGGAACAATTTGTTATAGTGCTCTAGCACAAGGACGCTTATCAAATAAATATATTTATGGAATTCCTGAAGATTCTCGAGCTAAAAAAGATTATATTATCTTTTTACATGAAAGAGATATTACACCTGATTTAGTTGAAAAACTAAAACGTCTAGACGTAATAGCTAGAAGAAGAAATCAAACCATTTCTCAAATGGCTCTAGCATGGGTCTTAAGAAATCCAAAAATGACTTCTACCTTAATTGGTATATCTAAAATTGAACAATTAAAAGAAAACCTTGAAGCACTAGACAATATGGAATTTAGTGAAGAAGAATTAAAAGAAATCGATGAAATCGTAGGCAAATAAAATTTAACAAATACAAAAAGACCAGTCTTTAAGCAAAATACTTAACGACTGGTTTTTTTAATCTACTTATTAGTAGAATTTTTCAAAGAATTTTAATAATTTTTCAATGATTTCTTGCTTTTTAGCGGCGCGCCCTCCACCAAAACGAGATATAGGCGGCATAATTCCATCTATTTCTGTACCTGTTGTTTTAAGAACACCATCTCTAAATGCATTAGCAATAAAACGTCTAGTTTCTTCAGGTTTAAGTTTATCTTCCTCAATAATCGCATAAAGTTCTTCTTCTTTACGTTTTTGCAAGAACTGTTGCCATTCTTCATCAACTATTGTATCTACATTAACTTGTTCAATAAATTGTTCTATTAACTCTTTCTTACTCCTTAATTCAAGACTTGATTTAATCGCTTTATCAATTGAAATAAGAATATTTTTATCTTTACAATTAGATTCCTGATACTTAGCAACAAGCATTAAAATATAGTCAATGTTTACTTCAATTTGCCTAATTAATTCAATTTCAAAGATGATATCATCATTAATTGTTTCTTTATCGCTGATGATACCTTTTCTAAATACATGATATAAATCAAGATAAATACTTTGATAGTCTTGATAGTCTCTTTCAGATAAAATTTCATTTCCTTCAAAGTCATCAAAAGAAACTAGTATATTTCTTAAACGCAAGATTGCACCAAACAAGCGGATAAATTCTTTTTTAGCTTCTTCTCCAATAATTGTTTGCCCTAGAGGAAATTTAGTAACTAATTCATCAATAAGTTCTATATATCCACGTTTACGTCTACCATTTTCTTCATAACCATAATAGTATTCGTTATATGTTTTTAAAAGAACAATACCACCAGCATCTTTATTACCAAAAAGAGCAATAGCTTGATCAGTCTCTTCTTTTAAATCCCTAAAACAAACAATATTACCGTAAGTCTTAACACTATTTAAAATTCGATTTGTTCGAGAAAAAGCTTGTATTAAACCATGTTGTCTTAAGTTCTTATCCACCCATAAAGTATTAAGTGTAGTTGCATCAAAACCAGTTAAAAACATATTAACAACTATTAATATATCAATCTCTCGATTCTTAACTCGCATTGATATATCCTTATAATAGTTTTGGAACTTATCAGAAGATGTATCAAAGTTAGTATTAAATATTTGGTTATAATCTTTAATAGCAAATTCTAAAAAATCACGAGAACTTTGATCAAGTTCATTCATATTAAAATCTTCATCTGGAAGAAGACCATCTACTTCTTCCTCATTAGGACTAAAACTAAATATCGTAGCAATTATAAGATCACGATTAGATTCTTCTATTTGCTTTTTAAACTCACTGTAATACCTCATAGCCATAGGAATTGATGCTGTTGCAAATATCGAGTTAAAACCTGCAACTCGTCTAGTCTCACGTCTTTCAACAATTTTTTTAGTGTTATTTTTATCAAATTCATCCCATTTAGCAGTCATCGTATAATAACTATTACGTCTTGTTTTTTGTTCAAAATGTTCAAGAACATAAGAAACAATTTCACTAACTCTTTGTGGGTCAGCCAATGCCCTTTCTTTATCAATACTATAGACTTTCTTATCTTTGATAAAATCAGGCATCTTAATCGTATTTATAAAATCAATTCTAAAAGGTAAAACATTACCATCATTAATCGCATCAACAATAGTATAAGTATGTAGTTTTTCACCAAAAGCTTGTTCTGTTGTACGTAATAGCGGACTTCCACTTGAACTAGCATTCGCTGTAAATATAGGAGTACCTGTAAAACCAAAGATATGATAATTCTTAAAAGCTTTAGTAATCGCTCTATGCATTTCTCCAAATTGAGAACGATGACACTCATCAAAAATAATTACTACATGTTTCTTATAAATATCATGATGCTTATTTTTACGAATAAATATATCTAACTTTTGAATTGTAGTTACAATTATTCTATATTCATGATAATTACCTTTTTCATCTTTGTCTTCCAACTGTCTTTGGAGTACTCTAGTAGAAGTATTGCCATTAGCAGCTCCTTTTTCAAAACGATCATATTCTTTCATTGTTTGATAGTCTAAGTCCTTACGGTCGACAACAAACAACACTTTATCAATAAAAGGTAAAGCAGAAACTAATTGTGAAGTTTTAAAACTAGTTAATGTTTTACCAGAACCCGTTGTATGCCAAATATAACCACCCGCAGCAGTAGTACCTGTCTTTTTATAATAAGAAGATACAATAACCCTTGATAATATACGTTCTGCAGCAGCTATTTGATATGGTCGCATTACTAAAAGCAAATCTTCAGATGTAAAAACACAGTATTTTGTTAATACATTCAATAATGTATGTTTAGCAAAGAATGTCTTAGTAAAGTCCACTAAATCAGGAATAATTTTATTATTAACATCAGCCCAAAAAATTGTGAACTCAAAACTATTACTAGTCTTTTTAGTTTTATATCTTTCCTTCTTATTTTGCTCTTTAATATGGATACTTCTAGTAGTATTACTATAGTACTTAGTATGTGTTCCATTAGAAATTACAAAAATCTGGACATACTCAAATAAACCAGAAGATGCCCAAAAACTATCTCGTTGATATCTATTTATTTGATTAAATGCTTCTCTAATAGCTACACCACGTCTTTTTAACTCAATATGAACAAGAGGTAACCCATTAACAAGAATAGTCACATCATACCTTGTTTTATGTTTTCCACCAGATTCCTCATATTGATTAATAACCTGTAATCTATTATTATGAACATTCTTCTTATCAATTAAATAAATATTCTTAGTTGATCCATCATCACGTTTTAAAATCTGTATATAATCATCTTGAATTTTTCTAGTCTTCTCAACAATACCTTCATTAGCATTAGCAATACATGTTGCAAAGAAAATATCCCATTCATTATCGCTAAATTTATAATCATTCAATGATTCAAGTTGTTTCCTTAAATTATTTATTAGTTCAACCTCACTATGAATATCAAGATATTCATAACCTTGTCCAACTAAATGTTTAATAAACTCTTGCTCTAACTCAGCTTCACTTTGATATCTTTCGGGTCGCACATATTGTGAGGTGTATTCAGCAACTACTGTAGCTTCTTCGGTGCTAGCTATGATATTGTATATACTCACGCTTACACCTCCTTAAAGGTTAACAATTTATCCCTGTAATATTCATATTGCTTTTGCCGTGCTTCAATTTCAGCAGGTAAACCACTGGTTAGGTCGTTACACAGAGCGTCAAAGCGGTCAAGGATAGCAACGATGCGTTCTTGTTCTTTTATAGGAGGGAGGGGAACTTTATATTTATCTGTTACAGGAATTGATATTTGTGGCATTTGCATATTATTAGCTATACGTTGA
>DUOZ01000102.1 GCA_012838555.1 bacterium | reverse complement strand
CCTAAAACATAATCTAAGTCTTGAGGGATAAAGTAGACTTTGTTTGTTCTAGAGGCAAAGTATAAATAGTAATTATTACCTCTAAACCTAAAGTCATCAATATCGCCAATCAAATACGTTATGGCAAGATACTCTAGAAAGTCATCAACTTCTAATCGTGTATCTAAATACTTTTTTAAGTTATTACCCTCTAAGGTATTGATTTGTTTAATGAAATGTTCTAAATCTTTAAAATGCGGTCTTTTCTTATTTGTTTTTAAATCATAAGTTGGATAAACATTAAACTCTTCATTTTTGATTCCAAAGTTGAGATCATCAATTAGTCTTAAATCGGCAAATACACCATTTCGATATAAACATTTATAAAGATTTCCATCGTTATCCTTTTTTGAAAATCTTTTCTTTAAAAACTCTTTGTCTATGTTTTCTATCATCGTATATACGCCCATATTAATTTGCTGTCCATCAATAGTAAGGATTAAATTAACATTGGCTGCAAAAGGTGCTAAGTTACCAGCATCGTTATAAGTTAAATAAGCAAATACCTCATTGATATAAGAACTAACATCACTTTCTTCCTTTGTCGCAGTTTTATTAAATTTTAGATTCAGTTTGTCCATCCCTAAGAAAAGACGTTTACCATTACTCATAATTTCATTACTAAATGTTTCATTAAATGAAATTTTAAAGTTATTTAAATTAACTAAATTATAAAGTGGATCATAATCAATTAATCCAAGTTTACGTCCATTTCCATTGGTTCTAAAACCTATATTTTTTAATTCGTATCTAACTTCATCATCTTGTCGGTAAATAAAATCACCTTTAATGTTTCTTGAATTACGATACACTCCATACTTAGCGTAATTTTCTAACATATAATTGTCTAATTTTTCTAATTCTTCACTAGTGGTGATAATTTCAATTTGGTGTTTCTTATAAGGATCAAAAAAGTTAAAGAATTCTTCAAAAGCTGTAACATTATTTTCACTCTTAAGATAAAAAGCGGCTTTATCCTCTTTAAATCCATAATCAATAGGAATAAACCCTGCTAGTAGTATAAAAAAACAAACTAATGACCAAAAAAATACCTTAATTCTCATACTATCACCAAACCAAAGGCCTTAAAAGCCCTTACATAATTGTATCAAATATAGCCTCTAAAGTAAACATCAACTTAGGGTATATAAGTATAAATTATGTCTAAACTGCTTAAAAATTCTTATATATGTCTAAAATAAGTTTTAAGCAAGGGGTGATTTAATGAATGATAACAAACAAAGTAGTAAAAAGGTTATCAAAGTGGATACTCGATATGATGAATACTTAACCGAAAAGTTATCGTACGATTTAGATAAAAATCTTGATTATATTAAAAAAACAATGGGCGAAAGTATGGACTTAATCGCTAGAGATATGATTATAACAACTAAAGAAAAGAAGGTTAGAATTGGCATTGCCCATCTTAATGGTTTATCAGATGCTAAGCTAATTAATGATACAATTTTAGAAACATTACCTAATCGTTTAGAAAATGCTTCAAAGGAGGACTTAGAACCTCATAAAATCTTAGACTATTTTAAATATAATCTAATTTTAATGTCTGAACTTAATGAAGCTAGTGATTTTGCTAATTTGTTTATTTCTTTATTATATGGTGATACAATTCTTCTTATTGAAGGAGTTAATAAATGTTTATTTATTGGAACAAAAAGTTATAAAGAAAGAGCAATTGAAAAACCTTCGACTAATATAACTGTTAAAGGCGGAAAAGACTCATTTACAGAAAACCTAGCTACTAATTTAGCACTCATAAGAAGGAGGATTAGAAATCCTAACTTATGGATTAAAAAATATATTATAGGGAAGACCTCAAACACATTAGTTGCCCTTTGTTATCTTAATGGAGTCGCAGAAAAAAAATTAATCGATGAAGTTGAAAGAAGAATCAATAACATTAAAACCGATAATATAATTGATGCTTCTTATGTTATGTATCATCTTCGAGAAAAACAAAAGACAATTTTCCCTTTAATGGTTGATGCTGAACGGCCTGATTTAGCATCTGCTTCTTTGTTAGAAGGCAGAGTTTTAGTCTTGGTTGATGGTTCACCTTTTGTTATTGTTGCACCATCAAATTTCTTACAAAGTCTACATTCTCCTGATGATTTTTATATGAAAGCTACTCTAGCATCATTTTTTAGAATCGCAAGAGGAATTTCCTTTTTTATCTCATTATTTATTCCTGCTATTTACTTAACTTTGGAAATGTTCCATTCAGAATTATTACCGATTGATTTACTTTATAATATCGCAGGCCAAAGAATTGGTGTTCCTCTACCTGCAATCATTGAGTTATTTTTATTAATGATTGCTTTTGATTTAATTAGAGAAGCATCTACTAGAATGCCTGCAGCGATAGGCCCATCATTATCTTTTATTGGAGCCATTATTATAGGTGAAGCAGCTGTTCAAGCTGGGTTAGTTACCTTTGTTGCCGTGATTATTACAACAATTACCGCACTTGGTACATTAGCGATGGCAGATTTTGACTTATCTTTAGCTGTAACCTTTTTAAGATATGCTTTATATATCATTGCAGCATTTTTCGGCTTACTTGGTGTTGTTATAGGAGCATTACTCATCTTAACGCATTTAGTTAGTTTAAAATCATTTGGTGTTCCATATTTAACTCCACTATCACCATTTAAGAAAAAAGCACTAGGTGATTCAATTATTAGAGCCCCAATAGGTACTGTGGTTGATAAAACTCCAAGTCCAATTCAAGACTTACCATCATAAGGAGGAATTAGATATGAAAAACTTAATAAAGAAAGTATTAATAGTTAGTATTTTAAGTATCCTTTTCTTGCCTTTAGGAGGATGTACTAAAAAAAGTGATATAAATGAATTATCAATTGCCACTGGAATAGGTATTGATAAAGAAAGTGAGTCTGATGATGTTATTATTACGATTCAAGTTGTCAATCAGATAACACTAGCTCGTCAACCAAAAGAAATAACTCCTGTTGTCACTTTAACTGAAAGGGGCAAAACTGTATTTGAAGCATTCAGAAAAGCTTCAGTTGGTTTTACTGGAAGAGTTTTTTTATCTCATTTCCAAATGCTTGTATTTGGAGAAGAAGCAGCAAAAGATGATATTATTAAATACTTAAACTTTTTCTTTAACGATCACGAAGCTCAACATCGTTTCAATATCGTTATATGTAAAGAGAAAAAGGCTAGTGAGTTTTTACAAACTTATAGTGTTTTTTCTAGTGTCCCTATTATCGATTATCAAAGTAAATTAAATTCAACGATTAATCTAGTTGGTATGGGCAAATTAACTAATTTACCTATGGCACTAAACGCTTTAAAAGGTGAAAGCAATGGTCTTGTCCTTTCTTCTTTTGAAATTAAAGGAGATATCGAAAAAAGCAAAGAAATGGATAATATCAAAACTCCAACCCCTGAGGCAATGGTTTGGCCATCAGATTTAGCCGTTTTAAAAGATGGAAAACTTGTTACTTACCTTAACTATGATGAAAGTATTGGTTATAACTTTGCTAATAACGCAATTGTTAATATTGTTGCTTCAGTTGAAGTTGATAATAGAAGAATTGCTCTTGAGGTTAGAGGTAGTAGTTGTAAAAAATCAATTAAAATTGAAAATGGTAAGCCTAAGGTTACTTTTGAAGTTAAAGTTGTAGCAATCGTTAATTCTGATATGAGCGGTGACACAGAAGTAGGTAAAGAATATGCTGATAAATGCAAAAAAGCCTTGGAAGAAAATATTAAAAACCGTATGAATTTATGCATTAAAAAAGCTAAAGAACATCAAGTTGATATTTTTGATATTGGAACTTCTTTACACCGAGATCGCCCTAAATACTGGAAAACGATTAAGGATGATTTCGAAAACATTTTTAAAGAAATAGAAATAGATGTCAAAGTAAATGCCACAATCGAAAATGTTATACATTAAAAAAGGAGGGTATATAATGGAAAAAACAACAATGATTGATGGTAAACAATTTTTTGCCATCGCCTTTCTTTATATAATGTGTAATGATTTAATTAGAGGACACTATGTTGGTGAGATTAAACAAGACATCTGGGTAGCTAATTTACTTGGATTGCTAGGTGGAGTTTTATTATACTTAATATATTTTTTAATCTATAAAAAAAGTGGTTGTTCCTCATTTACTGAGGCAATTGAGCATATTTTAGGTAAATTTCTAGCTAAAGTTGTCTTTGCTATTTACATAATATACTCGCTTGTGTTAATAACCACTGTCATTGCTAATGTAATATCTAAAATAGATATTTATTTACTTGAAGGCATACCCTTTTATTTATTAGGCTTTATTTTATTACTAACAGCATCTTACATAGTTATTAAGGGTGTTGAAACACTAGGTAGAACTTGTTTTATTGTTTTTATTACAACATCGTTAACATTAATCCTTTTATTATTTACTTCCGTATTAACTAATAAGGTTGATTTTGGATATATTAAACCTATCCTTGCAGAAGGATTTGGGAAAGTAATTGCTCCAAGTTTAAAAATGTCATACGCAGTACCTTTTGGTGAATCTTTTAGTCTACTTATCATTTTTCAACATGTAAATAATAAGACTAAAAATTACAAATATGGTGCTTTTGGTTTAATTCTTGCAGGAATCTTTATGAACATCTCTTCGTTTCTATGTTTATTTGTGTTAGGACAACACGGTTTCCTCCATTTTGTTAACCCTTCATTACAACTTGCTTCCCAAATTAAATACAAAAACTTTATTCAAAGACTTGATATAATTGTTATGTATATTTTAGTTATCTTTGTTATCATCAGATTTGCAATTTTATTATTTAATAGTTTGACCTTATTAAAAACCTTCATTAAATTCCCTAGTAGTAAAGATTTTATTCCACTTCTAATCATATGTATTATTATTGCAATCGCTAGTGAATTTATAGTTAATAATTTTAATGAATTTTCTTATTTTAATCGTTGTTTTATTAACGATAATATCAAGTTAATTTTAGAAGTTGGAATTCCATTTTTAATCATTTTAATTTCTTTTTTTAGAAAGAAGAAGAACCCTCAAAAACAACTTAATGTTGCAATACCTCAAATTATAAACTAGGATTCAACTTACTTATTATTGCATTTGCTTCTTTTAATATTTCTTCAGATTTGGTTTCATAGTACCTTACCTTATCTTCGTCTAAACTGCTCAAATTAATTTTTACATTTTGATATGCTCCCTTAATTGATGCTTCAAGTAAATAAATACCCACGATTAAATCACTAAGAGCATTTTTATTCCCTAAACCATATAATTTAGAAGCACAAACCAATCCAGTAAATGCAACTTCCATCATCTTTAAAGGTGAATCAGTTACTTTTAAAGATGATTCTTTTATTTTAGCTTTTCTTATTTCTATTTCTTCATCACTACTTTTTGGTAATTTAAAAGCATTCATTAATTCTTGATAAACATTACTATCATGTTCAATTAACTCAAATAATAGATCTTTTATTTTGTTTAATTCATTTAAATTCTTAACAAATTCTTCTCTTACATCTTCTTCTAGAGAAAGGAAGGCTTTTTTATTAACACTTAAATGACCATACATCCTCGCTAAAGCACAACCAAAACTACCAACAAGTGCTGAAACACTTCCTCCCCCAGGAGTCGCAGTATCACTATCTACTAAATTAATAAATTCTTTCAACTTATCTAGTCCATTCATTGTTATCCCTCCATATTAATTGACCTTTTTTATAAACTTCCTTTAAATATGGATTTCCCATACTTATAATTACATCATCAAAACTTTCTTCATCAAAGACAACAAAATCTGCTTGCTTATTTTTTTCTAAAGACCCCATAATCCAATCTTTATCTAAAGCTTTGGCAGCATTAATTGTTACCATTGATAAAATTTCACTTGGTGTTAAATTATAAACCCTAGAAGCAACCCTCATCATCATAATGAAATCATTGCAAGGAGAACTTCCAGGATTAAAATCAGTTGAAAGTGCGATAATTAAACCATTTTCTTTCATAAACGAAATATTTGCATAATTCTTCTTTAAATTAAATGATGTCATTGGAAGTAACATAGCGACAACATTATTTTCTTTCATATTAATTAAATCTTCTTCTTTTGCACAAAGTAAATGATCTGCACTTATACATTTATATTTTGCTGCTAGTCCTGCGCCTCCTAAAGGAGTCATTTCATCAGCATGAATCTTAAGTTTAAAACCTAATTCTTTTGCCTTATCAAAAATCTTAATTGTATCTTCAATACTAAAGACATTCCTTTCGGTAAAAACATCAATAAATTCTGCTAAACCTTCCTTTTTTATAAAAGGCATAACTACATTAATCATAAAGTCAATGTAATCTTCTTTTGACATATTTTTAGGTACAGCATGAGCACCTAAATAAGTAGAAACTATATCGATATTTAATAAAGAAGCTACTTCATTATTAACTCTAAGTTGTTTTATTTCTGTATCTAAGTCTAAGCCATATCCTGATTTAGATTCTATGGTTGTTACACCTTTTGATATTAAATATAAAGCATTTTCTTTTGCTTTTTTTACTAATTCTTCAATCGAAGCATTTTTAGTATCTTCAACAGTCTTATAAATTCCTTTTCCTTTTTTTAAACCTTCTAGATATGTTTGGCCCCCCATCCGTTCAAGATATTCTTCATTCCGATTACCTAAAAAAACAAGATGAGTATGTGCATCAATAAATCCAGGAGTAACTATTTTTCCTTCTAAATCAATGTATTGTATATCTTCATTAAAAACAAAATTATTATCCATCTTGCCTATTTCTTTAATAATTTCATTTTCAACATAGATAAATGCATTTTCAATGATAGATACATCAGATAGTTTTTCTTTAACCCTTACTCCACCTTGAAGAGAATACAATTTAGAAATATTATAAAATACTTTCTTATTTAACATAGTATTCAATAATCTTTCTTTCATCAAAATCTCTTAAAAGTAAGAACTCTTTTGCATATTTTACTACTTCATTTAACTCTAAATCTAAGGTATCCTCATCTTTAAGTTTTAAATAATATTTTAAAGAATTAGTAAGGGCTAAAAGTGGGACTAGACCTACAATTTCACTAGATTTAACACTAACATCAAACCTTTTAGCTTCCATTCTAACTGCTTCAAAAGCCTGATAAATCGCTGTTTTATGATAATCAGTGATATTCATTGTAACTTGAACATGATTAGATTCTTCAATATAAGCAGGTCCTGCTTGGATAAAACGATAGCCACCACTAGAGAATCTAATTTTCTTGGCTATCGAAGCAGCAATTTCTTTATCATCAGTATCCAAATCAATGTTATAGGCAATTAAAAATTCTCTAACACCTATCGCACTAACCCCTGCTGTTTCATGAATTTCATTCTTACCAAAATCTGGATACCATTCTTCTAGTTTAATTTTATCCTTCATTCCTTCAAACTCGCCTTTTCTAATACTAGGCAAAGTAACTCTATTTTCTTTTAATGCTGATTTATTATATAAATAGATAGGAACATTCGTTGCTTCATTATATTTTTTAGCAAATTCATAAGTTTTTGTAATACACTCTTCAACACTAATATTTTTTATTGGGATAATCGGACAAACATCCACAGCACCCATTCTTCTATGTTCACCTTTATGGACTCTTAAATCAATTAATTTTGTAGCAATTTTCCCACTTTCAATCATTGCCTCTAACACTGTATCAACTTCACCAATAACTGTTACTACACTACGATTATAAGAAGCATCCATTTCTAAAGTGATTAACATAATATCGTCTTTATCCTTAAAAGGTGCGATTATTTGTTCCATCACTTCTTTATTTTTACCTTCAGAATAATTAGGTACAATCTCAATGATCTTTTTCATAACCATCCTCCATTATTTTATTAATTAAATCATCATCAGCTAAGTAAGGTAAAGTAATATCATCCTTATTATTCATTACTTTTAAATACTCTTTAACCGTTTCAATTGAATGAGGATTCCTAGCCCAGGCTCTTCTAGCAACTCCTCCCATAACGTCCCAAAGCATAGCGTTATATAAAATTTCATCGACTCGTTTAGAACCATCTAAAACTAAACCAAATCCTCCATTAATGGCTTTACCAATACCAACTCCACCACCATTATGTAGGGCGACCATTGACATTCCTCTAGCAGCATTACCAACAAAGCATTGAACTGCCATATCAGCCATGAACTGGGAACCATCTTTTATATTGCTAGTTTCACGATATGGTGAATCAGTACCACTGACATCATGATGGTCCCTTCCTAGCATTACCGGTCCAATCTTACCTTCTCTAATTAATTCATTAAACTTTAAAGCAATATTTAAACGACCAAAAGCATCTTGATATAATATTCTAGCTTTTGAACCTACTACTAACTTATTCTTTTTTGCATCTTTAATCCAATAATAATTATCCCTATCTTGATATCTCCTATTTGGGTCAATAACGTCTAAGGCTGCTGCATCTGTTAATTCTAAATCACTATCCTTATTACTCAAACACACCCATCTAAATGGACCATAACCATAATCAAATAATTCAGGTCCTAAAATATCTTCTACATAGGAAGGGAAAATAAATCCCTCATTATCATCAAAACCATTCTTAGCTATTTCTTTAACTCCACTATCAAACACAGCCTTCATAAAACTATTTCCATAATCAAAGAAATAAGTTCCTTTTTCTGTATGAGTTTTAATTAAATCAAAATGCTTCTTAAGTGAAATATCAACTAATTTATTAAATTCTTCTTTATTAGTCTCTAACATTTCACACCTAGTTTTAAAATCAATTTGATAAGGACAATATCCACCATCATAAACAGCATGACAACTAGTTTGATCAGATAATAAATCTATTCTAATCTTATTATTTAAGGCATATTCTAAAACATCAACAACATTACCTAAATAGGCAATCGCATAAGGTTTATTTTCTTTTACACATTCTAAGGCTTTATTAAAAGCTTTATCTAGTGAAGTAAAGACTTCATCAATCCAACCTTGATTATATCTTGTTTTAATTCTAGATTCATCGACTTCAGCGATTAAAGCAACCCCATTAGCAATTTTAGCAGCCTTACCTTGAGCTCCTGACATTCCACCAAGCCCAGAAGAAACAAATAACATCCCTGACATATCAACTTTATTAGGATAAAGTTTTCTAGCAGCATTTAACAAAGTGGAATAAGTGCCATGAACTATCCCTTGAGGTCCAATGTACATTAATCCACCTGCTGTCATTTGACCATAATTTGCTACCCCTAAAGCAGCAAAACGATTAAAGTTTTCGATATCATCTTTAATTCCAACGATTAAACCATTGGTAATAATTACTCTAGGTGCATTCTTCGATGAATGGAATAAACCTAATGGATGACCAGATTCGATAACAAGTGTTTGTTCATCACTCAGTTTCTTTAAATACTCTTTAATTAAAGTATATTGCATCCAATTTTGACAAACTTGTCCCGTTTCACCATAAGTCACTAATTCATAAGGATAAAGAGCAATTTCAAAATCTAAATTATTATCCATCATTAATTGAAAAGCTTTACCTTCTAAACAATTACCTTCATATTCATCAATACTTTTAGCATAAATCCTACCTTTAGGTCTAAAGCGATAACCATAAATACGACCATGCTCTTTTAACTCTTCTAAAAACTCTTTCCCTAACTCTTCATGATATTCTTTTGGGATATAACGTAGAGCATTCTTTAAAGCTAGAGCAATATCACTATTTGATAATTTTGCCCATCTTTTCGGTGCCCTCCTTATTGAAGGATCAAATTCGCATTTAGTCTTAGGCACTTTTTTAATTAACATATTTTAAGCCACCCCCTATGATTTAATTCACTAATTATTTCATCCACTAATCTTATACTTTCTTCAATATATTTATACATCGTCTCATCATTATGAATGAAACCTATTTTCTTTCTAAATAAATCATAAATAACTTGGCTTTTTTCACCTAATTTATATCCTTTTATAAAATCTAGAGCCTGAAAAGCACACAGTAACTCCATAGCTATTACTTTTTTAGTGTGTTCATAAATAGTTCTAGCTTTTCTAGCTCCAATCGTTCCCATTGAAACATGGTCTTCTTGATTCGCACTTGAAGGGATTGAATCAACTGAAGCAGGATGAGATAGAACTTTATTTTCACTAACTAATGATGCCGCACTATATTGGACAATCATAAAACCTGAATTTAATCCACCATTTTCTACTAAAAAAGCTGGAAGACCTCCATTTAAATTTGGATTTATCAATCTTTCGATTCTTCTTTCTGAAATATTAGCTAATTCACTAATAGCTATACTCATATAATCCATCGCTAAAGCAACTGGTTGACCATGAAAATTGCCACCAGAAATAACTTCATTCTCATCAACAAATAATAATGGATTATCAGTCACAGCATTAATCTCAATCTCAATAATTTCTTTAACATGCCTTAAAGCATCAATACTAGCACCATGGACTTGAGGTGCACATCTTAAAGAATATGCATCTTGAACTCTTAATTCACCTTGTCTAGTAACATATGTTGATCCCTCTATCATCTCTAAAACATGCTCATTGGCAAGTTTAAATCCATAGTAAGGCCTAATATTACTAATTAAAGGTGAAAAAGCATCTTTTATACCTCTTAAAGCTTGCAAAGATAAAGATAAAGCAACATTGCTTACTTTAAATAATTCTGAAGCATCATATAAAGTTATACATCCTATCGCCGTCATTGCTTGTGTTCCATTAATTAATGCTAAACCCTCTTTAGCTACTAAAGTAATCGGTTTTATATTTAATATATCAAAAACCTCCATTGTAGGAACAATTTTATCACGATAATAAACTTCACCTTCTCCGATTAAAGGTAATGCCATATGGGCTAGAGGGACTAAATCACCACTACTACCTAAAGAGCCTTGAGAATAAACATAAGGTATAATATTTTCATTTAATAATTTTAACATTAATTCAATTACTTCAAGTCTAATCCCTGAATTTCCTTTAATTAACGAATTAACTCTTAAAAGCATCATCGCCTTAACTATTTCCTTGCTTAAAGGCTCACCTATCCCACAAGCATGACTTTTAAGTAAATTATGTTGTAACTTAGATGTATCTTCTTTTGAAATAGTTTTATTGGCAAAAACACCAAAGCCTGTAGTAATTCCATAAACGATTTTATTATCTTCAACTAACTTATTTACATATAATGAAGCTTTTTGGACACTTTCTCGCGCTTTATCACCTAAAGCTACTTTAAAATTATTTCTAGCAACATTAATTACATCATTAATTGTAATTTCTTGTCCATTAAGTATAAGTTCATTCATATTTTTTCTCTCCTAATTAAAAATCCAATTAAATTATACCATATACATTATTAATTAAAAAAACAAATAAGATGTAGTTGTAATAATAATTCCCATATACTACCATTGCTAGATATACATTAAAGAGATAAAATTACTCTACCTGCAAAGACAGGTATTTTAATGAGGAAAATTGGCATGAAAAAGTCTAAATTATATATATCTATTTTTAATTTTATTCTATTGTTTTCTTATTTACTTTCTCAACAAAAACAAAAACGAGCTAAGATAAGCCCGTTTAAATTGTAGATTGACCTTTAACAAATCTGACATCAACCATTTTAGAAATAACTTTATCATTTTTAGGATCCTTTAATTTATTAAAGAGAATCTCACAAACTTCTTCAACAACTTTACTTTTAAAAGTGTCAATTGTTGATAATCTAAAAGGTAGTTTAAACTCACCTTGAATATTATCAAAACCAACAATTGAAACATCTTCAGGTACATTAATATTATGAGATAAAAGATATTCTATGACCTCAAAAGCAATCATATCGTTAAAGCAAAAGATAGCATCAAAATCAATATTTTGATTAATTAGTTTTCTAATCATTTCTTCTCCACTTTCGATATTTGTAAAACAAACTCGATTTTCTTCATATTCAATATCGTTTTCTTTTAATGCTAATTTATAGCCTTCTAAGCGGTCTTTATTACAACTAACACTTTCTCTAGTACCTAAATAACAAATTTTTCTTCGTCCTGATTTGATTAATTCTTTCGTTGCTAAATATCCTCCATGAACATCATCTGAATACACAGAATCAACACTTAATAAATCACCTTTTCTTCCTAATAAGATTAAAGGAATATGGTAATCTTTAAATAATTGTACCACTTCTTCTTCAGGTTCTAAAAAAGTAATAACTGCACTTGTTCCATGAGATAAGATCTGTCTAGCAACTTTTTTAGTTAAAATCGCTTGTTGATTAATATCAACAAAAATCATAATTTTATAATCTTTAGCGGATAATAATTTATCCAAATTGTAAGTCATTATTGAATAAAAGGGATTAACAAAATAATCATAAACAATCGCGATTGTTTTAGTATCTCCACTTCTTAAGCTACTTGCTCTAATATTAGGGACATAGCCCATTTCATCTGCGACTTTACGAATATATTCTTGAGTTGTTTTTGATATATCAGAACATTTCTTTAAAGCCCTAGATACAGTATTAGCAGTATATCCTGTTTTGGCTGCAATATCTTTTATTGTTACACGATTTTTTTTATAACTCATTTTACCACCTGACTACATATCTATATAATCAGTATATCTGATTAACAGAATTATTTCCAGATAAATGTAGCTACATTATTGGCCGGTAATTCTGCTAAGAACTCATAATCATTAACTCTAACTTTAAATCTTTGGGTCTCATTTGTACGATTAGTAAAGACACCGACAAACTTACCACTTACTGGGTCTTGATAAATAACATTGCTAACTGTATAAGCACTACCAGGGTCAGAATCAACTCTTACATAACCTGGACGAATAAATCTAGCAAAGTTTCCAAAAATATAAACCTCAGGTGTAGCCCAGTAATTTTCATCTGAACCTGCTCTTCTTATAAATAATGTTGGACCAGGAGTACCAACCCAGTGATGAATCTGTATATTTGAATCTAACATTGTTACCCATGCATTATAACTTACTGAACCGTTTCTTAAATATTCAATAATACGACTTGCGCCACCAACACCCCAAACTGAACGTTCAGTCATAGCAACAGTTTGATCACCATCAAGCATATCATCTAAAATTTCTTGCATAATTGTAGGTGAACCACTATAGTCATGGAAAGCAATTCCATCTATTGCTTCTTTAGCACCATTTACTTTAAACATATCACGAACATAATTTTTAGCTTCAGAGAAGTTATGATCAAATGCCCATAATTTTGGATTAATTTCCAAACTAGTTAATAATGAACTTTCACTTACTTTATTTTTAATACTAATTGCTAATTTTGCAGCCTGACTAGGTCTAATTAAGCAACTTGGATAATCAATCTCAAGTAATGGTTCATTTTGTAAAGTAATTGCATAAATTGGAATATCTTTCTTAGCATATTCTTCAACGAATCTAACATAATACATTGCTAAATTATCAATATGCTCATCTTTTAAACGTCCACCTTTTAATAATTTTTCGTTATTTGGATATCTACTACTATTACTTGTTGGTTCTTTCATCCATCCTGGAGGCGTCCAAGAAGAACCAAAGATTCTAATTTCTTCTCTGACATCTAGTTCTTCAGCGATTTCTAATAATTCTTGAACTGTTGAAATGATATTTAAATCAATATCTTTTTGAATTGAAAAACCATTTTCCCAATCAGGTTCACCAACAGGTGCTTCATCATAATAAGTATAGAAATCATCTTGAGCTGTAAAGTCAGCAGTACCAATTGTAACTCTAAAGAATGTCATACCAGCACCATTAACAGGATCAATTAAATCTCTTAAAAACTTTGTTCTTATTTCAGGTTTTAATTGAGATAATTGGTAAATTGATGACTCCTCTAAAGAAGTTCCGATACCTAACATTGTTTGATGTTTAATTTCAGGTCTTACATTTATCGTTGTAATATGCCCTTCATTAACTTCATGAATAGATAATGATTCTTGTTTACTTAATTTATTTGGAATAGTCATTTGGCTCTTATACCAATTACCACTTCCAGGTTGGACAGATGAAGAATAATAAACTTCAACTGCATTTTCTCTAATTACATCACCCATATTAAAATCTCCTGTTTCATATTCTTCTTTGGATTCAGCTACTTTATTAAATTTAACTTTGTTAAGATTGTAACCTTCTCCAGTAGAACGTAACTCTGCAATATGAATACCTTTTTCAAGTTGACCGAATTCAATCGCATCTTCCCAAACTTGCCAACCACCTGTTGCGATTAAAAAGACCGATGTCACTAACTTGTTATCAATATAGAAGTGTAACTTGTTTCCAATAGTATTACTTCCATCTCCTGCTACTCTAAAAGCAATTTGGTAATAACCACTTTCTTGAATATTTAATTTATATCTTAATAAGGTTCCATTTTCAATCCAACCAACATTTTTTCCTCCACCAATATCTTGAGTATTTTCTAATTGGCATTTTTCACTATGAATAAAATGTTCAGCCCTAAACTCGCCATTAACAGGCTCAATTTTAATCGCGCCACTTGGATCAACTACTGATGATGATACCGTTGATGAAGGCTTTGATGATGAAGATGATGATGATACTTTAGAAGAATCATTATTATCAACACAACCTCCAACTAGTATAATCATTAAGATTAGCGCAAACGTTTTCATTAATTTACATTTCATCTTTGATACCCCTTTACTTATAGTCTAGGGATATTATAACTTACAAACTTAGTAATTGCAAAATCAAAATTATTTACTAATTCTTATTTTAGAAGCAGAAAAAAAGGGGCTGTAAAAAAATAAAAATTTAATAGCCCCTTTTTTTGTACTCTTATAAATTCTTGTAAATAAAATTGAATATGATGAAATTAACATTATGAATATAAATAAAAAAGTCAATTAAAGCAT
>DUOZ01000101.1 GCA_012838555.1 bacterium | reverse complement strand
ATTGTTTTGCTCCCTAAAAAGAGTGTTGTTTTTACAGCATAAATATTATCACTTGTTGCAACAGCTTCAATCATATTAATTTTTTTATTTGCATAAACATCATTGAAATTTTTTGGTTCATACATGCCTATATTTTTAATATAAAAGGTCTCTTTCGCACTAGTGAACTCACTTAATGGATTCATTCCATTTAACAAACCTAAATAATAAATAAGTGGTTTAATTGTCGAACCGATTTGCCTTTTTGCATTAATCGCTCGATTAAATGGACTTCTTTCATAAGAAAACCCACCTAGAACACTAATTACTTCATTACTAAAAGGCTTAAGGATAACGACAGAAGCTTCAATATTTGAATCTTCTTTTTTAAATAAAGATAAAAGGTAAGATAAATCTTTACTAATTTTATTATTCAAAGTTGTTTCAACAATTAATCCTTTACCTAAATAGTTTTCATTTAATAGACCTAATCTTCTTAATTCATCAATAACAGCATCTTTATAATATTTGATAGCATCGTTATCGATTGAGTTTTTAAGAAAATAGTAGGTAGGTTCTTCATTTAAAGCATCTTGATATTCTTGTTCATTAATAAAGTTCATATTTAACATCTTTTTTAAAACCAATTCACTTCTTTTTGTTAGTGCTTCAAGATTGTTTTTAGGTGAATAATAATTCGGAGCATTTATTAAGGCTGCTAGAGTAGCACTTTCTTTTAATGTTAATATTTGAGGGTCTTTATTAAAGTAATAATTTGAAGCATTATAAATACCTATAATGCCATCTCCAAAATATAAACTATTTAAATAATCTTCCATGATTTTATTTTTATCATAATGTGTTTCTATACTCATGGCCATAAAAGCTTCTTTAATTTTTCTTAAGATTGTTTTATCACTAGAAAAATAAAGGTTTTTACTTAGTTGTTGAGTTAAGGTTGATCCTCCTTGTTTAAAATCGCCACTAAAGAGATTAATAAAGAATGATTGAATTAATCTAGATAAATCGATACCTTTGTGAGACAAAAAACGTTCATCTTCAATGGAAATTAACGCTAGTGGGAGATAAGGTGATACCTTTTCAAGTTCAATATAACGGCCTTCTTTGTTATTTAATAAGACAATTGATTCGTGTCCGTTATTATCAAGAATTATAATAGAATTAGTTTTTCCTAGTTTAGGATGCAATGTTAAAAATGATAATAAATAAAGAAGAAGGATGAAACAAAGAAAAAAAGCAAAAATAAGGTTGATTTTATAAATTTGGTGAAAAATTTTATTTAAAGCACCTTTTTTCATAAGTTCCCTCCTTCTTATCTTATTTTAGTCAATAAATATTGGCTTAAAACTAATTATGATGATAGTAAAAAAGTGATTATTCTTGTATAATTAATAAGTTGGTGATATGATGAAAAAAACTGTCGATATTAATTTTAGTAACTTCATTGTAAATGAAAACAGTAGTGAAAAATACGAATTCATAGGTGAAGGCAGTTTAGAGGTTATTGATGACTTTACATTAATTAAGTTTAAGGATGAAGATAGTAATGCTTTAATTGAACTTTATTTTAAAAGTAACCATATTATATTGAAAAAGATTGACTTTAATGTTAAAAGTATGCTTGAATTTATACCAGATAGAGATGTTATAAATTACTATCAAACACCTTATGGTGAACTTAAACTTATTACAAAAGTGGTATCATATAAATATGAATTAAATAAGATACACTTAATTTACACTTTATTAAATGAAAAATCTAAAATTGGTGATTACCAATTAAGAATTCAATATAAGGAGAGAGAAGATGAGTACAAATATTGTTGAGTTAAAACTGAAACAAGGAATCAAAGAAGCATTAGAGAAAGCTAATTTCAATCTAGAAATTGAAGAAAAAGATATTGTAATTGAAACACCTAGAGAAAAAACTTTTGGTGACTATTCATCAAATATTGCGATGCAACTTACTAGGGTATTAAGAACAAATCCTAGGAATATAGCAACTTCTATCATCGAAAATTTTAATAAAGATGAATACGGTGTTGAAAAAATTGAAATCGCAGGTCCTGGATTTATAAACTTTTTTATGAAAGTTGAATCATTAAGTGGAGTTATTCTTGATATTTTAAAAGCTAAAGATGACTTTGGTAAAAATGATTTAGGTAAGGGCATTAAATTTAATGTTGAGTATGTTAGTGCAAATCCAACAGGTGATCTTCATATTGGACACGCTCGACAAGCGGCTTTAGGTGATAGCATTTGTCGAATCTTAGAGACTTGTGGTTATGATGTTACAAGAGAATATTATGTTAATGATGCTGGTAATCAAATTCATAACTTAGCTCTTTCTTTAATCGCTAGATATTATCAATTATTTGATATAGATAAACCATTACCGGAAGATGGGTATTATGGTAATGATATAATTGATATAGCTAGTGAAATTAAATCAAAGTATGGCGATAAATATTTAAATGATGATTCGAAAGAAACATATGAGTTCTTCCGTGAATATGGTTTAAAAGCAGAACTAGAAAAAATTAAACAAGACCTTGAATATTTTAGAGTAAAATTCAATGTTTGGAGTTCAGAACAAGCCATAAGAGATAAAGGAAGTATCGAAAAAGTAGTTGAATTCTTAAGAGAAAAAGGTTATTTATATGAGCATGATAACGCGACTTGGTTTAAATCTTCTTCTTTTGGCGATGATAAAGACCGTGTTATTATTAAAAGTGATGGTTCATACACTTATATAACACCAGATATTGCTTATCACCTAGATAAGTTAGAAAGAGGCTATGATTACTTAGTCGATTTACTAGGTGCGGATCATCATGGCTATATTAATCGAATGAAAGCTGCGATTATGGCTCTAGGTTATGAAGCAGATAAATTAGAAATTGACATAGTTCAAATGGTAAGAGCTATAAAAGACGGCGAAGAATTTAAGATGTCAAAACGTTCTGGTAAAGCATTGACTTTAAGAGACTTATGTGATGAAGCAGGTGTTGATGCGATTAGATATTTCTTTGTCGCACGTTCCCCTTCTTCTCATTTAGATTTTGATATTGATTTAGCAACAAAGCAAAGTAATGAAAATCCGGTCTATTATGTTCAATATGCTCATGCTAGAATGTGTTCGATTAATAAACTTGCTAGTGATGCAGGAATAACAATAAATGATGATTTAAAATTAGATTTATTAGATCATCCTGCAGAAATTGAATTATTAAAGCATTTAAATGATTATATTTCTACTATTGTTGAAGCATGTAAGGATCGTGCACCATATAGGATTACTAATTATGCTTATAAGTT
>DUOZ01000100.1 GCA_012838555.1 bacterium | reverse complement strand
TTATATAAATTAAAAATTTTATTTAAAGTGTAATAATAAGAATTATTTACATTAGAAAGCTTTATCTTGTTAATATTAATTCCTTGTTCGATTAACTCACAAATTTTAACTGCAACACCGTTAACTTCATCATTTAAATGATGATAATGGAAGACATCTAATTTAGGGATTTCTTTATTTTCAAACTCAATTATTTGAACTTCTGAGACTTTATTAAGTTCATTTAATGCTCTATTAAATAAATTGTCAATAATTTGGTAACCAACAACAATCACTCTTTTGTTAAGTACTAACTGTTTAAATAAGTTATCTTCTTTAAGTAACTTTATTCTAGTTAATTCTTTTTTTATTTTGACTAAAAAGTCTAATTTTTCAATATTATAAGTTTTATTATCTATATAATATAAATTATTTAAATACATAATGGCATTTTCAACTCTAAACTCATAATTTTCCATTAAATAAGCAATTGTATTTAAATCATAAATAAATAAACTCTTTTCAATAATTTCCTTTTTAGTGAAAAAACGAAAGTGATGGAATAATTTCCTTTTTGATATTTCTTTTAATATTTCCTTTTTTACTTCATAGGGAGTAATAATGATGTCTCCATCTTTGATTAAATTAAGTATGTCCATATTTTCACCCTCTAAATTATAACATTAAAAGATTTTCCTACCAACAAACAATATCACTTCATCGTTATATTATTGAGTGATGACTACATTTACTTTTGAAAAAGTGTGGTATAATTTGACTATTAGATGGAAGGTAAGTGTATGGATCACCAAGCATTAAATAAATGGATGTTAGAGTTTAAGTACGGTAAAAAAGAAGCATTTGGACCTATTTATGATATGACTCATAAATACGTGTTTCATTATGCTTTATCGATTTTAAAAAATAGAGAATTAGCTAAAGATGTTATGCAAAATACCTATCTTAAAATCATGCAAAAAATATCATCATATCAAGATAATTCAAATCCAGGAGCATGGATTACAACAATAGTAAGAAATCTTTCACTAGATGAATTAAGAGTTAGAAAGAAAGAACAATCAATTGATGTTAGTGAAAATGAGTATTTATTTGGAGTCCAAGAAAATGAACGTGATATTGATACTCCGACCATCGATCTAGCCAAAAAAGTTTTACCTGATGATGAATATCAGATTCTAGCGATGTGTTTATTCTTAAATATGAAGCGTAAAGAAGTTGCTAAAATCTTAAATAAACCTATAAGTACAATTACTTGGAAATATTTAAAAGCTTTGAATACCTTAAAAGAACATTTAGAGAAAGGGGGAATTAGTAATGAAGATTAAAGAAATTGAAAAAAGATTAAAAATAGAAGCAGATTCTATCGTTCCTAATCTTAAAGATGAATTAATGTCAAAGCTTGATAGTTACTATTCTCCTAGTAATGATTATATAGTTAAAAAGAAAATGAAGCGTTCATTTATTAGTTTAGTTTTTGCTGCGGCACTTGTTTTATTTACAATTATTCCACTTTTTAAAGATGCCTTTACACCATCAAGTATTGTTAAGGTAGAAGAATTAAACACATATGTTTCGATTGATATTAATCCATCAATTGAATTAGAAATTGATAAAGATAATAAAGTAACTTCTTATCGTCCATTAAATAAAGAAGCGATGTTGTTACTATTTGAATGTGAACTTATTGATTTAGATATTAAAGATGCTGTTAAAGAAATTGTAAATTTAGCTATTGAAGTAGGTTATATTAATAAAGATACAACTGATAATGCTTTAATGATAACAGCGATTAATGATGATGAGGTAAAAGAAAATGAAGTTTCTTTATTAATAAAAAATGCTATTACTATTTATTTGCAGGAGCAATTATTAGATAATCGTGTTAATGTTTTAATGAGTAATAATGATGATTTTAAAAATCATGCTAAAGAACTAGGTGTTAGTGTTGGTAGATATTTATTAATCACTAAAGCATGTGATAAAGATCAAACTTTAACCTTTGAACAAGCTAGAGTTCTTTCAGTTAAAGAACTTAATGAGTTAATTAATGGTTTTAATAAAGAAGAAATCGATAATTATCATGATGCCTTAAAAGATGAATTTAAAGAGTTTCGAAAAGAGTTTAATGAAACTAGGGATTTAATCAATGAAAGAATTGATAAAATCGAAGATATCTTAAAAGATTTACCTAAAATTAAAAATAAAGTTTTCTTAAATAGAGTAAAGCAAAAGTTTAATAATTTCATTTTAGAAAATCATTTAGATTGGGAGTTTAAAATTAACGATCCTAAAGATCAGCATGAAATTAATGCACTTAAAGTGTTATTAGATGATTATAAGGACTTGTTAAAGAAGCAATTAGATGATTTACAAAGTGAATTTGATACGAAAAAGAATGATTTTAAAAAACAACATCATCAACATAAATAAATTTTACCAACAAAATGAAATCTTAAAGAGTTATATATATGTATGCTAGTTTTTACTAGTAAGGAGGAAAAGATATGAAAAAGAAAAATTTTGCTTTATCAATTTTAGTATCACTTTTAATCCTAGGAGGTTGTTCAACTCTTAATTCTTCAGATGTAGATACTGAAAAAAAGAGTGAATACATAACAGAAATTAATGATGTCGACGATGTTTATGGTTTTTCTGCATTAACTAGTGCGTCACTACTTTCTCAATTTGATATGTCAGCTGAGACAAATGCATCTAAAGCGATGAATCTAGCTTGGAATGAAGTCGGTGAAGAAGAAATTGAAAAGATTAATTATTATGTAAATCTATTTGAAAGTTTATTAAGTGATGAAGGTGTCTTAAGTAGTAATATCTCAAATTCTGATATTGAAGAATTTGATTATATGATGATTATTTCAACAAAAAGTTTACTAGGAGAAACTCAAAGTTATGTTCTATATTATAATGAAGTAATTATTGATGTTGAAGATGAAATTGAAGAGGATATCACTGATGAAGAAGAAGTTGGTAATGAAGTTGAGTCAGTTGATGAAATCGTTGAAAATTATCATAGTAAGGTTAAAGAAGTTCGTCATTTAGACCGTATAAGAGATAAAATTGATGAAGTCTCTACACTTATTGAAGGAATAATGATTGTCGGGGAAGAACATTATGAAATCAAAGGTGTTAGAATCGCTCATGAAACATTTACTAAAACAAGCTTTATTTCATTTATTGACCGCTTTAATTATGTAAGAGTTTCTCATATGAGTAATGAAGATAAAGAGAACTTTAAATATCGAATTGTTAAAGACGGTAAAATCGAATCAATTTCTGATATTAATGTTAAAAACGTTGAATCTAAAACAGAAATTAAATTAAGATTATATGAAAATGGAAGTTATGAAGACTACAGTTTCAAAAAGATTGAAGAAGAAGGTAAACAATTAATTAAAATTAGAATCATTAAAGACCGTAATGTAATTGATATCAAAGTCTTTATCATTACTGATGAAGAAACTGGAGAAACACTCTATCGTTATCATTTCTTTGATGGACAAGAATTCTTTAAATGTCGTAATGAAAAAATAAAAAAGATAAAAGAGGAAGTTAAAGAAAAAATCAAAGAAAAGGTAAAAGAAATAAGAGACAAAATTCCACATCATAAAAATCATCATGACTGATCTTTACTAAAACTCCAGAATTCCTGGAGTTTTCTTTTACTTAGTTTTTAGATAGACTCTAGCTTCATATGGTTTTAAATAATTATTATCTAAAGTCTTATAGTTTTGTAAAATAACTTTATAGTCATCTAAGTTAAGTTTTGGGAATTTTCTTTGCTTTTTAGAGAAATTAGAAATTACTATTAATGAATTATTATCTAGAGTTCTTTCATAAGCATATAAATATCTAGACTTCTTAAATAATGGTTTATAATCACCATAAACAATTACTGGGTATTTCTTTCTTAAAGCAAAGATTTTTTTATAATAATGATAAACTGAATCTTTATCCTTAATATTATTTTTAACATTTATCTTTTTATAATTTGAATTAACCCTAATCCAAGGAGTTCCTTTAGAAAAACCAGCGTTTTTTGAATCATCCCATTGCATTGGTGTCCTCGCATTATCTCTAGACATATATTTGATCTTTTTCATCATTCGCTTATGAGTGAAATGGAAAACCTCTCTACCTAATTTATAGATGTTGTGAGTTTCAACATCTTTGTATTCATCTAGTTCTTTAAAATCAGCATTCGTCATCGCGATTTCTTGACCTTGATAAATGAATGGCGTTCCTTGTTGGAAGAATAAAATAGTCGCTAGTAATTTCGCACTTTCTTTATAATAGTCTTTTGTATCTCCCCATCTAGATACAACGCGGGGTTGATCGTGGTTTTCAAAAAATAAGGTGTTCCAGCCTTTATTATTAAGTGCTTCTTGATATTTATCTAAAACTTTTTTTAAATGATAAGGTCTAAATTTTCTAATAAACCATTTATTGTTAATGGTATCAACTGAAGTATGTTCAAAACTAAAGAGCATATCAAGTTCTCGTTTGTCTCCGCCGGTGTATTTTAAAGCCTCTTTTGTATCAATTAAGACCGTTTCACCGACCGTAAAACAATCATATTTATTAAACACATCTTCATTTAATTCTTGAAGGATTTGATGCATTTTAGGTCCGTTTACATAATGTTCTTTACCCGTTAAAGCAAGTCTTTTCTTACCATTAGGTAGACCTTCTCTTTTAGATAAAATGTTTATTACATCTAGTCTAAAACCATCAACCCCTTCATCAAGCCAGAACTTTAAAACATCCTTGAACTCTTTCTTAACTTCTTCGTTTTCCCAATTTAAATCAGGTTGAGAAGGTGCGAATAAATGAAGATAATAATCATCAGTTTGTTTATTATAAGTCCAAGCTTTTCCACCAAAGAAGGAAGTCCAGTTATTAGGTAATTTGTTTTTCTTTCCTTTTTTGAAGAAATACCAATCTCGATATTTACTATTAACATCACTTAAAGCTTCTTTAAAGAATTTATGTTCACTTGAGGTATGATTAATAACCATATCTAAAATAATTCTCATTCCTCGATTATGAACTTCTTTAACTAACTTTTTAAAATCTTCCATGGTACCGAAATCTTTTAAAATCGCTCGATAATCAGAAACATCATAACCATTATCATCTAGTGGTGATTCATAAATTGGGGATAGCCATATAATATCGATCCCTAATTCTTTTAAATAATCGAGTTTCTCTATGATACCTTTTAAATCACCGATACCATCATTATTAGAGTCTTTAAAACTACGTGGATAAATTTGATAAACGACTCCTTCTTTATACCATGCTTTTTTCAAATTATTTACCTCCTTTTTATTTATATTAAATTCAATGATATTATATCATTTTTTAAAGCGATTTCGATTGTATTTATCATTATTAATGATATAATGAATTTAATAAAAAGAGTACCTATTTAGATGAATGCGGGTGGGGCTTATGTTTAAGGTCTACAAGAGTTTAGGGTGGTTTTTTAAACAAGAATGGAAATCTTATTTAATGATGGCGATTATGCTCGTTATCCTTTCGATTTTACCAACAATACCTGCGAATTTACTAGGTCGAGCGATTGATTTAATTGTCAATGGAAATATTAACTCATCATCACTTTTTTTACTTGTCGCACTTTTAAGTGGTGTTCCTTTATTTGGTTATGTAGTTAATTATATTTATCATTATTTAATTAATGCTGAAGGTCATAAATTAACCTTTCTTTTAAGACATAATTACTTAGAACATTTATTTGAGTTAGACGCTAAAAATTATGAACAATATACCAAAGGTGATTTAATTTCACGTGTTACTAATGATATGTATGGATTAACTAATGCAGCGACTGGATTATTACAAACAATTGTTTATAATAGTGGTGTTATTATTTTTACAGTTTCTATTATGTTTTTTACAATCAGTTGGGAATTAACTTTAATTACAATGGCGATTATGCCAATATCGATTTTTATTTTAACTATCTTAAGACAAAGAATGAGAAAGTATTATGTTAAACATCGCGTTATCTATTCTGAGATGCAAGAAAAAGTTTTAGAAACTATCGAAGGTATTAGAACTTTAAAAGCTTATACTCAAGAAGAAAATGATTTTAAGAAGTTAAAAGTAGCAATAGATAATGATATTAAATCATGGTCATATATTTTAAAATTTGAAGCACTTTTTGCTCCTTTATTTGAATTTGTATATGCGATTAGTTATTTCTTAGCCTTTGCTGTTGGAACTTATTATGTAATTAATTCCAAAATAAGTGTCGGTGATTTAGTTACTTTTACAATGTATATTGGAACCTTATTTGGACCTTTAGCAGCGATTGGTGGCGTTTTAGGTAGTGTTAATAATTCAGTGATTGCTAATGACAGGTATCAAGAAATAATTAAATTAAAACCTGAAGTAACAGATTTAGAAGATTCAAAACGTATTTGCAAATTTGAAAAAATTGAATTTAGAAATGTTAGTTTTAAATATCCTTTTGACCGGCATTGCGTTATTAAAGATATTAATATTGTTATAAATAAAGGGGAAACAATTGGGATTGTTGGTCCTACAGGAGCAGGTAAATCAACGTTAATTCGTCAATTGCTAAGAGATTATAATATTACAAAAGGTGATATTTATATTGACGATGAACCAATTGAAAATTACAAAATCGAAGATGTTAGAAATTTAGTAGGTTATGTTCCTCAATCACACTTCTTGTTTAAAGGAAGAGTCGATGAAAATATTATCATTGGTAATGAAGGTGCAACAATTGAAAATGTTGAAAAGGCTCTAGAAGTATCTGACTTTAAAAAAGATTTACAGTTCTTATCGCAAGGACTTAATACGATGGTCGGAGAGTTTGGTTCAACCTTATCAGGGGGCCAACGTCAACGTTTATCAATAGCTAGGGCACTAATTAAAGATCCTCAAATTTTAATACTAGATGATTCATTAAGCGCGGTTGATGCAACGACTGAACAAACTATATTAAAGAATCTTAAAGAAACACGTCAAGATAAAACTAATATCATTGTCGCACATCGTTTTAGTGCGATTAAAGATTCTGATAAAATTATTGTTTTAGAAAAAGGAAGAATTACTCAAATGGGAACTCATGAAGAGTTATTAGCACAAGATGGTTGGTATAAAGATCAATATATTCGCCAAACATCAATGCCTGAGTAGAGGTGTCGCTTATGTTTAAAACCTTAAAGAAGATTTTGCGTTTTCTTAAAAGATGTAAGTTTTTAGTTGTTGTCTCTTTAATCATGTTACTTTTAAACCAAATTTTGGGTTTTCTTTCCCCTTTAATTGTTAAAGAAATTTTAGATGAACATATTATTGGGATTGAACAACCGTGGTACAAAGTCGATAATCAAGATGATACAACTGTCTTATTTAACGGAAGTTATTATAAACAAGAAAAGAATTTTGATGATGATGATGTTATTCATAAAACTGATGTTGCTTCTATCTTCTTGTATAATAATAGTTTCTATTTTGTTGAAGGCGATATCAAAGAAGGAACAAGAAATTTAGATGAAAAAAGTAATGTTTTAACGGTTAATAGTAAAGGAATTATTTATATATATGAAGATGTAGTTAAATTAACAGCCCAAAATGTAACAGCATTTTATCAACCTTCAGTTAAAATTTTAACTATTTTAATAGGTATATTATTTTTAAGAGCTTTACTTTCTATCATATTTGGTTATATTCAAAGAATTACAACCGAGCAAACCAATGTAAGGATTGTTCATGCTGCACGATCTGAAGCAGCGATGAAAATATCAAGATTACCAATGTCTTATTTTGAAGGTGAACCAGCAGGGAAGACATCTGCTAGAATTACACATGATGTTAATGGTTTAATGGAGCTTTATCGAGCTGTTGTTAATATCGTATTATATGCAGGTTTAAGTTTTGTTACTGCATATGTAGGTATGTTTTATCTAGACTATCGTTTAGCCTTATTATCATTTTTTGCTTATCCTTTAATTCTTTTATGGATTAAATATTTCTCTAAAACTTTAAATAAAATAGCAACAAAAGTGAATGAATTTAGATCGCAAATCGTGGCATCTATTAATGAAATTATTAATGGTATCTCCATATTACAAATCTTTAATTATAAAAAACCTACAATTGAAAGATTTAATAAGTTATCTAAATCATATATGAATGAACAATTAGAAGAAGTAAAACTTCATACATCCTTAGGATGGAATATGATTAACTTAATTAGAGGTTTTATTACAGCTTTAGTTGTTTTATATTTTGGTTGGAATAAAGTCTATTTTGGTGATTTAGTGATTTCAGCAGGTTTAATCTATGCTTATAATGAGTACATCTTAAAATTAATTGAACCAATTGGTATTTTATTTAGAGAAGTTAGTGGTTTTGAACATTCTTTAGTTAGAACCGAAAGATTATTTAAAATCTTAGACGGCGATTTAGAAGATGATACTTTAATTGAAATCGCTCCTTATACGGGCAAGGTTAAATTTGATAATGTTTGGTTTGGTTATAAAAAGAATGAATATGTATTAAAAGGAGTAAATGTTGAAATCCCTCCTGGAACAATGTTAGGAATAGTTGGTCATACAGGGAGTGGAAAATCAACGATGATGAATTTATTAATGCGATTTAATGATTTAGATAAAGAAGAACATATGGGATCAATTACCGTTGATGATGTTGATATTAATAAATATTCTAAACGTACCTATCGTACCCATATAGGCATTATCTTACAAGATCCAGTCTTATTTAAAGGAACATTAGCTGATAATATCCGTTTTGGAAAAGAAAATGTAAGTGATGAAGAGTTGGAAAAAGTATTAATTAGTATTGGTGGCGAACATATAATTAAAAAACATCCTGATGGAATTAACCAGGAAATTAGTCGTAAAGGTACCAATTTATCACTAGGAGAAAAACAAATCGTAGCTTTTGCTAGAGCTTTAGTTCATGATCCATCTATTTTAATCATGGATGAGGCAACGGCTAATATTGATACTGAAACAGAAGAGATGATTCAAAGAGCTTTAAAAGTTGTTTCTAAAAATCGAACGACAATTGTTATTGCTCACCGTCTTTCTACAATTAGGGATGCTGATAATATCATCGTATTAGAAAATGGTATTAAGGTTGAAGAAGGTAAACATAACGAATTAATTAGAAAGAATGGAGCATATGCAAATATTTATCGTTCACAAGTGGCTAATGCAAATATAGAGATTTAAAGGGGGAATTTTGATGTTAAGAATGCCATATGGGAGAGCTATTTGTTATTCAGGATATCGCAAGGGACAAAGTCCGATTGAAAAGATATATCCTAGTTATGAGCAAATAAAAGAAGATTTGCTCTTATTAAAAGATCATTTTTCTTATATTAGGATGTATGATCCTTCTACCCATGCTAAAACAACATTAAAAGTAATAAGAGAAAATAATATACCACTTAAAGTAATTTTAGGTGCTGATTTAGTAGGAGAAGTTAATAATCCTAATTGTCCTTGGGATAAAAGAGTAAGAAGTGAAGAAGAATTAAAACAAAATAAAGAAAGTAATTTAAATCAAATCAAGGAATTAATTAAAGTAGCCAATGAATATGAAGATATTATTGTCGCTGTTAGTTGTGGTAATGAAAATACATCTTCTTGGAATATTAGAATGGTCAGTGTTGAAAGTTTAGTTAGATATGCGACATTACTTAAAAATGAAACTAAACATTTAGTGACTTTTTGTGAAGGACCAGATGGATGGATTAATAAGTTAGAAAAATTAGTTGAAGTCGTCGATTTTATTTCGGTACACTCTTATCCTTTATGGGCTAGAATTTCTTTAAATGACGCTTTAGTTTGTAATCAAAAAGATTATCAAAATGTTAAAAATAAGTATCTAGATAAACCAATTATCTTTACTGAACTTGGATGGACAACTAAATCGAATCGAGTAATGAATCATGAAGAAGTTAATGAAGAAAATCAATTCATCTATTTAAAACAATTAATTAATTGGTTAGATAAAGAACAAATTCTTGGCTTTATTTTTGAAGCTTTTGATGAACCGTGGAAAGGTTCAGACCATGAAGATGAACCGGAAAAACACTGGGGTATCTTTAATGAGGATAGGACGCCTAAAAAATTCATGGAATATTTATTAGATATAAAAAACAAGTAAATAGATAAGAAAAAGCCTGAAATAATAAGGCTTTTTTTTATCAAAGAATAGGTTTTAGGTTTCAATTTAAATTTCACGAAAGCGCTTTACAATTAAAAAAGTTATAGTATAATATAAATAGACGAACGGAGGAAATAGATATGAAGAAAAGTAACTTTAAAAAATTCTCTCTAGTCGCAGCACTAGCGATTATGCTTCAAGTTGTTTCATGTGCTGAACCTGCAACTTTTAGTTGGGGTGGAATGGACGAAACAAGAGAAGTCAAAGTATTTGATCAAATTAATTCAAAAGCTTCAATTACCGCTATGGATTCAGCTGGTAATAACTACATTACTAAAGTTGAAGCAACAACAAAAACCGAAGGTTGCCAAATCGACGATAAAGATATTTTATCACTAACTGATGATGCTAAAGCAGAATATCTAGCGGAACCTTATGTATGTGTTGTTGACTACAAAGTATCTTTTGGCGGAAAAATCTTAAGAGCGCAAAAAGAATTCAAATTTGTTGAAGGTATGACAGAAATTATTATTTCTGGCGCTAATGATACGGCTGTCGTAATTGGTGAAGAATTTGATGTTAATGCTGGCGTTACAGCAGCTGGTGACAATGGCCGTGATTTAACTGAATTATTAACTGTAACTGAAGTTAATTGTACAATTACAGATGGTAAACTAGATACCTCAGAAATTAAAGTTTGTGAAGTTAAGTATGAAGTAAAAGATTACTATGATATACCAGATGCAGTTGTTACAAGAAAAGTTGAAGTTATTGACCCAGATCAAGTTGTTAACATTCTTAAAAATGGTTCATTCGAGGGTGAAGAATTAACAGACTGGGGCTTAAGTACTAATGGTTCTTCTAAATTTGATTATGTAATCAATGAAAATGGACTTGTCATGACAATGGATGTTTCTGGTAGTGGAGCAGCTCATGAACCTCAATTAACTCAAGGTGAAGTTCCAATTGTTACTGGTAAACGTTATAAAGTTAGCTTCAAAGCTAGTTCAACTCTTGCTAGAACAATCGAACTTAGAATCCAAGAAGTTAATAGCTGGTATGGACTATGCACAGTAGTTGCAGAACTTGATGAAGAAACTAAAGTTTATGAAGCTGAATTCTTAGTCTCTTATAACTTAACTCAACCAGTTCAAATTGGCTTCATGTTAGGTAAACTTGGAGATACAGCTCCTCAAGGTGAACATACTGTTACTATCGATGATGTAGTAATTGATGAATTATTTGATTACTTCGGTAACCCATTAATCAATAATGAAACATTAAATGTTGGCCAAGGTGAACAAGAATTACTTCCTGATGGCAGAATTAATTTCTGGTATGTTGCAGATTTAGGTTGGGGCTGTGGTGCTCTATCTAGTGCAGATGCTGAAATTAAAGATGGTAAACTATCATTTGATGTTAAAGAATCTGGAGATAATGATTGGTCCTTACAATGGTTCTACTACTCAGCAGCAATGTTCTTTGATGGATACTATGTTGTTAAATTTAAAGTTAACGTTGAAAATGCTAGAAGTTTCAAGATGAATGATCAAGTCTTCGAATTAGAAGCTGGAGAAAATGAAGTTTCACTTGACCCTGCATTTGTAGCAGCTGGCGAAAGATATAAATTCTCAGTTCAATTTGGTAACTTCGGCGGTGGAGCAAACGATCTTGGAAAGATTGAGTTCTATGATTTCAGGTTTGTTAGAGTAGTTGAAGAAGTATAAAACGAAAAAATAATAATTAAAAGGAGTGCAGGTCTCTGCACTTCTTTTTTCTAATAAGAGGTGTAAAATGAAAAAAGTTAAATTTGCTATTATTGGTCCAGGTACCATCGCACATTCTTTTATGAATGGTATAAATGAACTTGATAATGCTGAAGTAATTGCAATCGTTTCTAGAAGCAAAGAAAGAGCAGAAAGTTTCGCAAGTAAATACAATCTTAAATATGCTTATGATGATTATGAAGAATGCTTAAATAACAAGGAAGTAGATGCTATTTATGTTGCTACTCCTCCATTCATGCATTTTCCTAATACAAAATTAGCCTTAGAAAAAGGAAAACATGTTATATGTGAAAAACCTTTTACTGTAGATGTCGATGAATTAAAACAATTAATTAAAATTGCTAAAGAAAAAGGTCTTTTATTGATGGAAGCGATGAAATCTCCTTTTATACCAGTTAATATCGCAGTGAAAAAGTTAATTGATCAAGGTGAAATTGGAGATATCATTACTCTAGAAGGATCGTTTACCTATAATGGAGGTCCTAGATATGACCATTTCCATTTTATTAAAGGTAATGGTGGAGGAGCCTTGTACGATGTAGGAGTTTATCCTTTATTTATATCTTTATTCTTTATTGATAGTGAAGTTAAAGATTATTGTGGATATGCTAAAAAGGCTCCTACAGGTGCAGATTCTCTTGCAAGTGTTATATTACAATTTGAAAATGGAGTCATCGCTAATATTCGAGGTGGAATTGAGGTAAACACATATCAAGGTGTTTATATTTATGGAACAAAAGGTAAAATTTTTATTCCAGAATTCTGGGTAGCTTCAAAAGCTTTTATTGATTATTATGATGGAAGAGAAACAAAAATCATAACTGGAGATGCATCTAATGAGTTTAAATATCAAGTCGGTCATTTTGTTGATTTAATTAATAAGGGGCTTAAAGAAAGTGATGTAATGACTCATCAAATAAGTTTAAAAGTTATGGAAATTATGTATTCATTAGTAAATAAATGGAATAACGAGGTGTAACATGAAAAAAGTAGATGTTTATGTTTCAAAAAATGATAATTTATTAAAACAAGTTAATGATGTTACTAGCTTTGATAGTACAATTGATGGCAATTCATATCAATTAAAAATAGATTTAAGTAAAGAATATCAAACAATCGATGGCTGTGGGGCTTCTTTTACTGATTCTAGCGCTTATTTAGTTAATCAAGTCTTAAATGAAGCAGACAGAAAAGACTTCATGATGAAGTTGTTTGATGTTAATGAAGGTATAGGATTATCGTTTATTCGAAACCCAATGGGAGCTTCTGATTTTGCTAGAGATTTCTATACTTATAATGATTTAAATAAAAAAGAAGAAGATTTTGATTTAAAGAAATTTAGCATAGCTCATGATGAAAAGGATATTATTCCTTTAACTAGATGGGCTAAAGAAATTAATCCTGAAATAAAATTAATGGCAACTCCTTGGAGTCCTCCTGGATGGATGAAAACTAGTGATTCAACCATAGGAGGAAGTTTAAGATATAAATGTTATGATGTGTATGCTAATTATTTTGTTAAATTTATTAAAGAATATGAAAAGCATGGTTTAGATATTGATTATATAAGTGTCCAAAATGAACCTGATTATTCTCCTGGTCATTATCCAGGAATGAAAATGACACCAGTTGAACAAGCTCATTTTATTAAATATCATTTATATCCAGCTTTTAAAAATAATAATCTTAAAACTAAGATTTTATGTTATGACCATAACTGGGATTATTATGAGTACCCTGAAGCAGTCTTAAAACTTGCTAATGATGAAGTTGATGGAATTGCTTGGCATGTTTATGGTGGACATGTCAGTTCGCAATCAAAACTTCATGAATTATATCCAACTAAAGAAGTTCATTTTAGTGAATCTAGCGGTGGAGAATGGGTCCATAATCCATTAAGTAGTATGATTAAAACGGGAATCGATGTTTTCCGCAACTGGTCAAGAAGTTATGTTTTGTGGAATATCGCTCTTGATGAAAATAATGGTCCGTTTGTTCCGGGTTTTGGAAAAAGTACATGTCATGGTTTAGTTACAATTTCTCAAAGTGAAAAAAGAGTTATTTTTAACCGTGTTGATTACTTTGTTTTAGGACATTTCTCAAAAGTAGCACGTCCTAATGCTGTTAGAGTAGATTCAAATTATGATGATGTAATCCAATCTGTAGCATTTAAAAACAAAGATGGAAGCATTGGTTTAATTTTTTCAAATAATAATGTTTATGATGTAAAAATGCAAATAATAATTAATGATGAAATTATTAATTATGTCGCTCCGAGATTATCTCATACATCAATGTTAATTAAAAAATAGCAAATTCATCCACCTCCATTTATTGTATTATCCTTAACTATAAGGCTAATAATAGAGATGAATGGAGGATTAGTGATGGAAAATAGAGTTGAATGTCGAGTTTATAGTTGTTTATATAATCAAGCATCTAATTGTCATAAAGGTGTTATTTTTGTAAAAATGGATAAACGAAAGTTATTAAGACCAAATACTTTTTGTTCAAGTTATTATGACAAAGGATTTAGAACTTGGAATATTGAAGCTGCATATGATTTATCAATTGATAAATATGTTTACACTGGAATCGCTTGTGAAGTAGATAAGTGTGTGTTTAATAAGTATAAAAGATGTGAAGCTGAAAAAGTAATTATTGATTCTAGAAGTGAAAATAACCTTGATGAAAGTCATTGTCATACTTTCCAACCTCGATAGTTAGATGAACTTTAATGTTAATTACCTTTTATAGAAAGTTAGAATCTATAAAAGGTTTTTTAATGCACAAGTTGATATAATTTCCAAAAACTGCTAATATATTAATACTAAAGTAGGTGATGTTATGAAACTTGTTTTTGCAATTGTTTCTAATGATGATAGTACGTTACTGATTCAAGCATTAATAGAAGCCAAGTATTCAGTTACCAAGTTATCAACAACAGGTGGTTTCCTTAAATCAGGAAATACAACTTTATTAATTGGTACTGAGGAAAAAGAAGTTGATAACGTTATTTCAATTATTAAGAGCTATTCGAAACAAAGAGTCCAACCAATGCCGGTGATTTCATCTAAAGAGTTTGGGATGATTCAATCCCAATTTATTGATGTTCAAGTTGGCGGGGCTACCATTTTTGTCATTGATGTAGATCGTTATGAAAAAGTTTAAAATTTAATAACACAAAAAGACCAAGGCAACTTGGTTTTTAACAATTAAAAGGATTTCTATTTAAGAGTAGAAATCCTTTTTTCTTAGAAATTATCGGTTTCGTAATAACCATAACGTGAATTTAACAAATAATCTTTTAAGTCATTGGTATTTTGAATTTTATCACTTAAAGGTGATAATACTTTTATCATTAAGTGTGGAATTTCTCTAGTTCCTTCATATGTTGAAGGAGTATAATGCATTGAAGGGTAACTAACATAGTTATAATCTTTAAAATAAATAGATGCAAAATGATTAGTAATATCTATAAAGTTATAACCATCTTTAATTGCAAAGTCTTTAATTATCAAACTATCATCTCTTGTATAACCGCTTATATAACCGACAGTTTCATCATCTTCATTAAGAATAAGATAAATATCATTCAATTCGGCTTTAACCCAGTTTTCAAAATAAAATAAGTTTCTATATATTGGTCCATTTAACTTAGAAGCATAATTATTATATAAATCAGTTAAAGTTTCAAAATCTAACATCGTAGCTAGTTTGTATTTAACATTTTGTTCGCTTTTAATAACTTTGGTTTTATAATAATTGTAACTCACTAATTCATAACCGAGTCGATTATAAAAAGAATGTCTAGAAGCAAATAAAAATGATAAGTTAATATTTAAGTTATGCATATCTTCAAAAGCTAAATTGAGTAAATTAGTAGCTATTCCTTTTTTTTGATAATTAGGATTAACACCTACTTCACCAATGCCACCTGCATCAATAATATTTCCATCTAAATAAATCTTTCTTTTAAATAATCTAACTGAACCAACTATTTTATCATCATCAAGTGCTACAAAGATTGTAGATATATCTCGATCTGGATCATTTAAGAAGTGACGGCGAAAATAATCTCTAAAGTGTTCGATTTCATTTTCATTACTTGCAAATACATTAGCACAATGGTCAATCCATTCTTCAAATTGAGTTGGTTTTAAGCGTCGATAACTAATCATAAAAAAATCCTCCAATCAAACACATTACTTATTATATGTCAAATCGGCTTTATAAGTAAATAATAACAGTAGAAAGAAATTTATTAAAGTCAATGAGGTATATATCTTCATAGACAAGGTAAAATTCTTGGATGAAAGCATATGTAGGTGCTATAATTATAAATGTTGACCTTAAAGGGAGATGACTATATGAAAGATTTAATTGTTATAACTTCATCGATAGATGAAATTAAAAATCTAGATGCAGATAGTTTCCTAATTGGAAACAAATACGGGGTTCGTACAAATAGAGTTTTTTCAAAAGAAGAAACGTTAGAAATAAAAGATATCGTAAGTAAAAGAGGGAAACGTTTATATATTTTAGTTAATAAGATTTTCTTACAGGATGAGTTAGACGGCTTATTTAATTACTTAAGTTGGTTAAAAAGTATTGATGTTGATGGTATCTTTTTTTCCGATCTAGGAGTTATAACTATGGGGGAACAACTAGGTATTAAGGATAAATTAGTTTATTTTAGTGAAACGCAAATGGTTAATCATAAAGATTGTGAGTTTTTTGTTAATCAAGGATTAAAAGGTGTAATTTTATCTAAGGAACTACCCCTTGAAGACATTATTACGACATCAAAGTTAGTTAAGGGTAATCTTGGTATGATAATTCATGGTTATTTACATATGTTTTATTCAAAAAGAAAAATTTTACGTAACTTTTTTGAAAAATATAATCAAGAATATGAATATCAAAATAAGAGAACACTTAAATTAAAGGAACAAAAAAGAAATGAATACTATCCGATTTATGAAGATGAAAATGGCTCGTATATCTTTAGTCATGGATGTATGTCTTCACTAAATGATTTTAAGGAAATTGTTAATAGTGATTTAAAGATGTTTATTATCGATAGTATCTTTTTAAGTAAAGAACATGTTAAAAATGCACTAGATTATTATAAGAAGATTTTAAACGGTATTGATGGTGATTATCAAAAATTAATTGAAGAAGAATTTAAAGAAGTTGATTTTACAACTGGCTTCTTACACCATCAAACAGGTATTTATAAGTAAGGGGTTTTTAAAATGAGAGAAAAAGTAGAATTATTAGCACCTGCTGGTAATTTAGAGAAATTAAAAATTGCGGTTTTATATGGAGCAGATGCTGTTTTTATAGGTGGTAAAAAGTTTAGTTTAAGAGCTAAAGCAAGTAACTTTGAATTAAGTGATATTAAAGAAGGGGTAGAATTTGCTCATAAACATGGTTCAAAAGTTTATATAACTGTTAATATCTATCCTAGAAATGAAGACTTAGAAGGTCTAGAAGAATATTTATTAGAACTTGATAAAATTGGTGTTGATGCGATTATCGTATCTTCTTTACATATTATTGACACAGCTAGAAAATTAGGTTGTAAGTTTGAAGTCCATGTCTCAACTCAACAATCAGTTGCAAATACTTCATCTATTGAATTCTTTAAAAAAGCTGGAGCAGAACGAATTGTTCTTGCTAGAGAATTAACTTTAGATCAAATTGAAGAATTAAGAAATAATACTGATGTAGCTTTAGAAGTCTTTATTCATGGAGGGATGTGTGCAGCTTTCTCTGGAAGATGTGTTTTATCTAATAATATGGCAAATAGAGATGCTAATCGTGGAGGATGTGCACATTCATGTCGTTGGCATTATGATTTAGTAGATAAAGGGGAAAAAATAAGTGAAGAGGATTTCTTATTTGCTTCAAAGGATTTAATGTCAATTAATTATATTAAAGATTTAATTAGAATTGGCGTCAATAGTTTAAAGATTGAAGGAAGAATGAAATCTCATCATTATATTGCTACTGTTGTTAGTCTTTATCGTAAATTAATAGATGAAATTTATGAAAGTGACTATCAAATTAGTAACAATCGACTTCTAGATTATGAACAAGAGATGTCTAGATTTGAAAATCGGGCGATGGGTAGTGGTTTTTTTGGTGGAGATGTTACTCATGAAGGTCAAATTTTTGAAAATGAATCAAAGCAACCAAATCAAGACTTTATCGCGTTTGTTGTAAGTTATGATAAAGAGAATAGACGTGCTTTAATTAAAACTCGCAACTATTTCACAAGTAATATTGAAGTTGAAACTTTATCACCAGGTGGAATTACTAGAAAGTTTAATCTAGGTGATATTTATACACTTGAAGGTGAAAAGATAGAAATATCAAATACACCTGATAAACTATATTATATTAATGTTGATTTTGAATTAGCAGAGCACTCAATTATTAGAAAATTATCCTAAAAAAGTTTTTATTCTAAATAATTTGGTGTTATAATTACCAAGTTATAAGAAGGTGTTAAAATGGAAAGAAAAATTAGAAACGTCGCAATTATTGCCCATGTTGATCATGGAAAAACAACTTTGGTTGACCAGTTGCTTAAAAAATCAGGAACTTTTAGAGAAAATGAAGAAGTTGCTGATCGAGTAATGGATTCAAATGCGATTGAAAAAGAACGAGGAATAACAATATTAGCAAAAACAACTGCGATTAATTATAAGGATTATCGAATAAATATTTTAGATACTCCAGGACATGCTGATTTTAGTGGTGAAGTTGAAAGAATCATGCATATGGTTGATGGGGTTTTATTAGTAGTTGATGCTTATGAAGGAACCATGCCTCAAACAAGATTTGTCTTAAAAAAGGCACTAGAGGCTAAATTACGTCCTATCGTTATAGTTAATAAAGTCGATCGACCTAATGCTAATATTGAAAAAGCTGTAGATGAAACATTAGAATTATTTATTAATCTAGGTGCTAGTGATGACTTGTTAGATTTTCCTGTTCTTTATGTTTCGGCTTTACATGGAACTTCTAGTTATTCAAGTGATGTAAGTACTCAAAAAGAAGGAATGGATCCGGTTTTTGAAACTATTATTAAAGAAATTCCTTCTCCTGATATAGATATAGAATCACCATTACAATTTCAACCTGCTTTACTTGATTACAATGACTATGTCGGAAGAATTGGGATTGGTAGGATAGCTAAAGGTAAAATAAGAGTTGGTCAAATGGTTGATTGTATTAGGTTAGATGGTACAATTAAAAAGTTTAGGATTCAAAAATTGTATGGATATTTAGGATTAAAGAGAATTGAAATTGAAGAAGCTTATGCTGGTGATATTATTGCTATTGCTGGTTTAGATGATATTAATGTCGGTGAAACAATTAATCAAGAAAATGTTCATTTACCTCTACCTAAACTTCATATTGATGAACCAACGATGCAAATGACCTTTTATACTAATAATTCTCCATTTGCAGGACTTGATGGCGATTTATTGACTGCAAGAAAAATAGAAGAGAGATTATTTAAAGAAACGCAAAGAGATGTTAGTTTAAAAGTAGAAAGAATTGCTAATAGTGAATCTTGGATTGTTTCTGGTCGAGGAGAACTTCATCTTTCTATTTTAATCGAAAATATGCGCCGAGAAGGTTTTGAACTTCAAGTTTCAAAGCCAGAAGTAATTATAAAAGAAATTGATGGTGTTAAATGTGAGCCATATGAGTCTTTATTTATTGAAACACCTGAAGAATCTCTAGGTGGAGTTATGGAAGCTTTAGGACCTAGAGGTGCAGAATTAGTGAATATGATTAACTTTGAAAATCAAGTTCGCGCTGAATATATCATTCCTTCAAGGGGTTTAATTGGTTTTGTCTCAGATTTTTTAACATTAACGAAAGGATACGGTATTATCGCTCATACATTTAAAGAGTACCGTCCTTATAAAGGAGTTAGTTATGGTGAAAGAGTTAATGGTGTGCTTATTTCGATGGCTAACGGTCAATCTACTGCTTATGCTTTAGAAAAAATCGAAGATCGAGGTGTGATGTTTATTACACCTGGAACAATGGTATATGAAGGTATGATTGTGGGAGAGAATAGTTATGATACTGATTTAACAGTAAATCCTTGTCAAACTAAACAATTAACAAATATGCGTTCAGCTTCTAAAGACCATACGGTTGTCTTAAGGAAACCACGCTTATTTACTTTAGAAAGTGCACTTGATTATATTAATAGCGATGAATTAGTGGAAATAACTCCTAAAACATTTCGTTTAAGAAAGAAAATATTAAATGCTAATGAAAGGAAACGACACGAAAATGCAAAAAACAAAGATTCAAGAAATTAATGTTCATGGATTAAGTGTTGAAAAAGCTATCACTAGAATTTTATATGCAATCGAAAGAGCCTACTTTAATTATGACTTTGAAGTTAGAGTTATTCATGGTTATAATAAAGGAGATGCAATTAAAACAGCGATTAGAGAAAGTGATGAAATCATTAATTCTCCTTATGTAAGAAATGTTAGACCAGATTTATTAAATAAAGGTGTCACAATTATTGAGTTACACTTTCAAGAAGAAGATTATGATTATTAAAGAAAATACATGTAGATAAGAGCAAAAATGATTGACATTTTATATTATAAGTTATAATATATAAGTCGGCACTATTGCTATTATTGTAGCCCCGGTACAACTACAATGTAGTAAGGAGGAAAATTATGCAACGTCAAACAACTATGATCAAACCTGATCAAATCGAACGTAAATGGTATGTAATTGACGCTAAAGGAAAAACTTTAGGACGTCTTGCTTCACAAGTGTCACAAATTTTAATCGGTAAAAATAAACCATTCTATACTCCTCATCTTGATTGCGGTGATTATGTAATCATTATTAATGCTAAGGAAGTTGTTTTAAATGGAAATAACAAATTAGACCAAAAAATGTATTATAATGTTTCTGGCTATTTAGGTGGTTTAAGACAACGTTCAGCAAGAACAATGATTGATAGATATCCAATTGAGTTAATTGAAAGAGTCGTTTGGGGTATGTTACCTAAAGGAAGACTTGGAAGAAAAATTTATAAAAAACTTTTTGTTTATGAAGGTAATGAACATAAACATGCAGCACAAAATCCACAAGTGCTTGATATTGAGTAGGAGGTAAGTGAAAATGGCAGCAAGAAAGAAAACAATAGTTCAATATAGAGGTCTTGGACGCCGTAAGAGATCTACTGCTCGTGTCATTTTAACTCCGGGTACTGGTAAAATTACCGTTAATGGCCGTGATGTTAATGATTATATGCCTTATGAGACACTAGTAATGGACTTAAAACAGCCTCTTACATTGACTCAAACAGAAGCAGCTTTTGATGTCCGTGTTAATGTTTCAGGTGGAGGATTCACAGGACAAGCTGGTGCAATCCGTTTAGGTATTGCTCGTGCTTTAAATGAAGCTAGTTTAGATTATCGTCCAGTTCTTAAAAAAGCTGGTATGTTAACTAGAGACCCTAGAGCTAAAGAACGTAAGAAATACGGTCTTAAAGGCGCTCGTCGTGCTCCTCAATTCTCAAAACGTTAGGAAGCTTATTAAAAAACGTCAGATTACTCTGGCGTTTTTCTTTTATATAACAATATCTACTTGATAACTAATTAGAACACTTTCACTTGCATCGATATCATCTAAGAAAAAACCAATCGTGGGATTTAAATCTCCTTTAATTACATCGTTTACTTTTAATGTGCCATAAATAAACTTCATCCCTTCTGCGATGATATCATTGAAGAAGATATTAGATGCTTTAACATTTCCTTGGTTTTTAATTTCAATTAAATACGTTAATTGTTCACCACTTCTAGCTTTTAATTTATCGACTGTTTTTGTGACGACTAAGTAAGCGTATTTAATATTAACAATTACTTTATTTGATGTTATAGATTTTAATTCATTATTACTTTTATAAGTTAAAATTGATTCAATGTTAATTTCATCGTCCTTAAGTGGTGGTTTTGGTGTTCTTATATCATAAGTAATAATCACTTGTGAATTTTCTTTAATTAAAGGAATGTTAATTATATCTGGAGATTTTTGATTAGAAAGGATTCCGTTTATAAATATAGAATTTTCAACTACTTCATAATTGTTATTACCAAATTCTTCAACATGAATGTCTTTTAAAGAAGTGTTTCCTAAGTTTTGGATAATCGTTGTAATGGTGACTAAATCTTGACATGAAGCGACATTTTTATTTGATGTCTTATTAATTGTAATTAATTCTACTAAAATATCAGCATAAACAGTATTAGATACTTTTGTTTCACTTATAAGAGCCCCGTTTAATTTATAATCATATTTTAAGGTTGTTAGATTAGGTACTTTATAAGTAGGGGTATCTTTTTTAATGATGGAATCATAAATAATAATTAATCTTTGTTTAGGTCTTAGTTTAGAGATATTAAAACCTTTAAAAATATCAAAATCAGTTAATTTTCCATCAATTGTGAGTGATCCTTTTTTAAATAGTAAATTATCGTTATGTGGGTTAGAAACTTCAATATTAGTTATTTCAATATTTCCTTCATTTTCAATGACTAGTTTATACGTTAGAAAATCTTGGTTAACTTCAATTGGACTTATAATCGTTTTAACTAATTCAATTTGTGGAGAAATTATATCAACGACTATATTATTAGACCGTGTGTGACTTTCGCTCTTTTCATTACTTTTGATTTCATAGTCATACCTAGCATAGGCGCATGAAGCGATAATTTGCTTTTTTTCTTCCATAGTTTCACTCCTTCATTAAATGATATTAAATAAGGATAATAATTATTAACATTTTTAATCTAGGTAATTAATATCATTAATTAGAGGTGTCGATATGGATAAACTAGTTAAAAATCGTTCAATTGTAACGTATAAGGACTTTAATAAGATTAGGAAAATAAGTTCTAATGATGTTGAAGTTGAACTCCTTAGTCATAATTTAATGGTTGATTATGAATGTTTTAAAAATAGTGCTTATGCAGGAGAACCTTGTACTTTTAATTTAAATATTCATAATCTAGGAAGAAAAGCTTTAGTTAACACCAAAGTCTTCTTTAATTTTTCTGAAAATTTAATCCCAATTATCACCTCGGTTTATGTTAATAAACGACTTTATAAAAAAGGTGATTTGCGCAATGGTATTTATATAGGCTCTTTAGCAACATATGAAACAATTAATATTGTTTTCATGTGTAAGGTATTTCCTTCCTCGAGTAATCAAACTTTTTCGCAAGCCTTAGTTACTTATTCTTTTTATGATAATGAAATGTTAATTAATTTAGAACAATTTAGTAATCTAGTTAGTATTAAAGTTCTTGGGTGATTTTATGAATAAACAAAAAATATTATCAGTTTTAACTTATCCTACAGTTGTAGTAGTTACATTACTCGCTATTATTATTTCTTTTAATCGGTATTATTTAAATGCTAATGTTAATAATGATTCTTATTATCTTTTAAATGGAAAAGTCATTTTTGTTGATCCAGGTCATGGTGGTCATGATAACGGAACATCTTGGGAAGAAATTTTAGAAGATGAGATTAATTTAAGTGTTGCAAAGAAATTATATGAAAAGTTAGTTGAATTTGGTGCGATTGCTTATATTAGCAGGAATGGTGATTATGATTTAGCTAGTTTTTATGCTAGAAACAGAAAAGATGAAGATATGAGAAAAAGAGTTAGTTATATTAATTCAACGAGTCCAGATTTATTTGTAAGTATTCATTTAAACTATTTTCCTAATCCTAATGTAAGTGGTGCTCAGGTTTTTTATAATAGAAGAAATGAAAAAGGTAAGCTGTTAGCCAATTGTTTACAAGATTCATTAAATGATTTAAATAAGAAAAATAAGGTAGCTAAAAGTGGTGATTATTATTTAACGAATAATTCAATTTATCCTGGTGTTATTGTTGAATGTGGTTTTATTAGTAATTATCAAGATCGTAAAAAGTTAACTAATGAAAATTATCAATATACTTTAGTTAATAAAATAATTAAAGGAATTATAAATTATCTAGAGCTAAGTTAATGTTCCTCCTAGTGAGGATTTTTTTATTGATTAAGTTTTATTAATGATACAGAAAAGTCATACAATTATAATTGTTTAAATTAAGGATGGTATAAGTTATAATATTAATTGTTATGCAGGTGAAAATATTGATGAGATTAATTGACAGTTAATTTCTTTATAGTAAAATAAAGTAGTTGTGTAAGGAGGCAATATGATGAGTGAAATGATTATTGAAATAAAAGATTTATTTTTCTCTTATGAAGAAAACGATGAAGTTTTAAAAAATATCTCTTTATGTATTAAAAGGGGAAGTTATACGGCGATTTTAGGTCATAATGGTAGTGGTAAATCAACATTAGCTAAACTCATCATTGGATTATTGCCTTCACAAAGTGGAGAAATTATTGTTGATGGTCTTATCTTAAATGAAGAAAATTTAAGAGAGATTCGTTCAAAAATTGGAGTTGTCTTTCAAAACCCTGATAATCAATTTATTGGAGCGACTGTTAGAGATGATATTGCTTTTGGTTTAGAAAATAGATGTGTCCCTCAAATTAAGATGGATGATATTATTAATGAATACGCTAAAAAGGTAGGTATGGAAGATTATTTAGATAAAGAACCTACCCTCCTTTCGGGTGGTCAAAAACAAAGAGTTGCCATCGCTGGAGTTTTAGCAATGACACCTAAAATTGTCATTTTAGATGAAGCGACATCCATGTTAGATCCTAAAGGTAAAAAAGAAATCATTGAGTTAACACGCAAAATGAGGGAATTATATCCAGAATTAACGGTAATTTCAATTACTCATGATGTCGAAGAAGCCTTAGGTGCGGATGAAATTATTGTTTTAAATCAAGGTGAAATCTATTATCAAGGTAATAGTAATGATATATTCTTGCAAGAAGAAAAGTTAATAGCGATTGATTTAGATATTCCTTTTGTTTATAAATTAAGAAATGAACTAGCTAAACACGAAATAGAAGTTAGTAATTGTAATAGTGAAGAAATGTTGGTGAATGAATTATGCCAATAAAGTTTGAAAATGTTAGTTACACTTATTTACCCAATACGGTATTTAAGACTGAAGCTTTAAAAGATGTAAATTGTGAAATTAAAGAAGGTAGTTTTACTGCGATTATTGGTCATACAGGAAGTGGTAAATCAACCTTAGTTCAACATATTAATGCTTTATTATTACCTACTAGTGGAACTGTATTTGTTGAAGATTACAAAATTTTTCCTAATTCTAAATTAAAACAAATTAAAAAATTAAGATCAAAAGTTGGACTTGTCTTTCAATTCCCTGAATATCAGCTTTTTGAAGAAACTTGTTATAAAGATATTGCTTTTGGTCCGAAAAACTTTGGTAAAACAAGTGAAGAAATTGATGTTTTAGTCAAAGATGCTGCAAAACTTGTTGGAATTGATGAAGAGTTATTAAGTCGGTCTCCATTTGAACTTTCTGGAGGTCAAAGAAGAAGAGTGGCAATCGCGGGTATTTTAGCAATGAAACCATCAGTTTTAATTTTAGATGAACCTACCGCAGGATTAGATCCTCGTGGAGCTAGAGAAATGATGGATTTATTTTCAAGATTAAATAAACAAGGTATAACGGTTATTTTAGTAACTCATGATATGGATTATGTTTTAAGATATAGTGAATTAGTCATTGTTATGAGTGAAGGCATGCTTAAGGCCTATGATACACCGCTTAATATTTTTAAGAATACTAAGTTGTGTAAAGAATTAAATTTAGAATTACCAACTGTCTTTTCATTTGCGAATAAATTAATTGAAAAAGGTTTAGATATTGATTTAGGTAAAGTTAAGGATGTTAAAACCTTAGCTGATGAAATTGCCTTAAATAAAGGGGGTAAACAATCATGAAGAATCTTTCTTTAGGAAGATACATTCCTAATGATACGTTTATCCACCGTTTAGACCCTCGAACTAAAATTTTAGCTATGATTTTCTTATTAGTAATTGTCTTTATGGAAATTGGTTTTTTAGGTTATTTTATTTTAGGGATTTTCTTATTAATTTTACTTAAAGTAACTAAAGTTAGCTTTAGAACTTTATTTAGATTAATTAAAAATATGTGGTTCATGTTTTTGTTTTTATTTATTATTAATATCTTATCATTTCAAAGAGGAAATGTTTTATTAGATTTAGAATTCTTTAAAATTTATGATAGTGGCATCTATCAAACTTTATATATTATTATTAGATTAGTTATTATGATTACAATCACAACGATTTTAACGACATCGACTAAACCTTTAGATATGACTTATGGTTTAGAATATTTAATGACACCTTTAAAAATTATTAAATTTCCAACGCATGAAATAGCGATGATTATTTCAATTGCATTAAGATTTATTCCGACACTTTTAGATGAAACCGAACGAATCATGAAAGCTCAAGCTAGTAGAGGTTCAATCTTAAGTGAGGGTAAATTAAAAGATAAAATCCCAGCGATTATTTCACTGATTATCCCCTTATTTTTCTCGGCTTTTAAAAGATCTGATGAACTTGCAGATGCTATGGAGGCTAGAGGTTATGACCCATCAGCGAAAAGAACTAGATATCGTGTTTTAAAATTTACATCTAGTGATTGGTTATCTTTATCTCTTATTGTTGTAATTACCGCAGGTTTTGTCTATCTAAGTTTTAATAAAGAAATGATTGAAAGCCTGTTAGGGATTGACTTATGGCGTTAAGATACAAAGTTATTTTTAGTTATGATGGTTCTAACTTTGTGGGATATCAAATTCAAAATAATGGTCGAACAGTTCAAGAGGAATTACAAATTGCCTTATCAAAAATCAATAAACAAGAAATAAAAGTATATGCTTCTGGAAGAACTGATGCTGGCGTTCATGCTTTAAATCAAGTTATTCATTTTGATTCGATTTTTGAGATTGAACCTGAAAATTATAAAAAAGCATTAAATAGTAATTTACCTAAGGATATTTATGTAAAAGACGTTTACAAGGTTGATTCATCATTTCATGCTAGATTTGATGCTAAAAAGAAGCATTATCGCTATTATTTAAATATGGGTGAATATAATCCTTTAAAAGTTAATTACATTTATCAATATGGTAAAAGGTTAGATATAAACAAGATGAAAGAAGCAGCTTGTCTTTTTGTTGGTGAACATGATTTTAGGAATTTTACTTCGACTAAAGATAGTGAAGTAACTAGTTTTGTTAGGTTTATTAATGAATTTTCGATAAAAGTGGAAAACGATATCGTAATTTTTGATATAATAGGAAGTGGCTTTCTTCGTTATATGGTTAGAATGATGGTAGGTACTTTAATTCATATAGGCGAAAATAAGATTAGTCTTGAAGAAATTACAACAAGACTAGATAAAAAAGAAGATAAACCATGTCCTTATAAAGCACCTGCAGAAGGCCTATATTTAGTGGAGGTTATGTATTAATGATTACTTATAATTATCACACTCATACGAAAAGATGTGGTCATGCTGTTGGTGAAGATGAAGATTATGTTATCGCAGCAATAGAAAATAATCACAAGATTATTGGTTTTTCTGATCATGTTTTTATTCCTAATATGACTCAAGAAGGTATTAGAGGAAATTATGATGAATTAGAGAATTATTTGTATTCTTTAAATCATTTAAAAGATAAATATAAAGATAAAATTGAAGTTTTAATCGGTTTTGAATGTGAGTATTTTGAAGAGTTAGAAGATTATTACCGTGATTTATTAATGAGTGGTAAAGTTGATTATTTAATTTTAGGTCAACATTATATTTCATATGAAGATAATAAAATGGAAGGTTATATCGCTTCTAGTAAAATAAGTACCGAAAAATATGTAAGTTTAATTGAAAAAGGCTTAAAGACAGGTCTTTTTTCAATATTAGTTCATCCTGATTTGTTTTTGACTGAAAAGGGATTAGATGAAGATGGAGTTAAATTAGCTCACCGTATTTGTAAGAGTGCTTTTGAAAATGATGTTTATTTAGAAGTGAATCAAGGCGGAATGAGAAGGGGTCAACGCTTAATTGATAAAGAATATCGTTACCAATATCCAGTTAGAGAGTTTTTTGAAATAGCTAAAAGACATAAAAATAAGTTTGTGATGGGAATTGATGCCCATTCGCCTTTTGATTACTTTCATCCGGTAAATCGTATTTATGCTTATAATTTAGTTAAGAATTGGAATATCGATATTGAAAAGAATGTTAAGTTAAAGAAGGTGAAATAGTGGGGAAAATCACGATTTGGAAATTATTAAAAAAGAATTGGCCTAAAGCGATTATAATTGTTGTTTTAATTATTATTACTTCATTTTTAAGCACTTATCCACTTAATATGCTTAAAGAAGTTATTGATACAAGTGTTGCTGCTTTTGAAGGACGACTTGATGCTGATGCAGGGATTGAAAAGATTATAACTTTAGCAATTACTTATTTTATTTTGCAAGTTTTGCAAAGTTTATTTCATAATTTCTCGCATTATTATAATTCAACATTACAAGAAAAACTAGCTCATGATGTTAGATGTGAGGTTTATTGGCATTTAAGTAGTGTCCCTCAAAACTTTTTTGATGAAAATGACTCGAGTGAATTATTAAATAGGTTAATTCAAGATAGTTCAATTGCAATTAGAGGTTTTATGGTACCTATAACATATTTAACAAGATCAATTTTTAGTTTTGCTTTTGGTTTTTATTTTATGTCACAAATTGATATTAGATTAACTTTAATTATTTTACCTCTAGCGATTACTAGTGGAATTATTACAAGATTATCAGGAACTAAGTTTTGGCGCTTTGCTAGAGAAAATCGTAGACGTAATTCAAGAATGTGGCGAAAATATCAAGAAAATATTAAAGGGATGAGAGATATCCATGCTGCAAGTCAAGAAGAAACAAAATATGAACAAGTTATTGAAACGAGTTATCTAGTTATTGATAATCATAAAAAAACACAAAAATATCATGTTCAAGTTAACTTCATGAATACCTTCTTCTTTGTTTTGATAATAACGACAATGTTATCATTTGGAGGTATCATGGTTGTAAAAGGCATGGTAAGTATAGGTGGAGTCAGTGCGATATTAATGTATAATGATTTACTAGCTGCGCCAATATCTAACTTTGTTGGAATGTTTTTAGAAATGCAAAATGTCAGTGTTTCTTTAGGTAGACTTAATACTATCATGGGATATGATATTGATAAAGCTTACTTAGCTAAAAAAGAAAAACTTGATATAGATGAATCAGATACAGTTGTTAAATTTGAAAATGTAACTTTCTCTTATGTTAAAGATAAAGTAGTTATTGATGATATTTCATTTACAGTTAAAAAAGGAGAAACTCATGCCTTTGTTGGTCCAACAGGCTGTGGTAAGACAACGATTTTAAAAGTGCTTGAAGGTTTATATTTAGTTGATGAAGGCAAAATTGAAGTTTTTGGTTATCCAATGGATGAAAAGTATAAACTATCTTTAAGACAACATATTGGTTATGTTTTCCAAGATACGTTCTTGTTTAATGCTACAATTAGGGAAAATATTATGTTTGCGGCTCCAAAAGCTAGTGAAGAACAATTAAATTTAGCGATTAAAATAGCTTGTGTTGATGAAATTATTGCTAAGAATAAAGAAGGTTTAGATACTTTAGTTGGAGAAAATGGAGTTAAGTTATCTGGTGGAGAAAGACAAAGAATAGGTATTGCAAGAATTATCTTACGTAATCCTTCATTAATCCTTTTTGATGAAGCAACAAGTGCATTAGATAATAATACTGAGTTAAAAGTTATTAATGGAATTAGAAATTATTTAAAAGATACTACATTTATTATGATTGCACATCGTTTATCAACAATCGAACATTCGGATTGTATTTATATGCTTGAAGAAGGTAAAATTGTAGAACAAGGAACACATCAAGAATTATTAGAGTTAAATGGTAAGTATAAGAAAATGTATGATGCTCACAAACTTCAAGAAATGATGGGAGAGAAAATCAATGTTGAAATTAGTTAATGTGTCGAAATACTATTCAAGTGAAGGAAATGTTGCACTTGGTTTACGGAATATCAATATTAAGTTTGAAAAAAATGAATTTGTTGCCATAGTTGGTGAATCAGGAAGTGGGAAGACGACTCTTTTAAACGTTATCTCAGGGATTGATTCCTACGAAGAAGGCGAAATGTATTTTTCTAATCAAGAAACTTCTTATTATTCGATGAGTGATTGGGAAGATTATCGAAAGAATAATATCGGGTTTGTCTTTCAAAATTATAATTTAATTGAAAGTTATAGTGTTTTACAAAACGTTGAAACGGTCTTACTTTTAAGAGGTGTTAGTAAAAAAGATGCTCGTAAAAGAGCTTTAGAAATTATTGAACGTGTTGGTTTAAGTAATCGTAAAAGATCAAGAGCTGCTAAGTTAAGTGGTGGCGAAAAACAAAGAGTAGTTATTGCACGAGCTATTGCTAGTGATTCAAAAATCCTAGTGTGTGATGAACCAACTGGTAATTTAGATAGTGAAAATAGTGAGCAAATTATGTCTTTAATTAATGAAGTTGCTCCTGGTAGATTAGTTGTAGTAGTAACTCATGATTATTCTTTAGTAGAGCCGTATGCAACTAGAAAGGTACGCTTATTTGATGGTGAAATAGTTGAAGATGTTAATTTAAAACCTAAAAAGCCTGATGCTGAAGATAAAACAGAGTTAGTTAATAATCAACCTCGTTTTTTAACAAATTTATTATTTGGTTTAAGAAATTTAGTAATGACACCAAAAAGAACAATATTTTCTTTATTAGTTTATATTGCAATAACTTTTACTATCGTTGGAATTTATGATAGTACTTTTTTAGCTCAACCAACTAATTATCGCTATTCGTATACTTATACTTTTACAGATAATCGCAGGTTAATCCTTAATAAACCGGATTATTCACCATTTAGTGAACAAGAAATAGAAGATATAAGTAAGATTAGTGGAGTAAATTATGTTCATAAAAATGATTTTTATTTAGATTCGGCAATTTATTTCTATGATGATGATAATTGGGAGTCTTATACTTTGATTCTTCAAAGTATTAATCAATTAAAAGAAGCAGACATAATTCAAGGTCGTATGCCTGAAAATGATTTAGAGGTAGTTGTTACTAATGATAAATTATTAGGTAAAAAGATTAATCAAAGTTTTTATGATAAAAAATATGAATTTGAAATCGTAGGTATAACGGATAAGAATTATCAAAGTAATTACTATGGTAGTGGCACAATCTATGCGAGTGACTTACTAAGAAAACAAAAAATTATTGAACAAGGTCAATCATACTTTGATTTTTCTTTAAAAGGCATTGATGAATTAGAAGAAAATAGTTATTTAGAGCGAATAAGTTTTGCTTTTGCACCTAGTTATGAAGATGGAGTTATTAGACTTTCATTAGGAGCTCAAATAAGTGAATTAGAGTTTAACGATGAAGATATTAAAGTTTATTTAACATCTATATATGGAGAAAAAGAAATAACTGATGTGACAATTGAAATTATACGTGAACCAGATAATTACACTAATTTTATATTTATGAACGAAAATACTTTCTTTAATCTTATTGATAATGAAGTATATCAAATTTCTGTTATTCTAGATGATTCTTTTATAAAGGGATCTTTAATGAGTCAATTAAGAAATAAAGGATATCGTGTAATTGATGTTAGTGATTTCCCTTCATATGGCTTTGATGGTTTAATGATGTTAATAGAAACTATAATGAAAACCTTTGTTGCTGGCCTCGGTATTGTCTTCTTGTATTTTGTTACCTATATGATTTTACATTTAGTTATGAATAGTAAAAAACGTGACTATTCAATCTTAAGGATTTTAGGTGCTAACAGGAAGAACTTAAATTCGATTGTTTCAATAGAAAATATAACATTAGGAATCATAGCATATATTACAACCTTTGTCGGTGTTATTATTATAAATCAATATTATTCCCTTGGTGTTATGAACATCATTAAATATAGAGATTATGGATCGATGTTGATTTTACTAATTATTATTGTTATCTTAGCCTTTATGCTTAGTGTTAGATTCTCACGCAAGATGTTTGAAAGTGTCGTTAATGTGGTCATTAGAAGAAGCTAGGGGTGAATGTCATGATTAGGTTAAACAAAATTAATAAATATTTTAATCGTCGTAAAGCTAATGAAATTCATGTAATTAACAATACAACACTTGAATTTCCATCTACGGGTTTAGTTTGTTTACTTGGTGCCTCTGGTAGTGGTAAAACCACACTTTTAAATGTTATCGGTGGTTTAGATAAGGCTAAAGGTGAAATTTATTATGACGATTTAAGAATTAAAAATTACAAAATGTATAAAATCGATAAATATCGTCGTAATAATATGGGTTATATTTTCCAAAACTATTTACTTTTCCCAGAGATGACTGTTTATGATAATCTTAAATTTGCGTTATCTTTGGCAAATATTTATGATAAAGATGAAGTTGAAAAAAGAATTAATTACTGCTTAAATGCAGTTAATATGATTAATTATAAAAGAAGAAGGGCTTCGGCTTTATCAGGTGGTCAACAACAACGTGTGGCAATTGCTCGAGCTTTAGTTAAGAAAGCAAAAGTAATTATTGCAGATGAACCAACAGGTAACCTTGATAGTAGTAATACGATTGAAGTTATGAACATTATTAAAAAGGTTAGTAAGACTTGTTTAGTTATTTTAGTTACACATGATAGGGAATTAGCTAATTTTTATGCTGATCGGATTATTGAATTAAAAGATGGTAAAGTTGTTAGTGATGAAATTAATACTTCAAGTAGTTCTTATCATCATGATGATGGAAAAGTTATTTACTTGAAAGATTTAAATCAAAAAGAATTTGAAGAAGAAGCATATTCATTAAAACTTTACTATGATGAAGATGTTAAGGATAAACCTGAAATTAAAGTTGTTTATAAAAATGGTTCTTTAATTGTTGATGTTAAATCTAATTTTAAAGTCAAATATTTAACATCAAATAGTGAGGTAACACTTAAAGATGAACACTTTAAGAAACTTGAATTAACTGATGTTGATAAATTTGATTATGATAACTCATTCTTTAAAGATATAAGAGGAAGAAAATTTGATTTTAGAAAGATGTGGGACGATTTTAAAGTTGCCTTTTCTAATTTCTATTTTGTTAAATTCAGATATAAATTAATGTATTTAGCTTTTATGATTGTTGGTATGTTTATTGCCTATACTGCGGCGACTATATCTAATGCTTATACTTTAGATGAAAAAGCTTATAAAAGACATGACTCAACTTTAGTTGGGATTTCAAGTAAAGAAGAAGTATTAGATGTAAATTTTGAGGAAATTTTAAGTGATGAATCAATTGAGTATGTAGCTTATCTAAATAATAGTTTTAGCTTTAATGTTGATGTAAGTATTAACTTTCAAACAAGAAATAGAAGTGTTGTTTTTAATGATGTTAAGATGATGCCAACGAATATTGTAAGTGAAAAAGATTTAATATATGGTGCTTTACCTAGTGGTAATAAAGAAATTGCTTTAAGTAAATGGGTCTGTGATGATTTAACTAAGCATGCCCAAACAACTGTTGGTGGTTCCTTTTCTTGTAAAGATTTTGTAGGTAGAACTTTATCAATGCGGAATAATCTGGATACATTTACTATAAGCGGTATTATTAACAGGGATGCCTATCTCTTATTTGTTGATTATCCAACATACTTAAATAGTGCTTTTAAAGTTTCTTCTCAATTACCAGTTTTTAGAATTGCTACAGATGAATCAGATTCTGAAGTTGTATTAGTTAAAGGAAGATTACCATCTGAAAGTGGAGAAATTGTTGTTCATGAGGTATTTGGGTATGAAATTGGTCAAGAACTTACTTCAATTAATGGCGTTTCTCTAGGTAAAACATTTACAATTGTTGGTGTTTGTCATACTAAATATTATGCATATAATTTAATTTCAATTGAAGATGGTGAGAAATTATTACAAGATTACTTTGTAGGATATAATTTATATTTTATAAGTAATGATAAAACAAAATCAATAGAGCATTTAGAAAACTTAGGTTATACTGCTAATGATCCAAATAAGGAAGATATGAGTGAATATTCTAAACAAAGAATTCAATATCTAATGGCTCCGATTATTTCTTCTTTAGTTTTAGCATCAGCCTTATTAATCTTTGTCTTCTTTATGATGCGTTCAAAAGTTATTCATCGTATTTATGATATTGGTGTTTATCGCGCTTTAGGTGCTAGTAGAATTAAGGTTATCAATCTCTTTGTGTTAGAAATTTTAATCTTAACAACCTTTACAACCGCGATTGGATATGGTTTAGTCGTTTACTTTATTGATTATGTAAATAGTTTAATGGTAAGTTTTGGAAGTGTCCTTTTATTCCCTTGGTATAATGTTGCCTTAGGGCTATTAGCGATATATGCATTTTATCTCTTCTTTGGACTATTACCAGTCATCCTACTTTTAAGAAAAACACCATCACAAATCTTAACAAAATATGATATTTAAAAGGCCTTGTGCCTTTTTTTCTTAACTTTACAAAGCGCTTACAATTTGCTATAATGAAAGCGTTTTAGGAGGGGACAAAGATGAAGAAGATAATATCATTATTGTTTATAAGTGCGATAATTTCTACTTCAATAATATCATGTGAGGATTTAGAAGTAAGTAGTTCGGTTTCTAGTGAAAAACCTTCCTCAGTAGTATCTAATATTGATAGTATTTCTTTAGAAGTAGAACCAGATGATGCACCTAAGGTCTTTGAAGGTTGCGAAAATAAAGAAATAGTTGATGGTTGGGTTCCGACATGGTGTGAAGAGTTTAACTATGAAGGTAAACCAGATGAATCAATTTGGAATTATCAAGTCGGAGGAAATGGCTGGGGTAATGGAGAACACCAATATTATACTAAAGGCGAAAATGTTGAAGTAAAAGACGGCTTCTTACATATTATTGCTAGAAAAGAAAAATATGGTGGTAAGGAATATACTTCTAGTAGAATTAATACCTCAGGTAAAGCAGACTTTAAATATGGAAGATTTGATATCAGGGCTAAATTACCTAGAACTAAAGGTTCTTGGCCTGCGATTTGGATGATGCCAACTAAGGGAGTGTATGGTGGATGGCCTAGAAGTGGCGAAATTGATATTATGGAGCATTCTGCTACTTATGCATTAAATCATTACATGGGCACAATCCATACAAAAGCTTATCATCATAGTATTGGTACACAAAAAGGTTCAGGTTATATTAAATATGATAAATATCATCCAGGTGGAACAAACTTAGTTGATGATTTCCATGTTTATTCTATAATTTGGGAACCTGGATCAATCACTTGGTTATTTGATGATTATCCATACTATAAATTAACAGCTGCTGAACTTTATAAGCCTTCTATAGAACCTTATGAAGCTTGGCCGTTTGATCAAGAATTTCACTTCTTATTAAATGTTGCTATTGGTGGCGGTA
>DUOZ01000099.1 GCA_012838555.1 bacterium | reverse complement strand
TATTAAAAACTCCTTTTTAAAGAACGGAATTACAACCTTATTTTAGCCTTTATTATATATAATAATTAATTATTTATTTACCAGTAATTCTTTGGCATTTAAAATTGAAGCCTCGCTAATTTCATCTCCAGAAAGCATTTTAGCAAGTTCAATAATTCTATCTTTTTGATTTAAATTAATTAAATCAGTTGTAACAGTATTATCCTTATTTACCTTTTTAACGTGGTAATGATAATCACTAACTGCAGCGACTTGAGGTAAATGTGTAATACATATAACTTGACAATGTTTAGATAATTCTTTCATCTTTTTACCGACACTTAAAGCAACTTGTCCACTTACTCCAGTATCAATCTCATCAAAAATAATACTATGTATACCAAATAATTTAGAGAATACTACTTTTAATCCTAACATTAAACGTGAGATTTCTCCACCACTTGCTACTTTAATTAAAGGTCTTAAAGGTTGACCTTTATTTAAAGAAACAAAGAATTCAATATCATCGATTCCATGTTGATTTAATTCATCATGTTTATTAATTTCAATTTTAAATTGAACATCTTTTAAGTGTAAATCTTGTAATTGAGTCATAACTTCATTTGCTAACTTAGATGCAACTTCAACTCTTTTTACATGCAAAATTAAAGCTTTATTAAATGCTTCTTCTTTTTTATTTTTTACATCTTGTTCAAGTTTGTCTAAATAAAATGTTAAATTGTCAAAATTATCAATTTTAGTTTTAATATCTTGATAATATTCATTTATTTCTTCATATGTATGACCATATTTTCTTTTTAATTTAGAAATTGCAAATAATCGCTCTTGAATCTCATTATAACGGTGTTCGTCAAAGTAAAGATTACTAGCTTCTTGTTCTAACTCAGTTCTTAAATCATCTAGTTGATAATATAAATCATTTAAATGCTCAAAATGTTTTTGATATAAAGGATCATCACTTAAATTTTCAAGTGCTCTTTTAGCCTCATAAAGTAATTCAAGCGCACTTCCCTCACTTGATAGATAAGCAAGAGTTGTTCTTAAATTTTCATTAATTTTTTCAAATTCAGACATCCTTTTTTTTTCGAGTTCTAATTCTTCAATTTCATTTTCTTTTAAGTTAACTTTTTCAATTTCATTTAATTGAAAACGATAAAAATCAACTTGTTCTTCACTTAATTCTTCCTTCTTAGCAGCTTCAAGTTTATTTAATGCTTCTACATAAGTTTGATAAGATTTATTATATCCATTAAGTTCATTTGTAGAATGATATTTTAAATAAGTATCTAATAAAGATAAATGATTTTTCTTATCAAGTAAGTATTGATTATCATGCTGAGAATGTAAATCAATAATTTTATTCATAATCGAACGAACTAATGAAACGGTAGTTATTCTAGAATTTAATCTAATCGTTGACCTACCATTAATATCAATTTCACGATTAATAATTAAAGTTGAATCTTCAATACCACCGATTTCTTTATTAATTTTATCAATCATTTCTTTTTTAAGATAAAAAACACCTTCAATATAAGCTTTTTGTGCATCATATCTAATCATATCTGCACTAGCCCTATTTCCAAGTAATAAGGAAAGAGCTTCAATTATAATTGACTTCCCTGCTCCGGTTTCACCAGTTAAAGCAATCATACCTTGATCAAAATCAACGGTTAAATCATCAATAATTGCAAAGTTCTTAATCGTTAACTGTCTAATCATTTCCTTCACTTCCCTACTTTGAAGTTTAAATAAGCTTCATCTACTACTTTTTTAAAATCTACTTTTTTAGTTTCAATATTTCTATTAAAATAACCTAAATATTCGATATTACCACTTTTTTCTCCTTGTATAGGCGAAAATGTTATATCAATGAGGTGAAACCCGAATTCTTTAATAAAGCCACATACATGGTCTAAAATTTGATAATGAACGTCTTTATCTTTAACAACTCCATGTTTATTAAGATTCTTTCTAATAGTCTCAAACTGAGGTTTTATTAAAGTAATTACTTCAAGGTTTTCTTCTTTGAAAGTAGATAAAACTTCAAATATATGATACAACGAAATAAAAGAAACATCAATTACACACAAATCAATCTTATCTTTTAAAGTGTTAGGATTCAAGTATCTAAAATTTGTCTGTTCCATTGAAATAATTCTAGGATCATTTCTTAATGATTCATCTAGTTGATTTGAGCCTACATCAAGTGCATAAACTTTTTTTGCACTATGTTTTAAAAGACAATCACTAAATCCACCAGTAGATGCTCCTATATCTAGGCAAATATAATTAGAAACATCAATATTAAAATAATTGAGAGCTTTATAAAGTTTATATCCACCACGAGAAACAAAAGATAATTCATCATTAATTAATTCAATTTCATCATTTTCTTTAACTTGATAATTTTTATTAGTAACTATTTTATTATTAACTTTAACTTTTTCATTTTTTATTGCTCGTTGAGCCAAGTTCCTTGATTTAAAGTAATGATGCTCAACTAAGTAAATATCAAGTCTTTTACTCATTAAGTAGACTCCTAATTAAATTTAGAAGTGATGAATCATCTCTTTTATAATACGCAAGTAAATCTTCAATTTTCCCACAAGGGATAAATGCATTAGGTAAAGTAAAAGGTATTAAAGTAATCTTTTCATCTTTTTTAGCATAAAAGTGGCAGATTGATTCATAAAGTCCTGATTCATCTGCAAACAAATCAACAATAATAGTCTTTAGTCTATTTTCTAATAATGAATTTAAGACATCTTTATCTAAAGGTTTATAATATCTAGCAAAAAATAAATTAACTTTTAAATTCTCTTTATCAATTAAATCTTTAACCTTATTAAAGTAAGGACCGGTTATAATTAAATTAATTTTAGCACCATCATTATTTATTACATCCCACTTCCCTACTCTATCATCACTTATCTTACTTAAATCATATTCATTAATAATATCTGCTCGAGGAATCCTAATAAAAAAGGGAGCATGGTGTTTAAAAGCTGTTTTATAAAGCATACAAGCATCATTAGCATCTTTAGGCATAGCAATCACTGCATTAGGTAAACCCTTTAAAATACCTACATCAAAGATACCCTGGTGTGTTTCTCCATCACTACCAACAATACCTGAGCGATCAATAGTAAAAACAGCATGTAAATTCATTCTGCTTATATCATGATTAATTTGGTCATATGCTCTTTGTAAGAAAGTAGAATAGATTGCTACTGAAGGAATCTTTTTATTTAAAGCAAGACCTGCTGCTAGAGTAATGGCATGTTCTTCAGCGATTCCAACATCAAAAGCGCGATCAGGATAATCTTCAAAAATTTGATTCATCGCTGAACCATTTTTCATCGCAGGAGTTATATAAACAATATCTTTATTTGTCTTTCCTAATTCATGAACTAAATTTGATGTTAATTGACTCCAACTAACCATATTTTCTGGTCTCTTTTTCTTAGGCTCACCTGTTTTTATATCAAAAGGACTAACACCGTGCCACTTCCCTACTATGTCTTCTTCAGCATATTTATAACCTTTACCCTTTTTAGTTAAAACATGAATAACAACAGAACGAGGTACTTTTAAAGCCGTAGCAAAAGTTTTTTGTAGTTCACTAATGTTATGACCATCAATCGGTCCTAAATATTCTAAATTAAAAGTTTCAAATAAAGTCTTTTCTAAAAAGAAATGTTTAATTCTATTTTTTAATTTACTACTAAAATTAAATACAGCTTTACCAAACGGTAACTTATACATAACTTTTTTATAAATATCTTTTGAAGGTGCAGCAACTAATCTTCGATGCAACTTACTCATATGTCTAGCAATCGTTCCAACAGGTCGAGAAATTGACATTTCGTTATCATTAACAATAATTATTAATTTATGATTTATTGTACCTAAATGATTAATCGCTTCAAGTGACATTCCTGAAACAATCGCTCCATCACCAACAAAAGCAATCACATTATAATCTTCATTATTTAAATCTCTAGCTATTGCCATTCCCATTCCTGCTGAAATGGCAGTAGAAGAATGACCTGCTTCAAAACAATCAAATTCACTTTCATCCATCTTTTGATAGCCAGCTATTCCATTAAATTCTCTTAAACTTTCTTTAAATCTTTTTGCACGCCCAGTAAGAATTTTATGAGTATAACTTTGATGACCAACATCAAATAATAATTTATCATTTGGAAAATCAAAAAAATGGTGTAATGCAACAGTTAATTCTACTACACCTAAATTACTACTTAAATGTCCACCCTTTTCGGCGACTGTTTGGATAATTAATTCTCTTACTTCATTACATAACTCATATAATTCTTTTATATTCATTTTTTTAAATGAAGCATAGTCAAAAGAATCTAGTATGTTCAAGGCGTGCACCTCCGGATACTACTTATTGTTCGATATTAAATGTTTTTAATTCGTCATTTTCTAATATTTTCATTGCTTTTTCTTCAATACTCTTTAATTTACGATCACAAAATTTTGAAAGTTCAATTCCCTCTTCAAATAATTGTAGAGATTTTTCAAGAGGACTTCTGCCACTTTCTAACTCACTAACAATTTCTTCAAGACGCTTAAGTGCTTCTTCAAATGTCATTTCCTTTTCCATTTACATGTACCTCCTTAGTGGTAACTTTGGCATTAATGTTACCATCTTTAAATCTAACTTTGATAAGGTCATCAATATCTACATCATTTACACTTGTAATGATATGGTCATTATCATTATAAGTTAAGGCATAACCACTAGCCATTAATTTAAGTGGACTTAAGATATCAAGTTTAGTAATCACTTTGGCTAAATTATGACTAATTTGTTGAAAATTTTGTTTATATGCTTGAGTTAAACTATGTTTTAATTCAATTTGTTGTTTTTCTAAACTAACAAGTCTTTGTTTAAATAATTGTTTTAAACTATTAATTATATTAACATTTTTAGTTTCTAAAAGTTTAAAAAACACTCTTCTTGTTTCATTAAATCTCATTGTTAAACCATCTAAATGCATCCTTTTAGATGCATAAATCATTTCAGGGCGATTTAATACTGGTGATGATATTAATTGATTTAATTGGTCTTTTTTAAGTTCTAATAATCTAGAATTGGCTTTTATGATTCGTTTTTTATAATCATCGATTTTAATAATTAAATCAGCTAGATTAGGTGTTGCAAGTTCGGCAGCACCTGTAGGAGTTGGTGCTCTTAATGAACTAGCAAAATCAGCGATAGTAAAATCAGTTTCATGGCCAATACCTGTGATAATCGGATATTTAGAATTGACAATGGCTCTAGCAACTTTTTCTTCATTAAACGGCCATAAGTCTTCAATTGAACCTCCACCTCGAGCAAGAATAATTACTGAAGGATTAAATTCACTTGCCTTATTTATCGCTTTAACGATTTCATCAGCGGCTTGCTCCCCTTGTACAAGTGAAGGAATTAAAATAAGATCACATAATTTATATCTTCTAGTAATTGTTGTATAAATATCACGAATTGCTGCTCCTGTAGGTGCAGTTATAATAACAATTCGACTCGGAAAAGCGGGAATTGGTTTTTTATAAATTCTAGAAAATAAACCTTCTTTTTCCAAATCTTTTTTTAATTGTTCATATTTTAAATATAAAATACCTACTCCAAGAGGTTGAATATCTCTAACTTTTAATTGATAAGAACCATTAGCTAAATAAACATTAACAGATGCTGTTACAACAACACTCATTCCATCTTCCACTTTAAATTTCAATCTAGAGTTATTAGGATAAAACATAACAGCATTGATCTTAGAGTTTTCATCTTTTAAAGAGAAATACCAGTGTCCAGATTGATGTTTCTTTAAGTTAGATATCTCACCTTTAACTAAAAGATATTGTAATTTAACATCTTGTTCTAGTCTGTGTTTAATATAATTCGTCAGATCAGTTACACTTACAACTTGTTCCATTTTAGCCCTCTATCGTATCTAATATTCCATTAATCATTTTGTAAGCTTCATCATCAGAGAATTTTTGAGCTAGTTTAACACAGACATTGATGGCAACTGGTTTAGGTATCTTTAAATGGACAATTTCAACATAACCAAGCATCAAAATCGCTTGATTAATAATATTTAGTCGTTCAAAATCCCAATCATTAACTAATTTTGAACTAAGATAGTTAATAATATTTCCAAAATTATTTACAGTTGCAACCATTACATTTCTAACTAATGGATCTGTTTCATTTAACGGTTGTCTTAAAGTACTTTCAATAATATGTTTTAAATCAGGTTTGTCACCTACTTTTAAGTTAACTAAAAACTGATACATACACATCATTGATAATTCATGAAGTTTGTTACGTGAGTACTTGGGTGTTTTGTCCATATCAAAGACCTCCAATACTAAAATATTTTACCATATATATCTATAGTTTACCATGAAAAAAACACCTTATTACAGGTGTTTTACTTTACTCCAGTTACCTTAATATTAATCTTCTTAGGTTTGATTTCTGTCATATCATAAATAGAATCTTGAACTTTTTCTTGTACTTTTAAACAAACGTCATTAACATTTAATCCCGTATCTATTTTTACATTAACAGTAATCTCAATCCCATCACTTTGAATATTACATAAAACAGGTCTGTTTAATTTAAATAAACCTTCATTACTTGATAAGGTAGCTCCTTCAACTTCACTAACACAAATTTTAGCTATTTCTTCAAATACTTGATAAGAAATACCTAACGCCCCATTGTTGGTAAAGTTTTCGATTAAGAAATAACTCGTCATAAAATCACCCCTGTAAGTAGATTATAGCCAATCAGGAGTGAGTTTTCAAATACTATTAAGTTTGATTTGGAGTTTCTTGATAAACTTTTACTTTTGGAACGTAGTCCCTACCAAATTGGTTAAAGGCAATAATCATAATTTGAGCAATGTCAAGAGTCGTGTATTCTTCATCAATCGCTACAAGGATCTCGACTGTTCCATCTACTATTTCAACATAAGCTTCATCAAATCCATATTCTAATATTAGATTGATAGCTTGTTCTTCCTTTTCTAAGATAGCTCTTCTTTGTTCAATTGCTGCTAGTGCTTGAGCCTTCTCTTCCCCACTAGCATCAGCTGAAGCAACAATCTCTGTTTGCTCACTTATAAAGATTTCGTATTCATTATTCTTCTTTTCTAAAAGTGAAGCAAAGTAAAGCTCAGTTGAATCTTCAATATCAACATTTGCATTTTTATCATTAGAAGCAGGATTTGCAAACGGCAACATTACATAATAAATAGATAATACCAAGACTAAACTAAAGAGTGATAAAAAAGCAACAATTTGACGGTTCATAAAATCTTCCTTTCATCAAATCACTTATCACTCAACTATACGCTTGAGTAATTTTATTAATGACAAAAAAAATCTAGATTAAAAAAATCTAGATTAGAAAAGAATTAAGCTCTTGAGTCGTATTCACCAGTATCGGTTCTAATGATTAAAAGTTCATCATTTTCAATGAATAAAGGAACTTTAACAACTAAACCAGTTTCGAGTTCAGCTTCTTTCATTGCTCTTGTCGCTGTATCACCTTTAACTGCCGGTTCGGTATGAACAACGCGAAGTTTAACTTTACTTGGTAAATTAACACCTAAAATTTCTGATTCATAATAAACGACTTCTACAACACAGTTAGAAGTTAAGAATTTTAGTTCCCAATCTAATCTATCTTTAGGGATAGATACTTGTTCATAAGTTTCAGTATCCATAAAGACTAACCCAGTACCATCATCATATAAATATTCCATTTGACGTTTATCTAAGTGGACACCTTCAACTTTTCCACCACCAGTAAAGTTAATTTCAGTGACTGCTCCTGTTCTCAAATTTTTAACTTTGGTTTTAACAATCATTTGTCTCATGGCAGTTTTATTGTGCAAGATATCTAGCACAGTATAGATATTTCCTTCATACTCGAATGACATACCTGGTTTTAAATCAGTAACAATAATCATAATAATCCTCCATCTCTAACGATTATATTCTACCAAATTTGCATAATATATGGAATAGCAAATAAAAAACGAATTACAGACTCTTATTAAAAAACTAAAAAACAACTCATTTCCTGCTTTTAAAATATCTAAATCAGTTATAACTAATAATATAAAAACAAAAACTAAGAAATCGATAATACCAAATAAAGAATATAAAAGGAATGTTCCTTTATTCAAAAAAAACATTGAATAAATTGCATATATTAATATATTACTAATAATTAAATAAACAATGGAATAAATTAAAGTCGTTAAACGATCGCTTACGACATTATTTATATCAATTAGTTTTAAATGATGAGATATGAAAAATAAAAAAACAGTTATTAGAACAGAAACAAAAATTAAAATGATACCATCTTTTAATTTCATAAAAAAATCACCCTTAATATTTTTGACTAAGGATGATATTTAAATACTTCGATTAAGTTTTTCTTCTAAAATGGTTGTAGCTTCACCATGTCCCGGCAAAACCATAACATCTTCATCTAATAAAAGTAACTTATTTATAGATTTATTAAGTTCAACTTCATTACCGCCATATAAATCAGTTCTCCCTACCCCTTTATTAAATAAAGTATCACCGCTAAATAAAAGTTTATCTTTTTTAAAATATATAGAAATACTACCTTTAGAGTGACCTGGAGTATGGATTATTTCAATTTCAGGGTTATTTAGTTTAGTAATATCACTTAATTCAACATCTAAACTAATAGGTTGATTAAATGCTATCGAGTAATTAAGTGATGGTGATTTAACCATTTTAAAATCAAGCGGATGAAGATAAACCGGACATTTGAATAAATTTACTAAATAATTAGTCGCTCCGATATGATCAAAGTGACCATGTGTTAATAAAATTGCTTTTACTTTAACATCATGTTTTTTAACTATTTTATAAATCTTATCTCCATCATATCCTGGGTCAATTAGATAACACTCCCCTACCCCATTAAAAACAAGGTAGGTATTGACCTCTAAGGGTCCATTAACAATTACATCAAATTTCATACTCATAATGAAAAAACCTAGTAACTAGGTTTATTTCTTCTCCTTATGAACAGTTTTTTTGTTGCAACGAGGGCAATATTTATTGTATTCAACGCGCTCAGGATGAAGACGTTTATTCTTATCGCCAATGTAGTTTTCTTCATTACACTCAGTGCATCTTAGAATAATTCCTTCTCTCATTTGTGACACCTCCACATTGTTTTTTGACTTTTTGATTATAGCATAAATATAATTACAATTAAAGTGATTTTAATCGATTAGTCGAAGATTTTAGCATATAAAGCTGTTCTTTTACCTAAAATGAATTAGGGCACTCATTTCTCGAAGATAAATCATAAAAAATATTAATCTACATATATAGTTTTAAAATTATAAAAAATCAATTC
>DUOZ01000098.1 GCA_012838555.1 bacterium | reverse complement strand
TTTTTAATATTTGATTGTTGGTCTAAAATGCATATATTTATTAAAATAGTTGGGCAATCCTTTAGTTATTATTTTAGTTGGAATTATTATCATCCTGGTTAATGAAAAATAATTTATCAAAAAAAGAATAAGTGAACACTTTTTCCTACATGTAAACACCTAAATAAGTTTACTAAATTTAGCTAATAACCTTTAAAAGTTTATTAACTTCTTTTAACTTGCTTAAGTTATTTTTGAAGAATCGTTTATAGGAAGGACAATAATAATTATGTCCTTGTTCTCTATATCTTTTACAACCACCATAACATAACATCTTATATTCACACGTTAAACACTTAGATGTAATTTTATCATTACTAAATACTTTCATTAATTCAGATTCTAATAAGTCATTAAGTGAATCCATTTTAATATTACCTAGGAGGTAATCATCTAAACAATAAAAATCACATGGATAGACATCACCATTACTTTCAACAACTAAAGTAATCGAGCATTTATCATTTAACTCACACATATTAACAGTTTGATTATTTAATCTTCTTATTAAATTATCAAAATATCGAATACTAATGTAATTACCATTTTTAAAATCACTTAACCACAAATTCAATAAGTTTTCTAAAAATTGATAATACTCATTATATGTAAGTGCATATTTATCTTGATGGAATTTATTATTTAAAGCAGGAAGGCAAGGTATAAATTGTAAAAACTTAAAACCTTGTTTTTTATAAAATTGATATATATCTTTAATTTGATGATGATTATTTTTATTAACAACTGTTAAGATATTAAAATCAACTTGATAAGTTTCTAGTAACTTAATGTTTTTAATTACATCAAAAAAAGTATCATTTCGATTAATATTATGTGCTTTAATATTTCCATCAAGTGAAACTCCGATTAAAAAATTATTTTCTTTAAAAAACCCACACCATTTATCGTTTAACAATGTTCCATTTGTTTGAAGTGCATAGCTAATAAACTTATTTTCTTTATTATAAAATTTAACTTTACTCACAAACACTTCATAATAATCTAAACCGATTAACGTAGGTTCTCCGCCTTGAAAAGCAAAAACAATATGTTTTGAATCACTTTCAAGTGCTTTTTTAATTAATGTATCAGTCAACGACAAATCAATTTTACCATAGTTTTTTATTTCTCTATTATTACTAATATCATGATAAAAACAGTAACGACAATTTAAATTACAGCCACTTGAAACTGGTTTAATAAGTAATGCCAATGATATCATATTACTTGAATTCCTTAGGATGTTTCTCTTTGTATTTTTCTATATAATGTTCGCGATTTGTTTTAATTAAGTGCTTAGTGTAATGTTTTAAATTACCTTTAGCATGGAATGGTCCGCCTTCTCTCATTACGACACTTAGAGGATCTTCCAAGTAATCATTCTTTTCCATCATTTCATCATGCCAAGATAATAATATAGATGACAGTTTATCAATTAATTCTGGATGAGAGTCTGCTATATTATTTTGTTCATATGGGTCATTTTTTAAATCAAACAACATATGTTTTGGGAAGAAATGAAATCCATCATGATAAGTTCTTATATATAAATAATCCTTATATCTAACGCTTCTTTGACAGACATGTGCCATTTGAGATAAGACTAAATAATCACGTTTTTGATAGTCTTTATTAAATAAAGCATTAGCAAAACTTGTCCCGTCCCATTCATCCATTTTATTAAAACCAAGAAGGTCTGCTAAGGTAGGAAGTAAATCATAGTTATGATGAAGATTATTATCTTTAACATCTTTAACACCACCAGGATATTTCATAATGAAAGGTATTTTACATGTGTATTCATCAGCACATCCATGTTCAGCATAAATACCTAACTCACCCATGTTTTCACCATGGTCTGAAGAGATGATGATGAGTGTATCTTCATAAATTCCTTCTTCTTTTAAGGCTTTAACAATTTGACCGACATGATTGTCCGCATATTTAATTCCCATATCATATCCATCATAAAGTTTTTTAACATCGTCTAAAGTATCTAATCTTCCTAGTTGTCTAGGGAACTTAGACGGAGCAAAATCTGTATACATACCTATTTCTAAGGCACAGTGAGGTCCTGCCATTTTTTTATGTTCTTCTAGTACTTCTTTTGTAATCCAACTAGGAAGAGGATCATCTTCAAAATCATTACCTAACTCAAGAGGTGTTCGATACGGTGTATGAGGATCCCACAAATTAATATGTAAATACCAATTATCTTTTTTAGCATTTTCTTTTAACCATTTAATAGCTATAGGTGACACTTCATGAGCTAGTTCATCACCATATTTCCCAGTATCATAGATTTCATTAAAACCACTATAATAATACCAAGCAGAATGTCTAGAAGCAAAAGGTGTTATTCCTACTGTATAATATCCATTATTTCTTAAATAAGGAAATAAACCATACCTTTCTAATTCATCTCTAAAATTACGATTAGGGTTTATCCTAAGTTGAGATGCTGCTCCTCCATGATTTACGACACCGTTTCTAATTCCAGGCATCCCTGTAATTAAAGCTGTTCTAGAAGGTAAACAAGGAGCGTCTGAACAATAATAATTAGTAAAGGTAACACCATCTTTTGCTATTAAATCAATATTTGGCGAGGTATTTCTTTTATATCCATAACACCCTAAATGATCTGGTCTTAATGTATCAATATCTAAATAAATAATTCGCATGTTACCCCTCCTTATTCAAGGTATACTTCAATTTCATTAACATTTTTTAATAAACTTCGATTAATAACAAATGCTTTTTCTTTATATTCATGTAACTTAACTTTACTCTTAACTAATTCACCATTAATTAAGACTTTTTTAACATTACTCTTATCACCATTAACATGATAAGTAATATTAAGCATATAATCATCAAACTTATATTTAAGTTTTGTATTATTAAATCTTGTATCTAAACATGGATCAATAACTAAATCATTATGATATCTTCTTACTCCAAGCATATTATTTAATAAAATTGATAAGTATAAGCCAGGTCCACTTGAATATAATCTCCAGCCACCTTTAACATTAATTTCGCCTTGTCTTAATTTATCAAAGTTTCTTTTAGCTTCATAACGATCATAAAAACATCCATCAGAACTGCTAAAATAAAGATTACTTTGTCTAGTTAAAGCATTTTTTACAGTGTCTTGAATCTTAATTGGATTAACTGTTAATAAGCCATCGATTAAACGCTCTGGTTTATTTAATACTGACATAGCTTCACAATATCTAAGGTGAGCATGGACATATTGAAGTCCGATTTCTCTTCCAAAATTCGCTGCTGTTTCGGCTCTGACAAAGAAAGTATTCTTACCACCCTTATATTCAACTGGAGTAGACATTAATCTTACTCCATCAGGATGTTTTAAGTTCTCATCGATAATATCTAAATAAGATAAAGCTTGTTTTTTCTTAAAGATTCCACCTAAAATCCCTTGATTGAATGGTAAGAGACGGTATTTAATCGAAGTTTTATTATCTAAAGGATGTAACATGTATTGAACTGGATTAGTAAAGTAAACAAATCCTGCAGGAACGTTATCTTTAACAATATATTTATAGTAATCTTTTTTAATCTTCTTAGCTAAAATTTTAAACTCTTTAGCTTCTTTTGGATAAGATTCACTTATTGCTTTAGCAAACATTTCTAAAGATTGAATGGTTAAGGCAATCGTCCATCCACTGACACTCTTTTTCGTTAATTCTTTATTAGCAGGTTGTAATGTATCATCCCAGTCGCCACCACCATATCTAGATAAATATGTGCCTTTAATAAAACTTTCTTTTATTGCAATCACTTGACGTCTAACATGATCAAATATTGGCTCTTCAAGAGTTGTTATATTTCCCTTTTCAAAATCTAAATATGGAACCTTTTCTTGTAAAATTTCGATATCATTACTAGCTTCTAAGTATAAAGATAAAGCATGCAAAGGCCATAAAATGATATCACCATGGCTATCTTTAGCATGAATCCCTATGTATTTATCAAACATTCCCCATTGAGGCCAATCACCAGTTTGTAAGAATTGACGAGCATATAATTTTTTAATGATAAATCTAGCTAAATCCAAACGATTTAACGTAATAAACAGTTCTAGAGGTCCTTGTAGTACATCTCTAGTTCCCCATCCTCCGCCTCCATATTGTTCTAATCCATGAGGAGAAGCATAATGGATTAAAGCATTATGAGTAAACCATTTAAAGATAAAATTAAATTTATCAACTAGTTCATGACTGTTTTCTAATTTAAAATAATTAATATTCTTTTCAAACTTTTCTTGATAATTTTCAATCATCTCTTTTACATTTAATATTTCACTTTCAACTTCAATACCATCAATTAAACCATAAAAGACTTTACTAAAATTACTTACATTATTATAAGTAGTAACTAATAAAGGATATTGACTAGTTGAAATATTAAAAAAGATGGTATCGTCCTTAAATTCAACTTTATCATTTAAATACTCAGCTTTATATTTTAAGTCTGGATATTTTGAATGCATGAAATTAGATGCATCACTATTAAAGTAAAGTGTATTATCTTCTTTTTTAACATTGATAACATGAGCATACTCATTTTCACCTAAAACTAGATGTTCATAACAAATAAAATCATACTCTTTATTATTTAAAGAACTTACTTCCATTTTATAATAAGGTAAACTATAATGAGTAGCAACTTCAACTTTAATCATATCATCATTAATTTTATAATACCAACTTGAACTAGAAGGAGTTAAAACATAACAAGCTGGTAAACCAAGTAAACGATATTCATCATTTATCTTAATTAAAATTCGTTCGCCTGATAATTTAACTAAATTGAGAGGATTTTTATTATCATTAGAGAATTTATGAATGTTAGCATGTCCGACAACAACATGAGAATTAAAAACACCAAAAATATAATTTGTTGTCGCTAAAGGAGATTCACTTATTACTTTCATCCCATTATTAATTAAGATATTTCCATGAGGTCTTTCAACATGTCTTTCTTTTTCCTTTAAGACCACATGATCGCCATTTTCTAAAAAGAAGGAGACAATTTTATTATCGATAATCTCTTCTTGATAGCGTTTAGGGAACAACTTATTTAATTCTTCATTTGTTAAATCACGAGAATTATAAATCTTATTGATATTAATAACTCTTTCTAATCGTTTAAAATCTAGGTCATCAAAGTTTTCTTTATTAATGGTTTGATAGACTTCTTTAACCTTATCTAGACCTTCAATTTTAGTAGGGAAATCATTATATTCATGATCAAAATAGCCATAGAATGTAGCATGTCCCTGATTATTAACAAATTTAACTTCACTCTTTAAAGCGATATATGCAAATTCATATTGATAATTCTTGTTTTCTAAAGTTCCTTCTTTAATCGCTTTAGGTACAAAATCAAATTTATAATCCAAACCAAAGAATTGGAATCCATCAGTTGAATACCCCTTATTTGGTGTTAACGAGCCAATTTCTAATAAGTAAGGACCACCTTGATTTTGTTTTGTTAAAATATGATAACCTAGATCATCTTCAAATACTTTATGGTCTAAATAATGACAAATATAAGCTTCGTTCGCACGGTGATAGTTTAATGAAACATCTTGTCCATAAAATAATAAGACTTCTTCATTATCACCATTTAAATAAACATCATACAACCACATATTATCTTTCATTGTAAATATAACATGGTATTTTATGCTTTCAAATTCGCCCTTATAAAAAATTTGATTACCTTTAATGGCAAATTTTGAAGGAGAATCTATCCCTAGTAGTTTAGTAAATTTATATCCATTCTTCGTATTAATTCTTAAATAGATATTAGATATACTTCCTTCAAAGATATTGCCTTTATACATATTGATTCCATCTTCTTTATACTTAATTTGAAAGATATCTCCACTTTCTAATAAGTAATATTTTAATATGTCTGTGATAAATTCGTATGTCTTTGGTTGATGATTAATTTTCATTACTTATCCCCCTCACTAATTGGTGTAAAACCTAATACTTCTAGTCCATTTTTAACATAATCAATATCCATATAGATATTCCAGATAAATGAAGAGATATAGTTTTCAATCATTAAGGCACTTATACCTTTATCAATACCAATAATATCTGTAGCAAACCATCCACCTTCTGGAATCTTACCTTTGATTGATTCATCTTCGTATCCGTCAACAGTTCCTAAGTTATAAGCATCTTTAAAGCCATACTTACTCCATAATTTATCGTATGTCCGATAATGTTTAATTGCCTTAATTGATTCTTCTGGAGTAAAGACAATTGAACCAATCGCGCCATAAGGTGGTACCGTACCATCTACAACATTCGCGCTTCCACTATTTGGAGCTATGCCATAAGGACCTATATAACCATTTGGACCATCACTAGCTGATAATCCCCAAGAATTTTCATGCATTGATTTATAACGATTTGAATATAATTTTGAAAATTCAATTGCAGCTTTAGTTGCATTTACTGAATTTGTAAACCAATTAACACCCTTTTCATCTTCGATATTTCTAAAATCAATCCAAGCATGGGAGAATTGATATGTAAATAAACTTCCAGTCCAGGTTAAGTAAAATGGGTCATATGCATCTGTTTTTGAAGATAATATCGAACTATATTTCATATTTAGATAAGGACTCTTATCTAAAGAATAAGTAGGTGAGCCTGCAGAAAGAACAAACATCATTAATTGTTCTGCATAGCCACTCCAACTTCCACTAAAACCTTCTTCTGGTTTATATGACATATAGAATCGGTAAGTTGTATCATCAAAATACCAATTCCATTCAACTTCCTCATAAAGTTTATTAGCTTTTTGCTCTATTTCGCCGCCAAAATATTTTCCTGCTGTTAAGACCCCATTCATTAAAATCGCTGTATCGATTACTGAAACCTCACTATCCCAAACTCTTCTACCAGTAGACATAGATAAGAAATGATAGTAAAAGCCATGAACGCGTTCTAAATTCTCTAAAGTAATTAAAGTTTTTAACACTCGATTACTTGCTTCTTCATAACTAATCCATTCATATTCAACACCTACAGGTATCATTGATAAGCCAAAACCAACTGAAGCAATTGATGAGACAGTGCCAGGCTTATCTAAGTGAGTGTGGAAGCGGTCTGGGATTAATCCATATGCAGGACTATTTTCATCATCATTGGCTGTTTCATAAAAGAATAAGAAAGCACCATGAAGTTCATCTAATAAGACTTGATCGACATCTTCTCTAACTTCACTTCGATAACTAATTGATGTAACAGTTGTTGAACTGTCACTTGAAGAAGAACTTCCACCATTACATCCACTAACAATTAATAAAAGTAAAACTACAATTGATAATCTCTTTTTCATACTATTCTCCAGCTATACCGGATTTTTCAACTCCTTCTATAAAATATCTTTGCATAATAAAGTAAACTAATAGCATTGGCAAAATAATTAATAATGTTGCTGCTAGTCTAATTCCTTCGTTTAATCTTTGTGCCTCTTCATTTGGATAAGAAGCAGCAAATTGAGAAACAAAGTATGCTAATTTAATCTGTAAACTTTGGAAATCTTGACCTAAGAATAAGCTTGAAATATAAGTCTCATTCCAATACCAAACAAAGCCAAATAAGAAACTAGTAATATAAGAAGGGATTGCTAGAGGGACCGCTATTTTAAAGAAAATCTTATAATCTCCAGCACCTTCAATCTCTGCTGCTTCAAAAAAGGCATTTGGGATAATTCTAAAGAATTGATAGAAAATCAAGATAAAAATTGCCGAATTAACTCCTTGTCCAAAAATGGAAGGAATAATTATTGATAAAGCTGTTTCTAATATCCCAAATTGATGAAACATAACATATCTAGGTATCGTATAAACTTGAATTGGTACAATAAAGGTAACTAAAACTAAGAATAATAAGGTTTTCTTTAACGGAAAATTATATCGAGCAAAACCATAACCAATTAAGGAGCAAACAATGGTTTGAATAATCGCAGGTACTAAAGTAATGGTTAAACTACTTAGTAAAGTTTCAAAATATTTTAAGGTTATAATTGCTTTATTAAAGTTCTCAAAATATAGTTCTGTTGGTACCCAAATGACCATTGGATTAGTTATATCTTGAGGTTTCATAAAACTATAAGACAACATATAAAGCATTGGATATAAATAAACAAAACCAATACTAATTAATAATAAATAAACGATTGACCTTAAAATTAAACCATCACTTAAATTACGACCAAATAAGATTTTCTTAATCTTATCTACTCGTATGAACTTTTTTATTTTATCTAAATATAATTTGACCTTATCCATTGTTTCACCACCTTAATACTGTGTTGGTTTTTTATTTCTAAACAAGAAGGCTGCAATACCTAAGAAGATACAAACAACCAAGAAATAACACCAAGCAATAGCTGAGGCAAATCCATAACCCGTTAAAGGATTATTCATGTTTTCAACTATTAAATTAATAACACCATTACCTTCAAATGTAGCAAGTGAGACAATTGTAAAAATTAAATTAATTAAAACCAAATTCTTTAGTGAAGGTAGGGTTATTTTCCAAAAGATTTCCCAAGGTCCTGCTCCATCAATAGAACAAGCCTCATAAATTGAAGTATCGATTTTTTGAAGTCCTGCAAGGAAAATTAAGATTTGGACGCCTGAGAACCAAAAGATAACAATAATTTGTTGGAACATTTCACTTATTGGTTCAGCTAAAAAGGAAGGTAAGTTTTGTTCGATCATTGTTATAACACCATAACTTTCAATAAATGATGAACCAGAAGCTCCTTGAGTAATTAACTCATTAATAACCGGACCACTTGAAATAATGACAGGTAAGAAATATATCATTCTAAAGAAACCCCGAAAGCGAATTTTAGCATTTATTAATACTGCAATAATGATTGAAAAGACAATAATAATTGGTACATATAAAGCTAATTGAATGGCAAAATCAACTAATCTTTCTCTAAAAATAAATCCTTGTTCACTTGTAAAGACACTAACAAAGTTATCCCAACCAGTAAAATTAAGTTTTATCCCTGTACCAGTGATTGTTACTTTTGAAAAACTATAAATAAGAGAATTAATTAATGGATAAACCATTAATCCTAAAAATCCAATTATCCAAAGCCCAATAAATGAATAACCAATCAGGGCTTTCCTCGTTTTCTTTGTCACTTAGAAGCCCCCCTAACTACATAATTTTTAGCCTCAATTACTTCACCATTAAGTAGATAATCTTGACTTGTATAATTAACATATATCTCATAACCGTTATCATAACTAACTTTAATAACACCATCACTTATTACTTTACGATTAACAATTGAAGCATCTCTAACATGACTAAGTGCATCATTAACAAAATGATAGTAAGTTACAATTGAATCTTTTAGGTCTTCAAATCTTGAAGTAAAGATACCATCTAAATTTGTTTCTAATAAATAATGGGCTGATTTATGAGATATAACAAATGATGGGAATACACCAAAATCAATAAGTCTTAATACTTCATCTCTAGCATTAGGATAGAAATTCGCATGCTCTGCAAATAAATCACTATATCCTTTTAAAACAATTGCTAAGAAAGGAACTGTATCATCAAAGCTTAAATACTGGCTATTATATAAAGGGAAATCAAAATAACTATCCATGTACTCATATAAATAATCATTTGGTCGATGCATTGCAATTTTATACTCATAGTCTTTTAGCATATTTTGATAAAGATTAATAACATCATCTCGACTTGTTACTTTATTTCGATGATCTGAATACAATAAATTTGTTACCCCTTCAAGAGCTAAATTTTTTATCCCATTCTTATTCATCTTTTTAATTGATTTAGTAAAAATCTTACTTACAGCATTAGGTGATAACAAATGAAATGTATAATTAATACCATGGAATGTATAAATTTGTTCGCTTATTGTCATTGCTAAATCAGTATAAGCATTATAGTTACCTACTTTATTTGTCCCATAAATAAAGTTATTTCTAAAATACATTTTATCTAGTACATCTTCATCAAAGATATTTAAGGAACCTAAATCCCTATCAATTTCTTCATAATACGGAGGTGTGTATGAATAACCTACGTGAGTGTAACCAATCATTAAACTATTTATATTATTGATGTTTTTTTCTTTTAATTCTTTTAACATTGAATTATACTCACTAAATTTAGTCATTGTTACTTTTTCATCAAAGAAGATACCACGTTTCTTTTCATTTAAAATAACATCTAGATTAAGAGGGATTTGGTCTTCATCAATAATTTGTTTATTTAAGATATTATTACTTATTAAATATTCACGATATTTATTAGCCATACCAATATAAGTAGCATCTTCATTTGATAAGACCTCATAAGTAATACTAACATCTATATCATTACGATAATTTTGTAATAAAGAGATTTCATGACCTGCCGCATTAATAGGTTGTCTAAATGTCCTTCGATAAATAAACTCTGGATAAATGGTATAGAAATTTAAAACTTTACTCGCATGTGTAGCATTAATGGCAACACTTGTCGCACCTTTTTCAATAATACCTAAAATACCATTTTGTTTAACACCGTGAACAAAACCAAATACAGGATAAGAAATTATTTCTCCATCAGATCTATAGTTCTTTAAAAAGGCAAAATCCTCGTCATAGATTTCTTTATAATAGTTTTTTTAAGCATCTTCTGGAATAGGATCATATCTAATTAAAGCTCCGACTCCATCAGGTACAAACATATAACCTGGTATTTCATCGCCATTAACGGCTCCAAAATAGGAATAAACTTTAATTGATTTTAGTTTTTTGTCACCTAATTCTTCAATTGATGAAGAAGGTATATCTACTTTAATTGATGTATCAGTAAAAGTAACGATTAAATTCATCTTGATTTTTGATGTACCAAAGTAAATTTTAGCATCAAACCCTTTATTAGTTTTATTTATTTCAATCTTAGTCTCCTTAGATGTAAATAAACTCTCTTCAAATGAATTATTCTTTTCATCAAAATAGGAAACATTAATCGCTGAACGTGCTTTTTGCTTATTTACTGTAGTTAACTTTTGACCTTCAACATCAATCGTTGAACCCCAGATATAATTGGTCTTTGGATTTTTAAATCTAAATGACAAATCTTCTTCATTAAGATAAATGTCTCCAAGCCCAGTTGTTGTTAAATATTTATAAACAAGAGGATCAATATCCAGTTTATTTTCAACAATTCTTAAATCATCCTTATGCGTATAACGATTACTAGGATAATAATCTGTAAAATGATTAAAAGATGATAAAAGGTCTTTATCTTTAATTTCTTCTTCATTTCCTTTTAACGATCTAATCGATGTAAATAAAGTAATAATAGTTAAAGATAATAAAGTAATTACTTTAAATTTCCTAGTACCTAACACGATACATCACCTCTTTTATAATCGTATTAACATAATCAATCAATTGATTAGTAAACATGTAAATAAAGAAAAGTATCAGCGCTAGCATAAAAACGCCAAATAGAGTTACTAATAAATTAAACAGAGTTCTCTTAAATGAAAAATTATGAATATTTTGTATTGACATAATAATTAAGATTAAGCACCATAAGATTGAGATTTGACTAATCATACTATAAACAAACATTTCGTTATATGTTAAAACATGAGATACAATCGTTAATGGTACTTGGATGATAATAAATGGTAATAAGCAATAAGAAGTGGCTATGAATAAATCTTTAAACTTTCCTTCTCCATCAAATAAAGTTGAGATTAAATAATTAACAAAAACATAACCAATGAAAACTGCTAAAACATTGATTATTTGTAGATATGCGCCAGTTAAGTAAGTTGAACTTCTAAATAAGAATCCACTTCCGTAATTACCAAATAAATAAGTTGCTACAAATAAACCCAAAATAATTAAAGCCGATTTATAACTTGCTTTATTCTCTCTTTGTAATCCGTAGAAAGTATCAATTGGTTTTTTAAAGATATTGAACGCATAAAAGAGATCGTGAATTAACTTTCTTTCTTTTAATTTATTAATAGTATTTAAACTATAAGCATAAACTGGAGTTTTCTTTAATATCTTTTTTGCAATCTTATAAAGTAAGAAAACGCCAATGATAATTGATAACCACATTGAACCATATTGTTGTATATATTCATTTCTAATATCCCAATAAACTTGAGAATAACCACTATAATTTCTAGCTAAGTAGAACTGTTCTAGTGCTTCGTTGTTCTTACCTTCTTTAAAATAAGCATAACCTAAACCACTACGTGCAAGAGCAAATGAAGCATTTTGTTTAATAATCTCTGTCCAATATGGTTTACTTTCAATATACCTACCATCGTTAAAGAGTTCAACGGCAACGTGAACTAAATCAACAAAAGGTGTCTTTTGATACATCTGGATTTTGTTATTACTTTTATCAATTATATAAAGATTTCCTTTATCATCGACTTCGATACCACTAGGTGTATCAACAAGTCCCATGATTTGACTTTTATTGTAATCAAAACAATTAAATGCAAATAACATATTACCTTTACTATCATATTCATAAACATCGCCATTTTTAGATACTAGATAAATATAATTATTATCACTAATAGCAATATCAACTAATCCACTTGTTGGATAATAAGTATTGCCCTGTAAAGTATTAACACCATCAAAATTTAATCTTTTAAATGTTTCTCGTATTTGTTGGTTAACAGTAAAAATGGTATTTTTACTGTCTAAAGCGATATTTATTGGTGAAGGAGGAACTGTATCTGCTAGTTCACTATCAGGTACAAAAAGATTGAAGAAGAATTTTCTAAGAGAAGTCGGGGCTTTATTTATACCGATATAACCGATAAATTCACCAGTATAATTTAAGGTAATCACTCCATTAGTTGCTCCCTCACCAATAATATAGATGTTGCCGTTACTAGCAACTGCAACTTTAATTGGCAGATACTTAGTTGATTTACCATATAGTGGTGAATCAGGGCGATAAAATGCTTGCAATAAGATTCCGTCTTGACTAACTTTAAAAACAGCCTGAGCGTCTTTGTCTGCAACAAAAATGTTATCTTCATGATCAACAAAAACACCCATTGGTAAGACAAATTCATCTATTTTAATTATCTTTACTTCCTCACCATGTTCATTAATAACAACAACCCTTTTACTTTTAGAATCGGCAATATAAAAGTTACCATCCTTATAGTAAATATCTTCAGGAGCATTTAACAAGGTATTACGATTTAAGATTCCAATTGGAATAAAGGCTGTTTGAGTATAAATAAACTCATTAGAAGCTCCTAAAGTAAAGGTTGGGTAAGGAATACCACTAGAAGCTATTGCTTTAGTAGGTACTAGAACTGATACAAAGAGGATAACAGCAAGTAACGATAAAATCCTTTTCATTTATATCACCTACTTCATACCAGAATGGGCCATAGTAGACATGACCTGTGCTTGTAAGAAAATAAAGATAACTAAATTAGGAATAAACATGATTAAAGTTGATACAGCTGATAATGACTGACCTGCTACAATATTGGCATTACCAGCTAAGGTTGAGATATAAAAAGCAAACGTCCTTAATGATTCGTTATTAATATAAAGGTTTGATGTTCCCGCATCATTCCATATTGTTTGAAATGTTAAAATGGCAACCGTAGAAATCGCAGGTTTGATTAAAGGTAATATAACTCTTAAGTAAACTTTAAAATCACTTGCACCATCAAGTCTAGCAGCCTCTATCAAATCATTTGGGATTTGATCAATAAATTGTTTGATTAAAAATAAACCTACTGGAACTGCTAATCCTGGAATGATATGTACAAGGAAATTATCAATTAAACCCAATCTTTCAATCACTAAATATCTAGGAATACCAACTGCTACACCTACAAACATTAAAGCAATTGTATTAATTTCAAAAATTATACCTTTAATATGAAATCTTAATTTAGATAGAGCAAAACCAGCCATTGTAGATACAAACAATGATGAAACAAGAACACAAATAGTAATAATTATACTATTGAATAAGTATCTACTTACAGGTACAGATGAAGTTGATGTATGTTTAAATAATTCTGCAAAATTATCTAATGTCGGTTTTTCTACAAAGAAAGTTGGAGGGTATTTAATTAACTCATCAAACGGTTTTAAAGCATGATTAAAGACATAGATTAATGGCAGTAACATGAAGATACAAATTGGAATTAAAATTGCATAGAAGGGCCATTGTCTAATTGAATATCTTGTTGGATTTATCTTAATTGCACTAAATCTTGCCATATTCACCCTCCTTAATCTTTTTCTCTAAATAATTTAGCTGCTAGTTTATGGAAAACATAAATAATAAGTAATAAGATTACTGATAAGGTCGCAGCTATTCCCATGTCATACCTAATAAAACCATAGTCTTCTATATGATTTAATACTAAAGAACCAGCATATTGAGGAGTTGGGTTTTGACCTGAAAGGGCAACGCCAATACCCCCTGCTGAAAATGAACCTATGATTGTCATAACCGCACCAAATAACATTTGAGGTTTCATAGATGGAATTGTAATATAGAAAATTTCTTGAAAACGACTTTTCATACCATCTATATAGGCTGCTTCATATAATTCAGGTTCAATGTTTAAAATACCTGCTAACATTGCTAAAAATCCTACACCCATGCTACTCCAAAGAGTAACAATTACCATTATCGTAAATAAATAATCTGTTGATTGTAAAAATTGAATTGGTTCAACAATTAAACCTAATCTAAGTAATAAAGAATTTAAGTAACCATTATGATCGCCTGAGAAAATAATTTTCCATACTACACTCATTGTAATACCTGCTGTTAAGGAAGGAGAATAAATAATTACAGCCATAATGGTTCTTACTTTATGTGGTATTTGAGCTAATAACCATGCCAATAAAAATGATAAAGCATATCCAATCGGACCAGTAATTAAAGCAAATTTAATCGTATTAGGGATAATACTTTTCATAAACTCTTCATCACTTGTTAATAAATAGATATAATTATCAAACCATACCCAAACAGGTCTTCCAACCATATCAAAACGAGTAAATGATAATAAAATAGCAATTACTACTGGAATAATTATAAAAATAGTAAATAAGGATAAATAAGGAAAGGAAAAGATATAAGCCCATTTATTATCATTTTTAAAGTTTTGCTTTTCTTTTTTAATAAATCTTTTAGCTCGATCCACGACTTTAAAAGGACCTTTCATTAATCATCCCTCCATTCTTTAATAATTGAAGATGTTGGAAGGATAAATTCTTTTAAGACATTTCCTTTCTTATCAATATAACCAAAATCAACCATCTTACGAGTTACTTCTTTATCAATTGTAATCATTGCATCACTAACACTACTTCTTAAATTAGCATCATTGAAAACAACCTTGTTATATATATTACTTAGTTCTCTTTCAATACTATAACTTCCAGGAATTTTAGGAATTTCTTTTAAATGTTCCCATTGATTAATAATTATTTCTTTATGTTCTTTCTTCCAATTAGAAAGACTAAAGGCTTCAATGTTAGCACTATTCCATAAGTATTTAGGACCATATGTATTAGTTAATAAATTAGCAAATTCAACTTGAACATCAGTTGACATCCACCATTTTAAGAAGTCCCACGCATCTTCTTTTTCATCACTTTTCTTAAAAATCATTGATGCTGTTTGTGTTCCACTCCAATAACGTTTAATTTCTCCACTTTCTTCATCTTTAACTCCAGGAACTAAAGATATATCCCATAAACCACTTATCTCTGGAGCGGCATTCATTAATTGAAGATAAGTTCCAAAATCACTTACACCAATTGGAATGCGATTATATCTAAAATCATTAAAGAAATTACTGACTTGATAAGGCAAAGAATACATTTTATATAAATCCGTGGCAAAGGTTAAAGCCTTAATTGTATTTTCATTATCGATTTTTGCACTTAAACCATCTTCACGGTAAATTTCTCCACCAAATTGGTAGATAAAAGGTGTTAGAGTTTCAAAGGATTTAAATGAACCTTCTTTTGATAATGGGATATAAAAGTACATACCTCTACGATGTAAATCAGGTAGCATTTTAACTACATCATCCCATGTATCAGGTACTCTTAAACCAAATTTATTTAAGGTATCCTTTCGATAATATAAAACAAAGAAATTTTCAGTTTCAGGTAAGCCATAAACTTCATTATTATAAGTTAGAGGTACTAATTGTTCATCCTTATAATAATTTAGAACTTCACTAAAGTCTTCCATCTCTCTTAAATTTAAAATAGCCCCTCGCATGCCATATTCATTTGGTATCCAACTTGAAACTCCCATTGCTATATCCGGCTGTCGATTCGCTGAATTGGCAAGTAAGAGTTTTCCTTCATCTTGAATTAAAGACATATTTACTTTAATACCAGTTGAAGGTGTAAATTTTTCATCAGCCATTTTTTGCATTAATTCAACATATTGCCTAGAACGATTAACCCAAACTTCAATACCTTCATCATTAACTTGCATATAATCACTATCAGTAAATGAACTAATAAAACGTTGTGTGCCAACAACTAAACGATCAATAAAATTAATTTCTACACTTGGAACTTTATAATCTTTACCATGAACCACAAAAGAATCGATAATTAATGGTCCTTTTGTGACAGTTGAAATTCTAGCTGCTAATAATTGAGCAGCACAATTCGCTCCTTCAGAAAGAAGGGATAACCTTCTAGGAATTTCATCGATATCTTTATATAAAGTATTTAATTTTGAATACGCTACTTTATAGTCGGTTATTTGATAACTATCTTGTTTATAACCATAAATCGATCTAGAATATTCAATTATTTTATTTATTTGTTTCATCCAACGATAAATATCTTCATCAATCGTTGGAAAATATTCTTTCATATTCCAATCGATATCTTTATCTTGATTATTACCTGTAACAGTTTTAACATTTAACCCTAAAGTGTTAATTTCTTCGGTTAAAATTAATAAATGTTCAGAAATAATACGTGTTAAACTACTATCAGTTTCTAAAGTAATTATATTATCTTTATTGGCTTCTAAATAAATAGACATTTCATTTCCTTTTATGTCTTTAAGAGTTACATTTTGCCAAGAAGGCGAATATTTAAAAGGTATATGCAGTGCTTCTTTAAACGGAACTTTACCATTAACATATAAATTACGATATGAAGTAGTAAATTTATCGTTTTGAAGCACCTTAAAGGTTAAGTAATAATAACCTGATTTTTCAACTTTAAGATTATAACTAACTGATTTACCACTTTCTTCAATCCCATCTGGTCCTAAAACATTCAGTCTAACTTTACTAATTGAAAAAGGTGTTACCTTAGGATCAGCATTTGATTGAGGAATAATAGTGGAATCATTTTTATATAAATAGTCCTCTGCTTCATATTTTTCATTAAATATCTTGTTTGAATTATTATCTTGATACACATCAATATATTCATCATAACTAGGAATTTTGTCTTTGCCTTTGATAATTACTTTACCTAGATAGAAGGCTCCATCTAATTTAGTAATAGAAATAGAATTATCACCTTTAAGCAAATGGAATTTTAAAGGTTCTACATGAAGTCTAGCAGTATCTTTTAAAGTAAATTGATTCCAAAATAATAATTGTACTTGATTTATTGCAATATCATTACCATATCGGTCTTTATTATCAGCATTTTCATCTTTAGTCCAATAAGAATCAAGACGAATTTGACTTGCCTCATGATAAGGAATCTCTCCATCAATAGCAACACTTATTTCCATAGGAGTGTAATTCCTTGGTATTGGATAATACTCTAGTTCAATTTGATATAAACCTTCTTGCTTGATATTAACATTTAAACCAACTTCCTTATTATCAATAAATTGATAAACAAGACCTTTTTCACTAAAAGGATCACTCATTAAGGATTCACCTTTAGGTAAAATGAATGAGGAAGGAAGGATGATAATTTCTTCATTAACATCATCCTTCACTCCTTCTTGTTTTTTATTATATAAGTAAGTTGAATAACGATTAGAAGGGAGAGGTTCTTCCAAAAAGTAGTCTTTATAAGTTGGAGTTTCTACATTATTTGATAATGTAAAATATAAAGTCAAACCTAAAAGACTTAGAAAGATAATAATCAAAGTAATATATTTTCGATTTACAAATTTACTCATTACCATCTCTCCCCCATTATTTATTTAATTAATTATGCGTTTTTTAATGCTTCTTCAAATTGTGTTTTTGCTTCATTATATAAAGCATTTGCACGATTATTTAATTGAGTCGCAATATCAGCAAATAGTACTTCGCCTTTCATTACTTTGTCTAATATTTGAAACATGTTATGTTCACTATCATATGAACCTTGATATCTAGCATTAATATATCCAGGTAAATATTTTGGTGGTTCAACAATGAAGGTTCCACTTTCAATTATTGTTCTTAAACCTTCAAAACCACTGTGAAGTTCAAAATATGAATTTAATAACTCTTCATCAGCTTGAAGTGGTGCGAAATTGACTTTAGGAACTCCACTAACTGTTTTTGATAATTCAATTCTCTTAGCATATCCATCTTTACCAAAGCCCATCCATTTAGCTAATAAATAAGCTTCTTCAGGATGTTTAGTAGTTGATGCAATTGTTACAAAGTCCGCAACAATTGGTACACGTTTATTACCATTAATAACAGGTGTCCCAATAAAATCAACTTCAAATGTATAAGTTCCTTCATCTAATTTAGTTTGCATTGAACCAAATTCGTATGATCCAACCCAACGAGCAAGCATATTACCATTTTCCCATTGGTCACCTTCAGGGAAGAAATCTTCAATTTCTTCTGGAAGTAATGCTTCCATTACAAATGATTTATCAGTAGCTAATTCAAGATATTTTGAAACTGCTTCTTGGAATTCTACTCCATCAAGATTGAACTTTTCACCATCATGTGTCCACCATTGTAAATTAGTATTTAAATGTCCTGGGTAATAATGAAGGATATGTTCAATTCCTTGTAAACCAGCAACACCTCTATTACCACTTGAATGATCTGCAGCATCTTTAACAGCCATAGTGAACTCTTCAAAAGTTGATTCTAAGGTAGGTGCATCAACATTTCTTTCTTCAAATAATGTTTTATTTATTACATAACCAAAATAGTGAATTGCTTGAGGTAAAGACATAACCTTCCCGTCATAAGTAGCAGGTCTTCTAATATCTTCACTTAGATTCATATATTCACTATCTGCATGAGCAATTTCAGTGATGTTATATGCCCATTCATTAATGACATATAAAGGAATATTATCAGCAAAGAAGACATCTGGTAATTTACCAACACTAGCTCTTGCACTTAAAAACTCATTCCAAGCCATATCAGTTGTTTCACCTGGTTTTTTAGGACGTTCTATGATATCTACTGTAATATGAGGATACTTTTCCATAAATGCTTCAATCATCAAACGATCTAAATTTGGGGTTTTACTATCAGCAGGACCTAAGTTCCAAGCTGAATAAGTTAATGTAACTTGAGGTTTTGTTTGGCTAGACTCTGTTGATGAAGATGAAGTTTTTTCTGAATCAACACAGCCAACACTAATTAGTAAAATAAGCAAAGATGATAATGCAACACTTAAAAATCTTTTCATCATCCAATCCTCCTTTTTAAATTATTTAAACGTTTCAATATTTTTGTCTTATAAATACAAAATTTATGAAACTATAAGACAATTATTTATTGAAACCGTTTACATTAAAATTTTACCATACAACGAATATAGTTGCAATTAGTTAAAAGGTGTCACGCCTTATTATTCTTGATTTAGTTATATAAGGCTTAACTTTCTTACCTTCTATCATATTAATAATGGTATCAGCAATAGATGCTGACCATTCACTTCGATTTATATCAATAGTGGTTAAGCTTGGTCGATAATATCTTGATAATTCAATATTATCAAACCCGATAACTTTAATATCTTTTCCTATTTCTATATCGCGTTTCTTTAAATAATCCATTGCACCGACTGCCATTTCATCATTACTACAGAATAATACTTCCGGTAACTCATTACCATCAATAATATATTGTTTAATCGCATCATATCCTGAAGTTTCAGTAAAGTTACCATTTAAAAGACAGAACGGTTCTAAATTATGTTCTTTTAAGGCTTTTAAATAACCTTCATATCTTAATTTGTTGTCTAATGATTTTTGATTTCCATGCATAAAACCAATCTTTTGGTAGTTTTCTTTAATTGCTAGTTTAATTACTTCATAAGCAGGATCAAAACTATTTATGTGCAAATCGATAATATTATTTTGATTAATCATTTTAGTCGTATCAACGATTGGATAATTTTTATTTTCTGCTTTTATTAATAAATCAAGAGGTATATTTGGATCTAAAACAATCGCTCCATCGGATTGTCTTTCTAATAAGAAACTTTCAGCTAAATCACCGTTTGAAACAATCATTCGATAATTACGCTCTTTTAATTTAACATGAATCGTTTCTAATATTTCTTGATAAATTGGTCCTGCAAAATTAGATACAAAAACAATAATGATATTTGTTTTTGCTTTCTTTAAACTTCTAGCTATACCACTAGCAACATAATTTAGTTTTTTAACAGCTTTTAAAACTTTTTCCCTAGTTTCTTTTTTTATTCTAGTATCGTTATTTAAAACATATGAGACTGTAGCAATAGAAACACCCGCTTCTTTAGCTACATCTTTAATCGTAACCACCTAACCACCAAACTTCCTAACAAACAATATTATATACTAAAAGTCTTTCTTACGAAAACGTAGTTTTTTTATTGCTTTTTTTATTAATGGGTGAGACATATAATGCATCCATGTTGTTTGATAATAATGATTATCAATCATTAATAAAGTGATACCCTTATCAATGCCAATATAATCTTTAGCTACCCAAAAGCCATCTTCTAAATTAAATGCATCGACAAATCCATATTCTTTAATCAGTTCAGGATACATTTTTACTAATTTTTTTACACTTTTTTCTACCAATTTACTAGCAAAAGGTAGTGATCCAAATAAGGCATATAAAGCGACTGTTCCATCACTGTTATAAAAATCAGGATTAACAGGCTCATGTAAAC
>DUOZ01000097.1 GCA_012838555.1 bacterium | reverse complement strand
TAGCACTTCTCCTAAGGGTATATATTCCACCCCATCAGGACAAAGTTCAGCAATCAATTCATCTAACTTACTCATTTGCCCACCTCAATTTCCGCAATAATCTTATCAATTTCTTCCCTCAAAACCTGCTCTCTCGCCACAATCTTTTCTATCTCAGCATTGAGGGCAACAATATCAATCTTTTCTCTGGTATCCTCCTGTTCCACATAAGTTGAAACTGAAAGATTATAATCTTGTTTTGCTATATCACTGTTTGGTACAAGTTTTGAAACATATTCAATGCTTTTTCTTTCTTTATATGTTTTTAGAATATTATTGATATTTTTTTGTGTTAGTTTATTACTATTTGTTACTTTTATAAATTCCTTTGAAGCATCAATGAACAAAGTACTATTTTCGGATTTGGATTTTTTTAGTACCATGATGCAAGTTGCAATACTTGTGCCAAAGAATAAATTGTCTGGCAACTGAATAATACAATCAATATAGTTATTATCAACTAAATACTGTCTTATTTTCTTTTCTGCACCACCACGATATAAAACACCTGGGAAGCAAACTATAGCTGCTGTCCCATTAGGTGCTAACCAAGATAGACAGTGCATAACAAATGCAAGGTCTGCCTTAGATTTAGGTGCTAATACACCAGCTGGTGAAAATCTAGGATCATTAATTAATATTGGATCTCTGTCGCCCTTCCATTTAACGGAATAAGGTGGATTTGTTACTATTGCTTCAAAAGGTTCATCATCCCAATGTTTTGGATCAGTAAGTGTATCACCTAAAGCAATATCAAACTTATCATAATCAATGTCATGTAAAAACATATTGATACGACATAAGTTGTAAGTTGTAATATTTATTTCTTGACCATAGAAACCTAGTCGAACATTTTCTTTACCAAGAATTTTCGCAAACTTTAACAACAATGAACCCGATCCACATGCTGGGTCATATACTTTATTAACTTCTGTTTTTCCAACTAAAGTCAAATGTGTTAGTAGTTCGGATACTTCCTGAGGTGTATAGTATTCCCCACCACTTTTACCTGCATTAGATGCATACATGCCCATTAAATACTCATAAGCATCTCCAAAAGCATCAATTGTGTTATCTTTATAATCTCCTAGGTTCATTTCACCTACAGAATTTAATAATTTAACTAGCTTTTCATTACGCTTGGCTACAGTATTACCTAGTTTGTTACTATTTACATCTAAATCGTCAAATAGCCCCTTAAAATTATCTTCACTTTCTGTTCCCTTAGCAGAATCCTCAATATTATGGAATATTCTTTCTAGTGTTTCATTTAAGTTTTCATCTTCACTAGCACGTGCTCTAACATTTTCAAAAAGCTCACTAGGGAGCATAAAAAAACCTTTAGTTTTGACTAAATCTTCACGAGCTTGTTCAGCTTCTTCATCAGATAACTTAGCATAATCAAAATCCTTTTTACCCGCTTCCCATTCATCTTTATTTATATATGAAGTTATATTTTCTGATATATAACGATAGAACAACATGCCGAGTACATATTGTTTAAAGTCCCATCCATCTACACTACCTCTTAAGTCATTTGCCATATTCCAAATTGTACGATGCAACTCTGCTCGTTCTTGTTCTTTTCTAGTATCACTCATACTACAACATCCCTTCTACTGCATTTAAACTACTATCTCAATTATAACTTGTTTTCACAATAGTTTCTAAATAATCTTTAAAACTTATATCTTTAAATCTCATTTTTCCTAACTTAATTCATATTAATATTACATAATTAACTACATATATTCAAGTTTATCTTAATTAAAGAAGGGACTTTACATTTAAACACACAAAAAAAACATAGTCATTCAGATACGACTATGTTCCTTATGAGTTTGAATGCTTCTTTTTACTCTTGATTGATTATTTCTTCAAGCTCTTCAAAAGTAATTAGCTGATAATCATTTTTATTATCAGTAAACTTAATATCAAATTTATTATTAAATTTTGGAATCAAAGTGATTATTTGGTCTAAAGGATTATCTAATACATCTAACTCACTAGTTGTGATTTCAATTGTAGTTAGTTCTTTATTTACCTTTATCATAGTTATATTCGCTTTATTCACAATACCTTGATAATCATAAATAAAGTCATTTTCCACTTTAAAATTTGCTAAATCTAATACTTCTTGATTAATATTAGAAAACAAATCATCACTTGGTGGTGAGTAGAAAAAATGCATTCCAGTAACATCAATTAAATCATCTAAGCTCATAGTATCATCAATTATAATCTTATATAAGTCATGTTCACCACTTGCAATATTTAATAACGAAAGGTAAAATTCTTTATTTTTATAAAACGATTTAGCTATATTAATTTCATTATCATTATTCACTTTCATAAAAGTAAGCATCGACATTTCAAAGTCATTGATATTATCACTATTATTACAAACATAATAAAAAGTAATCTCTAGTAGTTGATTATCAACTTGATTTTTTACTTTATAAGTTATGTCTAGTGCATCAGCTTCATTTATTCCTTTTAAAATGAATTCTGTTACTTCGTTTTGTGAATAATTAGTTGATGATGAATAAGTTGAAGAATGGTTTTGCTCTCCGCTTACTTCACATCCGATTAGTAAAAATAAAAGTGTAAGTATTAGTATTGTTTTATGTTTCATGTATCCTCCATCCCTACATATTTATAAGTGCATATATAACCGAGAATAAACCTACAACAATACTATAATACGCAAAATAAATGAACTTTCCTTGTCGAATTAAGGTAAAAATAAATTTTAAAGCAAAATATGTAGAGATAAAGGCAATAATGAAACTTATTGTTAATAAAACACCATTAACTGATAATGCTTCACCTAGATTATCTAATTTCATAATAAAAGCTCCTACACTAACAGGAATAAATAACATAAAGGCAAATAAAGAAGCTTCTTCTTTATCTAATTTTTGAGTTTTGCCACCTGCGATAGTAGTTCCACTTCTAGATAAACCAGGTAAAACTGCGATTGATTGAAAAACACCAATAATTAATGATGATAAATAAGATATTTCTTCAACCTTTTTTTCACCTTTAGCATAAGAAGTATAGAATATAATAAATGCATTAATAAGAAGGAGTATACCTACTGATAACATTGATGAAAAATAATCATTAATAATATCTTCTAATAAAAGACCTACAATAGCAGCAGGGATTGTTGCAATTATTATTTTTATTGCCCAGTTAAAATGTTTCTTACTTTCTTCTTTTCTATGTATTAGATAATTAAAGAAACCTTTAATTAAAACAATTAATTCTTTTCTAAAATAAATTAATAGAGCTAAAAGCGAAGCAATATGTAGAAAGATTTCAACTGTTAAATCATCACTTTTAATATCAGTTATGGTTTGAAAAATAATTAAGTGTCCACTTGAAGATATTGGTAAGATCTCTGCTATACCTTGAACTAAGCCTAATAAGACATATTTAATCAAATCAATAAGTTTATCCATTAAGATTTCCTCCTATGTTAAAAAAGCAGTTACTAAATTATAGTAACTGCTTTGATAAATTTTAACAATAAATATTTCTTATCTAATAGCTAATTCAGTATCAATATCAAAGAAATGAACATGATCAAGATCAAACTTAACTGTGATTGTATCTTGCATTCTAATGTCATATGTAGAATCAGATTTGATAATGACCTTAGTATCGCCAATATAACTATGGATATTTAGAATGTCACCAAGAAGTTCTACTACGTCTGCGACAACTTTAACTTCGCCATCATTAGTAGGTTCGCCTTGGATTAATGTAATATTCTCTGGACGGATACCCATAGTAATTCTCTTACCTTCATACACTTTTAATTTTTCTGCTAATTTAGCAGGAATTGCAAATGAAAGTTTTTCTTTTGTTTCAGTAATAAATCTACCTTTAGAAATTTCACCTTCAATAAAGTTCATAGCAGGAGCTCCGATGAACCCAGCAACGAATTTATTGTATGGAAGATTGTATAATTCTTTTGGTGCACCAATTTGTTGTACATAACCGTCTTTCATAACAACGATTCTATCAGCCATTGTCATCGCTTCGACTTGGTCGTGTGTAACATAAATAGTTGTCGCACCAACACGTTTGTGAATCTTAATAATTTCTGAACGCATTTGAACACGTAGTTTTGCGTCTAGGTTTGATAAAGGTTCGTCCATTAAGAAGACCTTAGGATTTCTAACAATCGCTCTACCTAGAGCAACTCTTTGTCTTTGACCACCTGAAAGAGCTCTTGGTTTACGATTTAAGTATTGTTCAAGTCCTAGGATTTGAGCAACTTCTTTAACTCTTTCTTCGATTTCACTCTTAGGTTTCTTTCTTAATTTTAGTGAGAAAGCCATATTGTCATAAACTGACATATGTGGATATAGAGCATATGATTGGAAAACCATTGCGATATCTCTATCTTTAGGTGGAACTTCATTCATTAATTTATTATCAATGTAAAGTTCACCACTAGTAATTTCTTCAAGACCAGCAATCATTCTTAATGTAGTTGATTTACCACATCCAGAAGGACCAACAAAGACAATGAATTCTTTGTCTTTAATTTGCATATCAAAATCAAAGACAGCATGAACACCATTATCATATATCTTATTCAATTTTTTCAGTAATAGTTCTGCCATAATTTTTCCCTCCATTAACAATAACTATTATAATTTAACCCCTTACATATGTAAATGTGCAAGTTGCACAAATCACCTTGAAAGTAGTAAATAAACAAAGAAAGCATTGTTAACTAATCTAATATCAATCTTAGTGATATCTATAAACTTTTTAAGGCGGTAGTTAAATGTATTGCGATGTATATATAGCATTCTAGAAGCAGCTGAAGCATTTAATCCACATTCAATAAAAGCCCTAGCTGTATCTAATAATTCTTTATCAATTTCATTAAAAATATCTGGAAATTGATAATTATTAATATAATTCAGTTTAATTAATAAATCATAGGCACTATAAACCCCGCTTTTAACCGGACTCTCTTTAATTAGTTTTAGAAAGTTATCATCAAAGCGAGGGACCATTACAATTAATAATGGTGTGGCAAAATCTGATTCCATAATCCTTGAAAAAGTATAAAGATTACCAATTAAGTCAGAACTACCATAAATTGTAAGTTCACCTATATTGTCTTTATTAAAATAAAGTTCTAGTTCAACTTGAAGTTGTTGTCGTAGTAACAATTCAACTTCTTCTTTATTTATATAAGATGTAGGAATCAAATAAACATTAATTATCTTCACCATAGACCTCTTCCTCACTTAATTCAGGTTTATCTTTGCTAGGTGCGACACGATAAATACCAATATCTTCTAAACTATAATATTTTTTAATCCTACTTAAATACTTTTTCCCATAAACCATTCTTTTAACAAAATGATAAAACTTTTCTTTTCTTGTAACTCTAATAACACCGATTGATCTTAAATAATTTATTAAAGCATTAGCACTTTGATACCCCAGTTCTATTCTTTCTTCTATTAATTTAGGATCAAAACCTAGAGTTCCACTTGTAAAACTTAAATCATCAAAAGATGGATGCTTAAAATTTATTATGGTCGAATTAGGATAAGAATTAACATCTGGATTATCCTTTTTACCTAATGGGACGACATAAACTAAATCACATCCCTTGGTTAAAGCAATTTGTGTAGGTACATTACTGATTCGATAACCATCCATATAATAAACACCATTAATTTTAACAGCTTCAAAAACACCAGGTATCGCACTTGTAGCTAATAAAACATCTCTTATCATTTCTGGGGTTTGACCATTTAATCTAAAAACAGTCTGAGCAAATTGATTTCGAATCGGTGTTACAACAACATAAATATCTTTATCTAGTTTAGATAATTCTTCTAAGTCAATGTTATCATTTAATAAATTTAAAAAACCTTGTCTAGAATAAATCGAAATATTCTTAAGCTTTTTTAAATCAAAATACTCTGATAATTTCTTTTTTGTTAATACTTTGTCTTTATTTAAATTTTCCCAGACATGACAAATTTTATCAATATCATCTAACGTAAACAAAACACAATTAATGGCACCTATAGAAGTACCACAAAGTATGGATATATCTTCGGTTAAGTTATTCTCATATAGAGCTTTATAGACGCCGACTTGATAGGCACCTTTAGCTCCCCCACCACCTAAAACTAATCCTACTTTCTTGTATTTCATTTACATAACCCCTTATACATTAAAACGAATAAAGACAACGTCGCCATCCTTAACTACATATTCTTTTCCTTCAATACGGTATAAACCGTGTTCTTTGACAGCTTGTTCACTGCCATATTTAATTAAATCTTCAAAGTTATAAACTTCTGCACGAATAAATCCCTTTTGAAAATCACTATGAATAACACCAGCACATTCAGGAGCTAAAGATCCTGTTTTAAAGGTCCAAGCATGTACTTCTTTTGGACCTGCAGTAAAGAATGTTGATAAACCTAAAGTACGATATGCAGCAAGAGTTAACTTATCTAACCCTGATTGTTCTACTCCTAGTTCATTTAAAAACAAGACTTTTTCCTCATCATTTAAAGAGGATAATTCTTCTTCAACCGCCGCACAAATTGGTATTACTTGAGCATTTTCTTCTTTAGCTAATTCAAGTAATTCTATGTAATGAGAGTTATTAAGTGGGTCAATTAAATCATTTTCAGAAACATTAGCTATATAAATAATCGGCTTCATTGTTAACAAATTAAAACCTTTAACGACTTGTTGCTGCTCTTTAGTTAAACTTGCACTTCGAGCTGGTTTTTGATTAATTAAGGCATCTAAGATTATCTTTAAAACGTTATATTCAGAAATAGCTTCTTTATCTTTAGCAACTGTAGCTTTCTTTTCAACTTTAGCGATTCTTTTTTCTACAGTGTCTAAATCTGCCATAATTAATTCTAAATTAATCGTTTCAACGTCTCTAATAGGGTTAACACTTCCATCAACATGAATGACCCCTTCATCTTCAAAACACCTAACAACATGACATAAAGCATCTACTTCTCTAATATTTGCTAAAAACTGGTTTCCTAGACCTTCACCCTTACTTGCTCCTTTGACAAGACCAGCAATATCGGTAAATTCAAAGGTTGCATAAACAGTTTTGGCTGGTTTAAATATTTCAACTAGTTTATCAACGCGATAATCATTAACTGCAACTACACCTGTATTAGGATTTATCGTTGCAAATGGGTAATTTGCTGCTTCAACTTTAGAATTTGTAACAGCATTAAATAATGTTGATTTACCAACATTTGGTAAACCAATAATTCCTGCTCTTAAGGACATTGAGATACACTTCCTTCAATCCAAATATATGTTATCAAAATTAGTATTTACATGCAAAGAAAAAGTCGCCTAAGCGACTTTATGTGGTACACTAACGACTATAATTTTTGAATATTTTTAGCTCTAGGACCACGATCTGACTCTTCAACTTCAAACTCGACTTCTTCGCCAGGTTCAGCAGTCTTATAGCCATCCTGTAAAATTGAAGAGTAGTGGAAAAAGACATCATTACCATCTTCAGTTGTAATGAATCCGAATCCTTTTTCCTTGTTAAACATTTTAACTTTGCCTTTCATCTTTAAAACCTATACCTTTCGTAATATTGTACATCTTACTATAGAATCTGTACTTACCTTTATATTACCATAATTACTTAAATATTTAAAGGAAAAATTAAATAGCAAGTAAAAATCTATTTAATTCACTAATACTTTTATTTAAATCACATACTTCAATATACTTTCTTATTACTATACTAAACCGATATAATAGTATTAAGTATATATTTAGACAGTTGTTTTATTATCTATTAATAAATGATAAGATATAGTAAAGCAATATATATAACTACTTTAAAAAAGGGGGTTAAAAAGTGAAAAAACTAATTAAAGTAGTAGTTCTATTTTTTATCATAAATATTATTTTAGCATGTTCTCCTTATGGAGGGGGTTATGTTGGTGAAGATTATTTATATGGTCAAAATGGTCAAATTGTGCCAGGTGATGAGTATAAAGAAATCGTAGAAAATGATTTTATTATTACTAAAGAAGAAGCAATTTCTACCTTTAGAGTTGATTCTAGCACTGCAGCTTATCCTAATATTAGAAGGATTATTAATCAACAAGCAGATGTGCCTAAAAATGCAGTTAAAATTGAAGAAATTCTTAATTACTTTAAATACGATTACGAAGCACCTAGCAGTGGAGATAGTGATCCTATAAAAATCAATCTAGAAATCGGTCCTTCTCCTTGGAACGAAGAAGCAAAATTAGTTTCAATAGGATTAAAAGCTAAAGAATTAGATCTTGGAGAACTACCAAGAAGTAATTTAGTGTTCTTATTAGATGTTTCTGGTTCAATGGATATGCCAAATAAGATAGGTTTGATGCAAAATGCCTTTTCCCTACTAGTAGAAAACATTAGTGATAATGATATTGTTTCAATTGTTACTTATGCTGGTAGTAATACTGTTTTATTAAACGGTGAAAGTGGCGTTAATAGAAAAAGAATTAAAAACATTATTGAAGACCTTCAAGCTGGAGGTTCAACCGCAGGTGCCAAAGGTATTGAAACCGCCTATGAGATTGCTAAAGATAACTATATCGAAGGTGGAAATAATCGTGTAATTTTAGCAACTGATGGCGACTTCAATGTTGGCATTTCGTCAGTTAATGAACTTAAAAAATTCATCAAAGAAAAAAGAGATGAAGAAAACATCTATCTTTCAGTAATGGGATTTGGTTATGGTAATTATAAGGATAATAAATTAGAAACCCTTGCTCAAAACGGTAATGGTAATGCTTATTATATTGATTCAATTAATGAAGCAAGAAAAGTTTTAGTTGAAGAAATCGGCGGAACCTTAGTTACTGTAGCAAAAGATTCTAAGGTTCAAGTTGAATTTAACCCACATTTCATCAAAAAATATCGTCTTATTGGATATGAAAACAAAATGTTAAAGAAAGAAGATTTTAAAGATGATGGTGTCGATGCAGGTGAAATTGGTGCAGGTCATTGCATTACTGCCGTATATGAGGTCATCTTTGAAGATGAAGAAGTTGAATCAACTTTAGATGATAACTATCTAAAAGTTGCCTTTAGATACAAACATCCTGACGGTGATGAATCTAATCTAATTGAATCATTTGTTAATGAGTCTCATGAAAAAGAAACTCAATCAATCGATTTTATCTTCCAAACCGCAGTACTTGAAACTTGCTTATTATTAAGAGATTCTAAATATAAAGGAAGTTCTTCTTATCAGGCTGTTATTACAAGATTAAATAACATCGAAGATAAACTTGACCCTTATAAATTAGAATTCCTTGAATTAGTCAAAAAACTTGCAGATTATTAGTAAATTATATAAAAACAGTACTCCACTAATATAATCCTTCTAAAGTAGACAAAGAAAATAAATAAAATTCAATGTCTACTCTGGGAGGATTTTTATTATGAGAAAAAATGCAAAATTCACTAAAGAAGTTAAAATTACATGTAAAAGGATATTACGGTATTTTAAAAGCTAAAATGATTTATGGGATTAGGTTTCATTGAAGAATATAATTGTTAAATATATCATCTTTTATAATAATTATAGGTTATAAAGCAATTTAAAAGGAATGACACCACATGAATATGATTATCATTCCCATTCAAACGAATTATTGTTTATTAACCCAATTTATAACATCATTTATAACGATATCTTTATCAACTTCATTTAAAGTTTCATGTCTCATATTCTGATAGACTTTTAAATAAACGTTTTTTAACCCTGCATTTAATAATTTTAAATATAATTTCTTAATATCTTTACCCATATTAGATACTGGGTCTAATGAACCACTAAAAATATAAATAGGAAGTTCTTTAGGTATTTTTCTTAAATTAACTTTATCATCAAGATGTTTTAATGAAGAAGTAAATTCTTTATAATAACCGGTTGTACAAACAAAACCACACAGTGGGTCTTCTATATATTTATCAACTTGAGCATTATCACTTGATAACCAATCAAATTCAGTTCGATTAGGCTTAAAATGTTTATTATAACTACCAAAAGATAATTTAGTTAAGCGATGATTAGGTAATTTATCTTTCTTTTTACTAAATAACTTTGCTATGGTCGCTCCCATTTTCATTAAAGGAGTAATAGCACTACTACCAGAAAGAAGCGCTCCATTAATATTGGAACCATATTTAATTAAATATCTTCTTGTTAAAAATGAACCCATTGAATGACCTAATAAAAAAACTTTTAAGTTTGGATGTTCTTTTTTTACATAAGATATTAATTGATTAATATTATCAACATTATTATCAAAATCACCTTTATTCCAATGACCTTGGTCTTCTTTTTTCTTAATTGTAGAACCATGACCTATAACTTCATAACCATAAACAAGGATATTATTTTCATTTAGTTTCGTAGCAAAATAATCATAACGCTTAATATGTTCGGCCATACCATGAACAATTATTAAAACCTTATCAGTTTTATTAACTTGATTCCATTTAACAACGTGAATCATCTTATCATTATTCTTTAAATGAAACTTTTCCATATTTACCCTCCTCATTTTTAAATTAAATTACTAAATTTATTTTAACAGATTTAATTTATCAATTCATCAAGATTTACAATTAATATCGGTTAAGTAGTTGATTGTTGGTAAAAATAATCTTGTCAGGAGGGAAATAATGTTGGAGACAGGAATTATTAGAAAAATTGATGAATTAGGAAGAGTTGTCATTCCTAAAGAAATCAGAAAAAATTTAAAAGTTAATGAGGGGGATCCAATCGAAATATTTGTCGATGATAATAATCACATTATCTTAAGAAAATATTCAGCAATTAAAGGACTTGATAACGACTTCTATTATTTAGCAAAAATTCTCTATGATCAATATAAAAACACTGTTATCATCTCAAATGATGAAAAAGTTATTACTGCATATGGTAAAAAAGCAGGGGATTATTTAGATGCTACCATATCAGAGAGTTTTAAGGCTGTTTGTTTGACTAATCAAAATAGTTACTTAAGTAATATAGAGATAAAACCTAATTTTAATGAAGAGAATAACTGTTACATTATTCCAATCATCGACAACAATTCGTTAATTGCTTCATTAGTTATGATTGAAGATTCTACTTCATTAAATTCTCAAGACAAGAATACTATCGATTTATTTATGCGTTTCTTTAATAAAAAATTGATGGATTAGAAAAGAAGGTTTAGTTACCTTCTTTTCTTATTTTTTGTTATAATGACATCGGTGATGTTATGAGACTTGATAAATTTTTAAAAGTATCTAGAGTGATTAAAAGAAGAACAGTTGGTAAAGAATTAGCCCTGGCTCAAAGAATTAAAGTAAATGGTAAAATTGTTAAACCCTCCTACGAATTAAGTATTAATGATATAGTTGAAATTACTTTAGGAGATAGAGTAATTACAATCAAAATTTTAGACTTAAAACCTTATTCATCTAAAAATGAAGCTTCAACTATGTATGAAGTAGTTAATGAAGTATTTAATAAAACTATAAAATAACCCCTGGATTTGAGGGGCTATTTTTTTA
>DUOZ01000096.1 GCA_012838555.1 bacterium | reverse complement strand
TATACCTTATAATTAATTTTATGTTTATATTTTTACTTATAAAAGGGAACTTTTCATAGTTTTACGAATATATTGTAATAAGAACAGACAGGCGATGCCGTGGTCGGGCCTTTGGGCAGCAGTTAAACTGTGGGACTTAAGTTTCACAGTTTTTTTAAAGGAGTTATAAAAGTGGATAAGTATAAAAAGATTTCCTTTGTCCTTATTTTGGTATTAGTAGCTAACATTATTGTTGCAGCTACTAAAATAGTACTTGGTTATTTATTGAAACTAAATAGTCTTACTGCAGATGGATTCCATGCAATTAGTGATTCTACCTCTAATGTTATTGGATTAATCGGTGTTAAACTAGCATCTAAACCAGCAGATGAAAAACACCCCTATGGTCATCAAAAGTTTGAGACTATCGCAAGTATGATTATTGGCTTTATGCTTATACTTATATCATTTAATATAATTTATAATGCAATTATTTGGTTCATAAACCCAATAACACCTTCAATAGATTTTTCAAGTTTAATAACAATTATTATAACTTTATTCTTCAATATTTTCGTTGCTATTTATGAATATAAAATGGGTAAAAAACTTAATAGTGAAGTTTTAATATCAGATTCAATTCATACTAGAAGTGACTTCTTTATTTCTCTTGGTGTAATTATAACAATTGTATTAATCAATGCAGGTGTATCACCTACAATAGATCCAGTTCTTTCATTAATTATTGCTTTGTTAGTCTTATATTCTGCATATAAAATACTAAAGACTTCATTTTCAATATTAATTGATGAAAAAGCTATTAATCAAGAAGATATAAAAAAAGTAATTTTAAATACTTATAATGATGTTATCGATGTCCACAAAATAAAAAGTCGAGGTCATATTGAATACACTTTTATTGAAATGCATATTGTCTTACCTTCATCTAAAAACGTAACAGAAATTCATAATCTAATTCATGAAATTCATGAATTATTAGAAATAGAGTTTAATCGAAAAATTGAACTTAATGTTCATATTGAACCTGGTGAAATAAATAGGTATTAACATTAGAAGTTTAAATTAAAAAATGCCATCAACTTATATATTAATTGAAGGCAATATTTATAGAATAATTAATCTAATGTTAAATTTATATTTTCATTAATAGCAGTTAACAAAGTATATGATTTATCTTGAGCTAGTTCCCAAAACATTATACCAGCTAGACCTTGTTCATTAATATATTTGCATTTTTCTATTAATGATCTTTCATCATCATAAGAAATAAAGGTTACACCATCATAAATCCATGTTGATTTAGCAACATCATCATAATATTGTTTAAATTTAGATTCTGGATTATCTAATTCTTTCTTAATATCAGTATAGCTTTTATAAGCAAAATGAGTGATATATTTAAGGTCTCTACCATCTCCATCACTAGGTTCAGTTGTTGAAACTCTTCCATAAAAAGCAGCACCTAAAACCATTTTTTCTAAAGGCATTCCTTTTTGCTGATATGCTTTAACTGTTTTATCAGCACTAGAGTAAGGTTGCATGTCTGATAAATATAAATTGGTATGATGTGTAGTCTTTTTAGTAGTCCAGTCCCCAAAATCATAAGTCATTAAATTTAGATAATCGACATCGTCTTTAATTTTATCTATTTCATAAGCATTTTCGACACCTAAACCAACAGCAATTGTTAATAGTAAATTTTTATCAACCTGATTTAACTTGCTTTTTAAAAGTTTAACAAATTTAGTAAAATTAATCTTATCGACTGATCTTGCTTTAATTAAACCTCCAGCTGTTTGTCCAGGAAATTCCCAATCTAAATCAATACCACTAAAATTATATTTCTTAACTGCTTCAATGATTGAATTTACAAATATTTCACGGCTTTCTTCAGTTAAAACAGCATCACTAAAACCATCAGCACCCCATCCACCTATAGCTAAATTAACTTTTAAACCTTTACTTCTTAATCCTAAAGCAAAACGTAGATTGTCATTGTATCCAACATATAATTTGTTATTTTTAATTGTTCCAAATGAATAGTTTAAAATATCAATTTTACTAACTTGATTTTCATCAAATTTACTATTATAAATATATGCCATTGTAATTTTTCTATTTTTATCAATTGGTTTTTCTTTTGGCATAACCCTAATATTATAATCATACTTTTTAGTTTCACCTTTGTAGGTGATTGTCGCAGTTAATTTAACTTCTTCTATCTTATCAGTTCGATAAATTTCTCCAGTTGAAGAGATGATACTTTCATTACTAGATTCATATGTTATTTTAGCATTGGTGTTTTCTATTGAAAATGGCAATTTAAAATCATCATATGCTTTTTTATCAATTGAATCATTTAAAATATTTGCTACTTGAAAAAACGTTAACTCATTACCATCACTTGACACATTTTCACCTCCACAACCAGCAACGCTTAATAAAACACTCAAAAGCATCATCAATTTTCTAAATTTCATTAATTATCCCTCATTTAAACTGATTTTATTTACTCTCCAATTATTTTAACTAATACTCTTTTACTCCTTTTTCCATCAAACTCCCCATAAAAGATTTGCTCCCAAGTTCCAAAATCAAGTTTTCCATCAGTTATAGCAACTACTACTTCTCTTCCCATTATAGTTCTTTTTAAATGTGCGTCAGCATTATCTTCATATCCATTATGATAATATTGTTCATAAGGTTTTTCAGGAGCAAGTTTTTCTAAAAATATTTCAAAATCTCTATGCAATCCTGATTCATCATCATTGATAAAAACACTTGATGTAATATGCATTGGATTACATAAGAGCAAACCTTCCTTTATTCCACTTTCTCTTAAACATTCTTCTATAAGTGGAGTGATATTAATAAACTCCCTTCTTTTTTTAGTATGAAACGTTAATACTTTACGATAAGATTTCATATTTTTCCTCCTCCTA
>DUOZ01000095.1 GCA_012838555.1 bacterium | reverse complement strand
CTAAAAATAAAAGTTTATGATCTATACTACTAATTGATTTTAAATATTTATTAGGTAAATTAAATAATTTATAAACAATCTCGTGGTTTATCTTTTTATCAATTTCACTTAATACTTTTTTAAAAGTTAAAAGTTTTAATTTAATTATAGTAAAATAAAAAATAATTGATACGGCTAGTAATAAAATATTATTAATACTAGGTTCTTTAAGAGTTAAAGTAAAATAATATAAGGAAGTAATAGTAAGTCCTAATTCTATAAATTCATATATAAATAAGGGTTTTCGATTAACTTTAATATTTTCTTTCTTGGTCTTTTTCTTTATTAATTTTAACGAAACCCCAAAATCTATAAAAATACCTTTCCAAATTTTATATAATTTTTTCTTATTTATTTTTTCATATCCTTTAAAAGGATCATAAATTAATATTTTGTTTTTCGTTTTTTTAATATAAATTACAAAATGACCGATTTCATACTCGTTTTTTTGTAATAATAATATGGAAGGGAAATGTTTTAAGTAATCAATATTAGTTGTTGAATAAGCATTAGTGTTTGGTAAATATTTTTTAAAAAAAGTAACCATTGAATAAGTACTAAGTCCCTTAATGTTAAATTCAACTTGATTAATTAATTCATTCCTTGATATATCAATACCTAAGTATTGATTTAATATAAAAAGCATTATAACGATTGCGCAATCGTTTTGGTAAAGTTGTTTATATTGTTTCATGTCATAACTCCTTAAAAAAATGGTATTGAACTTTTATGTTTATTTATTTATTATTATAGAAGTGCTTGGGGGTGAAGTTGATGAATTTTGAATTGTATTCATTAGCTTGGTGGGGATTTTTAGTCGCTGGTCTAGGTATTTTTATACTCGGGATCACTTTTTTAGGCGACGGCTTAAAAAAAGTCGCTGGTTCTAAACTAAAAAATATTATTGATAGATTCACTTCAAATCCGATTAAAGGTATTTTTGTTGGTATGGGAGTAACTGCATTAATGCAGTCTAGTTCAGGTACAACGGCTTTATCTATTGGATTAATTAGAGTAGGGTTAATGAGTTTGCCTCAAGCTTTAGGCGTTATTATGGGAGCAAATATTGGTACAACAGTAACAGCCTTTTTAATTGGTTTAGATGTTGGTGCTTTTGCTCCTTTTGTTTTGGTTATTGGTGCATTCCTTTATTTATTTGCTAATAAAAATAAATCTAAATCAATTGGTGAAGTTTTATTTGGATTCGGTTGCTTATTTATGGGTTTAGAATTAATGGACATCACTCTTAAATTTTTAGCTAACGATGCATCATTTATAAATTTGATATCATCATTTAATACGAATCCAATTATTGGTTTAGTTGTGGGGACATTAGGAACTGCAGCAATTCAATCATCAAGTGCCTTCATTGGGATTGTTCAATCAATGTATGAAGCTTTAGGCGATAATATTACTTTAATAGCTGTTTTACCTTTGTTATTTGGTTCCAATATTGGAACAACGATAACAGCAATTCTAGCAAGTTTAGGTGGAAGTGTTCCTGCTAAACGGGCTGCTTTATTCCACGTTTTATTCAATGTAATTGGTTCTATCTTATTTTTGATATTGCTTTATCCTTATGCAGATTTTATTACTATAATCATTAATACATTTAATCTCTCACCTAAAATGCAAATTGCAATTGCCCATATTATCTTTAATGTTGTTACAACACTAGTTCTATTACCATTCTTACATCCTTTAACTTCCTTAATCCAAAAAATTATTCCTGGAAAAGTTAAAGAAACAATTGAACTTAATTTTGAAGAATTAGAACATGGGGTTGTTCCAATTATGCCTGCTGCAGCTCTTGAAATTGCGCATAAGCAAGTCATTAAATTAGGTAACTTAGCTCTTGAAGGTGTTAAAGAAGTATATAATTTCTTTACCACGGGCGACAAAGAATCCGGTGATCAGGTTTTCTTAATTGAAAATATGATTGATTCAATGGATAAAAAATTATCACACTATTTACTTGAAATGTCACAAGGCGATTTAGATGAAGATGAAATAAATCGTTATGGTCAAATTATGAATGTTATTAAAGACTTTGAACGTATCAGTGACCATTGTGAAAACTTATGTGAGTTTTTTAAAGAAGCCATTGACCGTAATGAAAAATTCTGTGAACCTGCAGTTGAAGAAATTGGTTCAATGTTACAACTTGCGATTTCCATTGTAGAGGATGCATTAAAGAGTTATACAACTGGTAGTAGCTTTGTCAGTGCGATTGTTTATGATAAAGAAACAAAAATGGACCAATTTAAAAAGGAATATCGTGAAAATCATATTTCACGAATGATTACAAGTAGTGTTCCTTCAACTTCCTTTGTAAGTATGGTTTATATAGATGTGATTTCAAATATTGAAAGAATTGCCGACCATGCCAATAATATCGCAGAAGCATCACAATTAAAGCATTCAACCTCCACTCTTAAATAATTAGTTAAAATCTTTAAAAAAGCATTAATAAATTAAAAAAGGTAATATTTGCTATCTATTACCTTTTTTTAAAGCTTAGTCTATTAATTTTTCAAATGCTAGTCTTTCTTTATCATTCTCTTCATTTAGATAAATAATCCCACAATAAACAAATCCGTTTTTAAGTAAAAATTCTTTCATACCTTTATTTAATCTATGAGTATCAATACGAATATTCTTTTTAAATTTATCTTCAACAAATTTAATCATGATTGAAGCTAAGCCTAATTTTCGATACTCTTTTTTAATCGCGATGCGATGTATGGCTACATAATCTTTATCACTTAACCATTTACCTTCAATATAATCATAAGTAGGTTCATAACTTAAAACCGTCATCGTACCTATTACTTTATCATCACTAACTAATACAAATAAATTATCATCCTTGATATCATTAAGAAATGTTTCTTTGTTTGGATAACCATCACTCCATTGAGGAGAATTGTAAGTTTTAAATAAAGCTCTAGCTTCATCTATAATTTCTAAAATACTATTAATATCTTTATTTTCGCCTTGTCTAATTAAATATTTATTATTTTCCATAAACTATCATACTCCTTATTATTTATATCGATAATATCATTTTTTTACTAGTTTGAATATCTTATAAAAAAAATTACGGTTGACCCGTAACTTTTTATAAATTGTTATCTTTAAAGGCTTTAACAATTGATTCTACTAAAGGATGACGAATAATATCATGACTAGTTAATCGCGTAATAGCAATATTTTTGATTGAAGCTAGAATTTCAATAACGACTGCTAAACCAGATTTTATATTTGTTTTTAAGTCAATCTGGGTAACATCACCGGTTAAAACCATTTTTGAATTAAAACCTAATCTTGTTAAAAACATCTTCATCTGGGCTATCGTTGTATTTTGTGCTTCATCAAGGATAATGTAAGCATCATTTAAAGTTCTACCTCTCATATAAGCTAAAGGAGCAATTTCAATGATTCCTTTTTCAATTAATTTCTCTGTTGTTTCTTTACCCATCATATCATCTAAAGAATCATATAATGGTCTTAAATATGGATCAACTTTTTCTTTAATCTCACCAGGTAAAAAGCCTAATTGCTCTCCTGCTTCTACAACTGGTCGAGTTAAAATAATCTTTTTTATTTTTCCAGAACGAAGTAAACCAACTGCATGAACGACTGCTAAATACGTTTTTCCTGTTCCAGCAGGTCCTACAACAATATTGATATCATATTTTTCCAAGTTTTTAATTAATAGCATTTGGTTAATTGTCTTAGGAAAAATATTCTTACCTTCACTATTTCTACCAATTATCATTTTACCAAGTCGAGGTACTTCATGTAATTGATTTAAATCATTTAGGTTAATTAGTTGAGCAATTAAACTTTGATTAATATCTTCACCTTTTTTAGCTAATTCATAAAGCATAATTAATAAGTCTTCAGCTTTATCAATATGCTTTTTATTTTCACCTTTTATATAGAAATTGTCACCTCGAAACGCAATTTGAAGATGATAATGATCTTCGATAAAATGTAAATTACTATCTTCAGGTCCGCTTATTACTTGTACAATTTCAATGGAAGGGTTAATCGCAGTCACTTGATGTGAAATTAAATTCATGTAATTCTCCTATCTAGTAATGTCTTCAAGTAGAGTATAATGTACTATCATTATTATTTTACTATTTTTTCTTTCATACGCCAATATTTTTTCGTTTTCTATATATTCATCGTTACCATTTATTATATATGATAACTGTTCGTGAATTTTATCCATTAAGAATAAATGAATTTCAGCATCACTTAATCCTTTAACTTTTTCTTCATCTACTGAGGCTGTGATTCGATGCCAAGTAT
>DUOZ01000094.1 GCA_012838555.1 bacterium | reverse complement strand
TATTCAACTTCATCTTCACTAGCAAATGAATGTGTAATCATAACCGCATCTTTATCAAGACGTCCTACATAACTTAAAATATCACGAATCATCGCATCAAGACCCATTTTCTTGCCACGTGGTTTTTCAGCGACTACCATCTTATTATTTACAACTCTAATTAAAGGTTTAATTTTAAACATTGTACCAATTAAGGCCTGCATACCACTACAACGTCCACCTTTATGTAAATATTCAAATGTATCAATCACAAATTGAGAATGAACTTTTGGAACAATTTCTTCTAGTTTTCTTTTAATAGTTTTAGCATCATCGCCTTGACTAGCAAATTTAGCAGCCTTTAATACTAATAATCCAATACCAGTAGAAAGATTGCAAGAATCAACTAATTCTATTCTTCCTTCTTCAAACTCAGTTTTAGCTAAATAAGCATTCTGCAAAGTACCTGAAAACCCACTTCCAATACCTAAATAAACAATATCTTTACCCGCTTCAATAATCGGTCTAAACGCTTCAATAAAAACAGAAGGTGAAGGAGATGCCGTTTTAGGTAGCATCTTCTTTTCTTCAACTAATTCATATAACTTTGATGTTGTCAAGGTCACTCCATCTTGATAAACCTCATCATTAAAAGTAACTAACAAAGGAACAACGACTATTCCGTATTTATTTATTAACTCTGGTGATAAATCACATGTACTATCAGTAACAATTACTACTTTATTATTCATAAAAGAACCTCCAATTCTTTAATAATTATAGCAAAGTATGATTAAAAATAAAATATACAAAAAAAATACTGACTTTTAGCCAGTATCTACTTATTTTCTAAGATCATTTTATAGTCACTAATAAATTTATCAATTAACTTTTTAGATGTATCAAATGTTGTAACTAACCTAACTTCATTAATAAATGGATTATTGATATAAAAATAATATTTTTCTTGCAATTTATCATAGACATCTTTATCCATCTTAATAAATAAAGCATTAGTTTCTACTTTTTGGGTAAAAGTAACATTTAACTCTTTTAATTTTGATGCTAAATAATAAGCCATTTCATTAGCATGCTTAGCATTTTTTAAATATACCTTATCTTCAAGTAAACCTACCATTTGAGCTCCAAAGAATCGTGATTTAGACATCATTTGCATTCCTTGTTTTTGAATATAAATAAAATCTTTTGCTAATACTTTATTTAAAAAGACTACCATTTCAACTGCCATGGCTCCGTTTTTTGTTCCACCAAAGTTAAAAACATCAACACCGGTGTCTTCAATCATTTCTTTTAAGGTTGTATTTAAATAAACTAGAGCATTACTTATTCTTGCCCCATCAACAAAAACATACATCTCATGTTCATGAGCAAAATCACAAATGGCTTTAATTTCTTCATTTGTATAAACTGTACCTAATTCAGTTGGTTGAGAAATCGCAATTACTTTAGGCTGAACAGCATTAAAATCACCTTTAAGCGTTAATAAAGGCTTAATCATCTCAACACTTAATTTTGCATCTTTAGAATCTACTGTCAGAATTTTGTTTCCACTTATTGATTCTAAACCACCGACTTCATGAACATTAATATGTGTTTGTTTACAACAAATAACACTTTCATGAGGTCTAAGCAAAGATTTTAAAGCTAAGATATTGGCACCACTACCATTAGCTAAAATATATGAATCAACTTTCTTAGTGAATTCATTTTGCATTAACTCCCTAGCTTTTTTAGTATATGAATCAAAACTATAACCTTTATCATGCTTGTTATTAGCTTCGATAATTTTATCTAAGACTTCTTTACAAATACCAGATAGGTTATCAGAAGCAAACTCTTTCATATAATTCACCCTCTACTCAGCAATTTCTTCTAAAACAGGTTTAGAAGAGAATACTTTCTTAACAATTTCTTTTGTAGGAGTCACAATTGTCCCCTTTAAAGCATCAACTACAGGTTTCATGACTGATTGGACTGCTAGTTCAGGAAGAGCCGCTGCAGCCTCTACCATCGCTGATTTAATGATATTATACTTATTCTCTTCTGATTCTTCAAAAATATAATTTCTTGTTAAAAAACCTGTCCTTAACATAAAGAAACTATTAAGTGCTCCATCAATAACAGATCCCACTAATGGTTTTGCTAAACCTTTTAAACTTCCACCTAGTAATGAACCAAAATCGATATTTTCGGCTCCTTCAGCTATTAAAGAAGACATTACCACATTAAGATATAGTTTCATTAATCGAACGTAGGAAGGTCTAAATCCACATCTAGTGACAATCTTTTTAACCATGTTAAAGTTATTTACAACTACTACTAAGATATCAATAAAACTATTTTGTGACAGGGCTGTTAAATACATTGTATCTCTAGCAGAAGATATAATTATTTTCCTTATATCCTTTTTTAGATCATCATTTAATACATTTCTAATTGTTTTCTTTAAGTTTAAATACTTTTCATCAAAGTTATCATAAGATTTAGTAAGTTCATTATTTAAAATTACAATATTTTCCCTTTTAACTAATTTCTTCTTACTAATTTTTTTAGATAACTTAACTAATTTTTTATAATTTCTCTTCTTTTCTTTTTTACTATTTATCTCTTTTAAATGATAAAAAGAAAGCGAAGGAGAAAATAATATTATTAGAAATGGTCTAACAATAAAGTATAAAACGACAATTGAAACAATCGCATAAAAAGCATAAGCTAGATACGGATGGGTGGTTTCTAAACTTGCACCGACATTAATTGCCTTTGAATATAAATAAATTAATAAACCTATAAGAGTAAGGAGAATAATAAGTAATGAAATAAAATTTCTTTTTTTCATATGACCACCTCTATCTATATTATATAGTAAATGTAATGTTAAGGGGAATAAATTACATCGTTTGCCAATAAAATCTTGTTTTGTTATAATTCTTATTGTTTATTGCTAGGAAGTGAATTCGTGATAGTAAAAAAAATATTTAATCTAAATAATTTATTTAAAACTTTATTAATTGTTCTAGGCTGTTTTATTATCTCTATTGGTATTGATTTTTACATTAAAAGTAACATTGGCGGAGACTCAATGACAACCTTCTTACAAGGTGGTAATTTAAAATTCAATCTTAAAGAAGGAACGATAAGTTTACTCATTAACTTGGTCTTTGTTTTGTTAACCTTATTTATCAACTATCGCAAAATTGGTATTGGTACAATAATTATCGTTTTTGCTTATGGATTGGTTTTAAATGTGGTTTTAGCAAATAGTATTATTCCATTTAGTCAAAGTTTCTTTGTCTCTATTATTTATAGTATAATTGGAATCTTTTTTGTTTCTTTAGCAATTACAATTTGGATTAATACTAACTTTGGGGTTTCTCCTCTTGAAGGATTTGCGATATCAATATCAGAAAAAACAAAAATTCCTTTTTGGGTCTTAAAAGTTGTCATTGATTTAACATTACTATTAAGCGGAATTTTAATGGGAGGCACTTTTGGCGCTGGTACAATTATCTCTTCTTTCCTCGTTGGTCCATCAATTAATGTCATGTCAAAAGTTTATTTATTACTAAAAAACAAAATAAAACCGCAAATTCATGGTTAATTTCCATATATTTCCTTTTTTGACAATTTCCGAGAAATAATTAATACCTTACCGGTATTTTTTTCTTAATATTTTATACTTTAAAATAATTCATCATATAATCAAAAGACAT
>DUOZ01000093.1 GCA_012838555.1 bacterium | reverse complement strand
TAGATAAAATAAAAACCAAGTTAAGTATGTTCAACTTGGTTTTTTTAATGAATACTAATCTATGCGAATGTTATTTTTTATTACTTTAACATTTGTTGTATTATCACTAAACAAGTAAGCCTTTGACTGTGTATTTAAAGGAAATCCTGTTGCAGTAATTGCGCTATAACCATCATCAACAAAAACCTCAACAGAATAACGGTCTAATAGTAGGCGTATCTTAACATTACTTTGTCCTTTTGTTTTACTTGAAGTGACGTTATATAACTCTGTTTGAGAGTAATATCCATCTGTAACACCGTATCTTTCTAAGTAAACTCTACCATTTTGATAATACAATTTCATTCCTTTACCATTGTCATCAGAGAAAACAGTTATTCCTGTTTTTCCATTATTTGGTGTAAATTCTATAGTTATATCTTGATAGAACCCATCTAACTCAGGGACAAACAATTTATTATTAGCATTTACTGTAAAAGTATTACTATAACTATCAGTATAATAATTTGATAATTCTCTCACTGGATTTTGATACAAATGTCCATCAATCAAAGTTAGTTCTCTAGGGAATGTCATTGCTCCAGCAAATCCAACAGAAGAATATATTGGTTGTCTATTCCAACTTGCCATCCATGCAACCATGATTCTTCTTCCATCATTCATTTCCATTGTTTGTGGGGCATAAAAATCAAATCCATTATCAATCTCATTAATAGATTCATAACTCCAGTTTTCCAAGTTACCTGTTTGATATGACAAGTCGCCTACAATATATACGTTACTATCTGCATTTCGATGCCCAGCAACACTTTGAGGACTTACAATTACTACGCTTTTACCATTTAATTCAAATACATCTGGACATTCAAACATTATTCCTAATTTTTCACCCATATTAGAATTATTTGCAATAACTCTACCTGCATAAGTCCAATCATACATATTACTAGATTTAAATAAGAGTAACTTAGAATATTGATTAGAACTATTTCTAGCTGAAACAATCATATAAGCTGTTCCATCTTTAACCCATACTTTTGGATCTCTAAAATCTTTAATTGAAGTATTAGCTGGTAAATCTTTTTCATCAAGAATTGGATTACCTTCATACTTAGTAAAATTGATACCATTGTCTGATACAGCTAAACATTGAACTTGTTTACCATCACTTGCACCTGTATAGACTAAATAGTATTTACCATTAAACTCTACAGCAGATCCTGAAAACGCACCAATATAGTCGTACTCTTTATCAGGAGCTAATGCTACACTTTCATAATTCCATTTAACAAAATCAGTACTTGTAACATGTCCCCAATGCATTGGCCCCCATTTAATATCATAAGGATTATGTTGATAGAATAAGTGTATTTTTCCATTATAATATGAAAAACCATTTGGATCATTTATCCATCCAATTTCACCTGTTACATGGTATTTAAATCTATCTTGTGCTTGAATCTTATAAGAGTTCTGTTTAATGTATGTATTTGCAGCTTTGATCATATCATCATACGTATCTAGTCCTAATCTAACATTTTTATCAATCATTAATTCTGTTAATAAATCTTCATCAATATCAATTATAAAGTCATCAACATTTATGTAATCTTTATCTGAATTATCTACTACTTTAATATAAACATTGGTATTAATGAATTCCGATAAATCTAATACCTCTCTTAAATAATTATCAGTATTTAACATCTCATCATAATAAAGATTATTAGTTTTAGTTAATACATTATGCGTCTTAGCATCATATACACCAACATATGTATCATTTGTTTTTGAACCACTAATAAGGAAACTAATATGTCCTGTATTAGTAACTTTAAATGTTTTGGATTTTAAAGTGCCTTTTTTGCTTAATGAACCGATAACATGATATTTACCTTCATTAAAGTAATAGCGATTATTATCACCAAAATACACTTTGTCTGAAATACTAAAAGCATCTCCATCAATAGTCCATTCATCAAAATTTCCTTTTTCAAAGCCAAGGTTTGTAAGTTTAACTTCACCATTATTACATGATGAAAGGCCAATTAATATTGAACTAATAAAAATTAATGATCTAAATTTACTTTTCATATTGTAAATCCTCCCCTTCTTCAAATGTAGGCATAGCAGGAATTGCTCCGTATTTTGTAACTACTATTGATGCGACTAAATTTGAGAAATTTAACATTTCTAAATATTGCTCAGGATTATCTAATAATGTAGTTGTTGTAATATTATTTCTTAATAATTGGTAAAGGAAACTACCTATAAAAGCATCTCCTGCACCTGTTGTATCAATTGATTTAACCTTTATACCAGGTGAGATAATTATGTTGTTATCTTTAGTATAAATAACTGCTCCATCTTTTCCTTTTGTAACTATTATTAATTGAACGTTTCCTTTAAATAAAGATTTACATGCAAACTCTTCAGACTCTATCTCTGTTAGAAAGAATAATTCTTCATCACTAACTTTTATAATATGGGCATAAGGTATAAAATCCATTACTGTTTGCTTTAATTTACATTCATCATCCCATAAAGATAATCTCAAATTTGGATCAAAACTTATGATTAAGTTATTCTTTAGTGCATATTCAATTGCTTTTAAATGTGCCTTTTTAACTGGATAATCTATTAAGTCAACACTACAAAAATGTAATATGTCTCCTGAATTAAATATTGTTCCATCAATATCAGATGGTTCTAAAAACAAATCACTTGATGGATTTCTATAAAATGTAAAATCTCTTTCGCCATTATCTTTTAATGACACAAAAGCAAGTGGAGTATTAGCTTTATCCGTCCTTTTAACATAATTTATATTAACATTGTTTTTATTAAGTACATCTAACAAGTAATCACCAAAAGGATCATTACCTAATTTCGTTATAAATAAAGCATTACCACCAAGTTTACTACAGCATACTGCTACATTAGCAGGTGCTCCTCCAGGGTTTTTAGTGAATGATTCAATATACTTTAGTTCTCCGGTTTTTGAACTGGTAAAATCAATTAATAGTTCTCCAATTGCAATCAATTTATTACTCATAAAATTACCTACTCATAAAAACTTAAATTATTGATTGTTACTTTACTAAAATTACTAAACATACCAAAGTAATTGTTAGACTTAGTGTACATTCTAGTAGTAAGCGCTATTTGATTATTAATATAAATGGTTATACATTCCTTTTCCGATACTATAACAACATCTAAACTATCTCCAAGTTCAGCATTAATACCAACACTTGCTTGTGAATTTGTCTTACTTATCTTGCTAAATTCAACATTGTAAAATTCTATCTTTTTAGTTTGAAGGTTAAACATTATATTTAAAGGTCCATATTGCTTATTGCTAGCACCAAAAGTAAGTCCAAACTTTGAACCATTTGTAACCGTAACACTAAAAGTAATCTTGGTAGGTTTACTTTCAAGTTCATCAAACATTAAATATTCATATCCGCTTTTACCAGAAAATTCAATCATATTGTCACTTACATTTGTACTGCTACTTTTATTAACAATATTATAGTTAACTTTATTTGATAGTTTGTTATCAACTTCTTTAACTATTCGTGGATAAAGTTCACCATTATCTTTTTGTATTAACTCGTGGGTAACAAGATTACCCGCCCAATTAAAGTTACCACTATCTATATCATAGTCTTTTGTACCAACCCAACCAAAGGCAAACAGACGGTCGAAAGCTTTTTCAATTCTTCCTGCATAAAATCCAACACTGTCAAAGTAATCTTGTGTTGGTTTTGTCCAACCTTTACTTAAATCTTTGGTGTATCTATAATGAACGATACGATTAGCACCTTGTTCAGAATATGATAAATACCAATAATCATTATATTTAATTAGTGTTGGACACTCCATGTTCCAACTACCAACATCATTTCTAAAGAAAATTCGATCATATTTCCATGATTTTAAATCAGTTGATGTATATAGCGCAATTACTCCATGATTGTTATCTCTAGTTGTAATTAGCATCCAATATTCATCATACTCTTCCATGTATAGAACATAAGGATCACGGAAGTCATTTTTACCACCATAGAAACCATCTTCTGGATGCTTTGTCCAAGTAATTAAATCGCTTGATGTTGCATGCTGAATTTTTTCAAAATAAAGCGTATTACCTGTTCCATTAAATCCAGTGTAATAAGCATGATAAAGACCATTTTTATCTTTAATTACTGAACCTGTACCAAGTGCTAAATCTTGGCTACTATAATCATTAACATAGGGAATTACTTCTTTTTTATCATCCCAGTTAATAAAATCTGTTGTTTGCATTAAATACCAAGGATGAAACCCTCTATTACCATCTCTAGCATCATGTAAATAAAATAAATTAAGCACTCCATTATCAAAATAAGGCATAGGATCACCAATATACCCATTATTTTGCTTTGGAAAAATACTAATATTACCTTGATTAATAGTCCCTTTTTGTGGCAAGTTAGAGTTATTTATTGATGATGAATATATTGGGTCGGTGTTACCACATGCATTTAATAAACTAATCGTCATCATCAAAACTCCCAAAGGCTTAATTTTCATATAAATCCCTCCTTATATTTTGATATCGGAGATTTCTGCTTCTTTTAATAAGTTTAAATTATCTAGTGTTAATTTATAGTTATCACAATCAAAATACACTATTGTTGTAATGGCATCAATGCCATTATTAATAAATAATTCAACCGATGATGTATCAAGGTAATATTCTTAATTCAACTTCTTTATTATATTTGAACAAACTATTTCTACGTGTTTGTGGCCATAAAATAGATTTACTAGAATCCAAATATAATTCTCCATCATCTAATCCGATTATAAAATAATCATCATCATTGTTCGGATTAGAAAATTTAAAATTAAAATTGCCATTTCCGAGCTTAAATAGCAAGTCTGATGATTTAGAAATTAACATACCATTAGTAAATCCACGTTTATTAGTTTGATAATTTTTAATTTCATCAATTGGATATTGCATAAAATGTCCATCTTTGATACTTAACTTTCTTGGAATTGTTAATGCTCCACTCCATTTATGCCCTAATTTATGGGTATAGTAATCTTTACCCCACATGTTAAGCCAACCAATCATAATGCGTCGATTCTTATTATCAAGAAGTGTTTGGGGAGCATAAAAATCATGGCCACCATCAATTTCTTCTACTTTGATAATTTCATACTTTTTATTTTCAAAATCCATTTTACCAATTAAGTATAAACTTGAATTTACATTTAAAAATCGATTTGATTCAGCTTTCAAATTTGTTGCTGAAACAAGTATTACATCATATCCATCAATAGTAAAAAAATCAGGGCATTCTGCCATGTCACCGAAATATTTATTAGGACCGATTGTAAAATGATATTCAAAGTTAACTAAATCGATAGATCTGTAAACAAGAATTTGACCTTGATTGTACTCATTTTTTGAACCTATAAAAACGTAATAATAACCATCTTTATAATATGGATTAGGATCTCTAAAGTCGTATTTATCTGCATGTTCAGGTATCATAGATGTTGATATAATATTACCATCATTTTTTACAAAATTAATGCCATCTTTTGATTTAACAATGTTTTGAGTTTCAAACTTCACGCCATATTTTTCATAATGTTTAGTATAGAATAATACTAACTCTTTTGTTACTTCATCAACAATAGCTCCACCAGAAAAGCAACCAGTCTCATCAATTGCTTCGGGTGCTAAAACAACATCTTCATCTTTGAACACAACTAAATCTTTAGAGGTAAAATGTCCCCAATGCATTGGCCCACTGATTGAGTTATATGGATTATATTGATAAAATAAATGATATTCATTATTAAAATAAATTAATCCATTAGGATCGTTCATCCAACCAATAGGTGGCATCGCATGATATTTAAAGCGATATTTATTGTTAACACTATATTTATTCTTTTTAATATAGTCATTTGCTAATTTTGTTGTATACATTAATTTACCCCTGTCCATATTTATATATATTGAGGGAGATTACTCTCCCTCAATTAACTTATTAAAGTATAATTACTTAATTTGATAAATTGAAATATCAATGAAT
>DUOZ01000092.1 GCA_012838555.1 bacterium | reverse complement strand
ACCTAGAACCTTATTATTTAAATTAACTAAGATTATTTATCTTTGCTTTCTTCCCATAAACGAATTCTTTCTTCATGGCTAACAACTTTATGAAGTTGATGTAACATCCATACATATCCAAAAGGATCAACGATAATTGCATTTGAAATTCCATATTCAGGCATTTCATTAACAGGCTGTATTGAGGTACACCCCTCATTAACCGCTTTTGAATAAGTATCATTTATATCCTCGACTAAGACATTAAACCAAATAGTATTAGGTTTATCTGGTGAAGGTGCGACTAAATTAAACTTTGGATTTTCATCTAACATATGAAAGCGAGTTCCATATAAGTTAAATACTACTTCATTTTCACCTTTTGGTAAATCTGAGACTTCAACACGTTCTAATTCAAATATCTTTTCATATAATTCTAAAGCCTTTAAACTATCAGTTACAACAAAATCAATTTCGACTCCTACCATTAAATTTCCTCCTTTTACCAGTTATTTAAACTCTTAATAATCCTCTAAATCCTCTTACACCATAGTAAGATTCAGCACCATTATGATAAATAAAGACTCTACCATAACGATAATCTCCAAAGATAGCTCCACCATGTTTTCTAATTTCACTAGGTGTTTTTAACCAACTTGAGGTTTTTGTATCAAAAGGGCCTAATTTTTGTAATGCAAAATATTGTTCTTCATCTAGTAGTTCAATTCCCATAAAAGAAGCAACATCAACAGCATTATTTTGAGGTTTATGTTGTTTCCTAGAATTTAAAGCTTCTAAATCATAACATAAACTGCGGCGTCCCTTTGGTGTTTCTTTTGAGCAATCACAAAAAATATATTCTTTTTTTAATTCATCATAGCCAATAACATCTGGTTCCCCACCAGTTACTTCCATCTCATTAAGTGACCAAAGTTTAGTAGGATTTGCTTCTAGTTTAACTTCTACTTCATCCCATCTAATTCCCTCATGACGATTCATATTATTTTCAAAACGTTCTTTTAGTATTAATAATAACTCTTCTTTTTGTTTAGGTGATAATTCTTTCTTATTTTCTATCATATTATCCCCCTTCTCTTTATTACTATTATTCTATATTTATTAATTTATACAATCAAATCATAAGCATTAGAAAATTTAGAAATTAAAAAAGGTCATCTTTTTTTAGACAACCTTAATTTATAATCTATCTTTTATCTATTTGCTCCTTATTAAATAAGGCTATTTTTCTAATTAATTCATAATCAACTTCTTTATCATTAGGTATTTGAAATGCTCCTTTTGAGTGAGAATGATTTTTTAATTCTTCACTAAAGTGACTTATTGCATCACTTCCAGGATAAATTCCAATATGATTTTTATGACCAGCGAAGTGGATTAAATTCTTTTTCTTATATTTAAATGTAGGCATACTCCAACTAATTGTTTCTTCTAAATTAGAAACTGTTTCATGAATAGTCTTTCTTATCTTATTCATTCTTCCTTGTATATTTGAAGGATAAAGCGCAATATAAGCATCAATTGTTTTTTCTTCCATGTTGTTATCATCACCTCTAATTATATTATGGATGATAACTTTCAATAAACCAACGATTTTTTTCAAAAAACAAATTTCTTACTTGTCCTTTAATTCGACATTTATATAAAATACCACTTCCACCTACTACAGAAGCCGATTTTCTAATTTCAATTACTCTATCTATCTTATATTTAGCACCATCATCCCAAATGATCAAAACCGGAGTCATCGTTCCCTCTTTATCAATAAGCGTAACAACATCTACATATCTTTTATATAACATCATTAGAAATAACTCACCGGATGAATAATGTGATCTTCTTTAGGAGAGAATCCGGTTAATTTAGAATCAAGCAAGACACAAGCTCTATGAATCGAATAATGTCCGAATCGATTTCTAATTTTATCAAGAGTTTCATCAATTCTTTTAGCCTTATCTCGTTCTTCTTCATTAATAAACAAACTCATTTGACTAGGATAATCATCAGGTACTAACATTGAAACTGAAATCCCTATACTTCTAAGCGGAATTGAAAAGTCATAGTTGTTTTTTAATAGTTCAAGTGTCGTTTCCATTATTTCTTTAGAGATATTAGTAGGTATATCCCTTTTTTGTTGACGTGTAAACCATTCTAGCTTGTTATTTCTTAAACTAATAGAAACAACATATCCTTTAAGTCCACTTTCTTTTAATCTAGATGCAACCGATTCAGATAAAACATAGAAAACGATTTTAGCATCTTCATAGTTTATGATATCTCTTATAGCAGTTACACTATTACCAACTGACTTAATTTCTCGTTGATAATCAATATGTGTAACATTTGATAAATCATACCCATTGGCAAACCCCCATAAAACTTCTCCCATTTTACCAAATCTTTTTCTTAATACTTCTACTCCTGTATTAGCAAGCTCTCCAATGGTATTAATATTCATTACTTCTAGTTTTCTTTTTGTTGCCTTACCAACATAAAACAAATCTTCAACCGGAAGCGGCCAAACTGTTTCTTTATAATTTTCTCTTGTTATAACAACTAAACCAGATGGTTTAATTAAATCTGATCCAAGTTTAGCAAAGACTTTGTTAAAAGATACACCTATTGAAATAGTTAAGCCTATTTCTTCTAGTACTCTTTTTTGGATGATTTTAGCAACTTCTTCACCACTTCCAAAGATACTAGAACTACTTAAATCAACCCAAGCCTCATCTAAACCAAAACTTTCAACCTTATCTGTATATTCTCGATAAATATCTTTAACCTTTTCTGTGTAATATAAATAGTCATCATAATTTGGATGAACAATAACAAGTTCAGGACATTTTCTTTTAGCATCTCGAAGTGTTTCTCCCGTTTTAATTTTAAATTTCTTGGCTAGTAAATTTTTAGCTAGAATAATCCCATGTCTGCTTTCTTCATGACCTCCTACTGCCATGGGCACATTTCTTAACTGAGGGAATTTCATTTCTTCAATTTGCGCATAACAGTGATTAATGTCACAATGCAAAATTACCCTTTCTTTCATTTAACTCACCCCACACTATCATTATATTTTGTAACCCGACTAGATTCAACTAACTTTTGCACATTTTTGCACATCGTTGCTATTTTGTGCATTTTGTTGCAATTTTATTAGAAATAAGTATAATAATATTGAGGTGGATTTTTATGACAATCCAAGAAATTCTTAAGGAATATAAAAGAAAAACTGGTTACACTTTAGAATACATGGCTTCATTACTTGGAACAACTCGTTTCACTTTATCTAGAATAATATCTGGAGAAACTAAAAAAGTAAGTGAAGAGTTAGTATCTAATCTTTCTGAATTAATTGGTCAAGACGTTGAACAATTAATGAAAGAATCTTTATTTAGATATAGAAAACCGATTTTAGGAACAGCTAAAGCCGGTTATGGTCTTTTTGCTGAAGAAAATATTTTAGGTTATGAAGAAGTAAGTGAAAAAGATAATCATCATGGTGATTACTTTTTAAAAGTAACAGGTGATTCAATGAGTGGGGCTAAAATTCATGATGGTGATTTAGTTTATGTTAAACAATGTAGTGATGTTAATAGTGGTGATATAGCCGTTATTTTAATTGGTGGAACCGAAGTAACAATTAAAAGAATTGTTAAAAAACCTAATATGTTAATTTTAGAGTCTGCTAATATCGGTGTTGAAAATAAGTATTTTACTCCAAAAGAAGTAGATGAATTACCTGTTAAAATCATAGGTAAAGTTCTTTATAGTAAAACCTTGTTTGAATAAAAAAACTTAACTCAAATTGAGTCAAACTTTATTGATTCTAATTCATCTTTATCTAAAATAATAATTTTTCTTTGTCCTTCTAATTTAATTAAACCTTGATCTTGAAACATTGACAGTTTACGACTTAATGTTTCTTGAGTCATTCCTAGTTGTGAAGCTAGTTCTCCTTTACTCATTTTTAAATTAATCGTCTTTTTGTCATGTGCTAATTCAAGTAAGGCACTAGCTAATCTTTGTTCAACTGAAGCATTATTAATGTTTTCAATTAATTCCTCAGCCTTTTCTAATCTCATACTAATAGATTCAAGAACCTTTAACGCGATTGTTGGGTATTTACTCATCAATTGTTTTAATTTATCGCCATTAATAATACACATTGTTGTTTCTTCTAAAGCAATCGCGTTATCAGTATGTCTTTTACTACTAAGTAATGATACCTCACCGATGAATTCGCCAGGTCCAACTGTGCGAATAACCTGTTCTTTTCCATTTAAACTAAATCTAGAAATTTTAACCTGACCATCATTTATTACATAAAGTGTTCCTCCTAAATCATTATAACTATAAATAACTTCATTTTTCTTATATGTTTTAGGAGTTGTAATCATAGCAACTTCTAGCATTTCATCATACGTTAAATTTGAAAAAATCGGAACTCTAGCAACACAACTTAATTCATGTTCTTTATGATGTTTACATTCCATTTAATTCACTCCCTTTTTAAAATTTTATCTAACTAACTACCTTAAATCAAGAAACATAATTATTAAGCAAGAGTGAGTCTTGACTATATTTATCACTTATTTGATAAACAATAAGATTTCCTATCTTATCTACTCTTTCAATTATTTTTAGATAATGTATAAGATGAAGACCCAATTGAGCATTTTTTAATCTTATCTTACAATGACTAGCATAATCTTTTGTAGTAAATCTTTTTGGTAAGGTTAAAGGTAAAAACTTTAAATAATCTATAGTACTATTAAAATAAATTTCACTTTTTAAGGAACAAGGATATCTTTCAACTTTACTAGCACCTTTTCTTTTATCTTCACTATAACCATTTAACAATTTATATTCATACATATCAATTAACAATAAACACAAACTTAAATTAGGATTATCTAAATAAAACTTAATTTTATACAACTCTTTAAAACAATCATATATATTTCCTCTTTTTGGTGATAAACGTTTTTTACTTATCTCACCTGTATTAGGATTAATATAAGAAACCCACTTCATATAAGCAATCGGATAAACAATCATTACCTGATATTCTTTTAAAAGAACATCTAATTTCTTTCTTAATTTATCAAAATTACCAGTTTGTATTTCAATTACTTTACCATTTTTAAAAACATCAACATGATAGTTCTTAATCTTATGTTCAACTAATCCCCCATCACCAAAGTATTCTTTAATCACTAAATGTAATGTTTTTTCTTTCATCATTCCGATTTTTGTTGTTGATTGATTAAATTTAATTTTAGTTTCACATATTTCTTTAAATCTCATTTCATCCATAAATATTACCTTCTTATTAGTGAAATTATAACCTATGCCTTAAATTGTTACAATAAAACCACTTTAAACACTTATTTTATTTGACAAATAAAGTTATAATGTTAAAAAAGGTGTGAGTCACATGAATGCATTAATTTATTTTTCTGCGACAGGTGAAACAAAAAAAGTTAATGACTATTATCAAAATAAATTACCAAATCTTAATGTCTTTGATATAACAGATTATGATACTAGAGTTAACTTCAATCACTATCTAACTTATAACATGATTATTTTATCAATCCCAGTTTATTCAGAAAACGTGCCTTTACCTGTTAGAAATTTTTTAAATAAATTGAAATGTAAATATTTGATAGTCAATTTAACATATGGATCAATAAGTGTTGGAAGAACACTAAAAAATATTAAAAAGCTAATTTCACCTTCAATAAGTTTAATCGGAGCTGCTTTAATACCTTCTAAACACACTTATTATAATAATGTTGTTAATAATGATTTTAATGAATTACAACCTCTTTTAGATAAATATGAAAACAAGGATTATACTCCTATTAATATTCCTAAACTCAAAGGGCATTTCCTTTCACCAATCCTAGAAAAACAAAGAACTAAATACAATATTAAAATTAAGTTTAATCCTAATAAGTGTATCAAATGTAATCTTTGTATTAATAAATGCCCTGTCAATGCTATTAATAATTATCACAAGATTAATAAAAATTGTCTAAGATGTTTAAGATGTGTAACTGAATGTCCTAATAAGGCTTATACATATAAAAGAAGTAAATTATTAACTTTATATTTAAAAAATAAAATAAAACCTCAATCAATCATTGTTATTAAGTGAGTTTAAATAATCTTTCATAATTTGACACTCACTTATTTCTTCTAGGGAAAATCCCATACATTCTTTCATTTCTTTTAATGCTTCTTCTTTAGAAACATTTTTGTTTCGACTTGCAAGAGCGAGTTCTAATGCTGAAAAGGGAATAATCGTACTCTCCATTTGATAAAACTTAATAAACTGAGAGTATTCTTTACACTTTTCAATTGAACAACTAGTATGCAGTCCTTTTACCTCTTCTTTAGGTGCGACCCATCCTGCTTCTTTAACTAAAATATCTTTTATTTTCTTCCAATCATAGACTCCACCTGCAATTTTATTTAAATCAATATTAATAAAAGCTGGTATATTTCCTGTCCATGAAGATTTTCTAATGAACTTTTTAAGTGGTTTTCTTATATGTTCAATTTCATTAATTGAAAGACGTACATTTTCTAAGATCGTATTTCGATATTTAAGGAATTTAGTTAATTTATTCCCTCTAGCTAGTTCATTCATCGTCATTAAGGTATGAAACTGACCTTTCTTTAATGGTGGATGTAAAGTAATAACTCTACCAACATTAATTAAGAAGTTTAAGAATTTATTATCATGGAAAGTAAAAGTTATCTTAGGTGCTATATTATTATAATAAAAACCAATTATTTGAACTGGTTCATTACCCGCTACAAAATAAGGAACTTTATTTATCACTAAATCAGGAAAAAATAGGACATATGCTAAAGTAGGACAAGCGCATGTATTACCATTTAACTCATATAATTTAGAATACATTTTAATTAAGTCCTTATTTGAAACTCTTCTAGAGATAAATTCAACATTACTAAACATATTTTTAGCATTTTCTATACTTACTTTCGCTGATTCTGACATAAATGGTATTTCCCAAGTTAAGGCTAAAACTCTTAATTTTAAAACTTTAGACAGATAATATAATAAATAAGTTGAATCCTTACCACCTGTGTAAAATAAAGCAATATCAAATCGACCCTTTTTATTATATGGAATATCATTTATTGTAGGCAAAACACTTTTTAATTTCTTAGCTTCATCTTTATTAGCACACATCGGACAAATGCCATTTTCATCAAATTCAAGTCCTGGAATAATAAAATCATTAGCAACACACTCATTACAAAACTGTGCTTCTTCATAACTTCTAGGCGTCTTTTTTAATTTAGACTCTTCAACAATGATTCCTTGATTTATTAATCCTTTAACCAATAATAATTCTTTATCATTTAATTTTTTAGGT
>DUOZ01000091.1 GCA_012838555.1 bacterium | reverse complement strand
CCATATGGTTAACCTCCTTATTTAGGCTAACATAACAACTAAATTATAACGGAATTTAGTTCTGCAAAAAAGAACAACCACAGTTAGTCCTAGATGATACAACGGAAATTACTATTTCAATTAACATCGTTTTAATATAGTTCAAGATTTTATTGTTATTTTAAGAGATTATTGTATAATTATGATTAAACAACAAAAGATGGTGATTTTGTGGAGAAAGCAAAGAAAAGGATACTAAGTCTATCAATTATCTTTCTTGTCTTTTGGGCTTTATGTTTTGGTTTAAAATATGTAATTCAAATTTCTAAGTTTGATTTAGATACAAAATTAAAGCTTGATTTAGGTGTCGTAATATTAACAACAATTTGGTCAATTTTTTATACTTTGATTTTGATTAATTTTTTGAGATTTATTAAGAAAATGAAGAATACAAATTTAAATAAATTTCTTAATATCTGTTATGCTTTATTAATTATTAATCTATTAATTTTAATAACCAATGCAGTACTCGATGGTGTGATTGCTTTTATTCACTATTTAGGATTAGTTAACTATGCAGAATTTGAGCAGTATCAATATAATCTTGATTTTATAAGAATTTTTATTAAATTAGTTTACGGAATGATAGTAAGTTATTATATAATTAAGTTAGAAAGTAAATATAAAAATCAATTTTATCTTTACTTAATTGTCTTTTGGTTATTACTTTTATTACCTTACGTATTAAATAATCTAGAACTTCATATTCCAATGTTACTTAGAGATAGTTTATGGACAATTGAAGTTGGTATTATTTACTATATAGCAAATGTTGTAAAGTTTGATAAGATTGAAAGTTATAATTAATAGATATTATTTTAATCATACTTAAATATAAGATAGTAGGGGGTGTAATAATGAGTGAATTAAAATTAGAACCTGAAGATAATACAGCAAATGATAATTTAACTAATCAAGAAACAAGTGAGTTTGACTTTAATGCTAAGTTAGAAGAAGCGAAGGTTTTGTGTGAATTGATACAAAAAGAATACAAGACTTTTGATGAAGAAACTGGTAAGGAGTTGCACTCTCAACTTCAATTAATTGATGAAAAGATTGAAAGTTTAAAACAAGATCATAACAACCATTTAATTGATATTGAAAATGAGATTGATGTCGCCAATACATCTCATTTAAATTTAGTTAATGATATAAATAAAAATAAAGAGGATGAAATAAATCAAGCCACTTTTAAATTTAATGAAAATATTGAAAAGTTAAATAATTTATTAAGTGAAAATGATAAATTATATCGTAAAAAAATTGATGAACTTAATTCTTATCGTGACACTATGGAAGAAACGATTAATCATGAACGTATTATCTTAAGAAGTAAAACCGATGAAGAGTTACATCCTTTAAAGATTAAAGCAGAAGATGAGATTAAAAAAATCGAGTTAACAATAAATCAAACTAGAGAAGATAATTCTTTAGCTTTGGCATCTTTAAAACGAAAATTTGACTTAGAAGTAAGACAAATATATAAGAAAAATGCTCAAATAAATGATAATTATAATGCTCAAGTAGCCCTGTTGAAAAAGGAATATAATGAGGAGATTTCTAAAATAGACGAAAAAGAAGAGTTAAGAAGACAAGAATTATTAATTCAAATTGATGCTTTAAAGATTCAATTTGAAGATGAAAAGAGTAAGTTAATTAATCAAAGGGTAGAAGCAATCGCTCAGGGTAGAAAAAAAGAAGCAAAGGAGTTAAAAGCAAAAACTGTTAGTTTAGAAAAGTTTTATCATAGTAATATTGAATCACAGCAAAAGGATGCAGATGTTGATTTTAAAGCCATCGAAGAACAAAGAAGTATAGCTAAAACTAATTTAGAAAGAAAGTTGAAGCAATTAAAATTTGAACAACAAATTAATTTAGAGAATAATGCTCATGCATTAAGGGTTCTTCAATATAAATATGAATGTGATGTTCAAAAGAAAAATCTTAATAAGGAAATAATTGAAAATGAACTGGCAGAAAGAATTTTTAAGCAAGAAAATGCTAATAAATTAGAGTTTTATGGTGTTTCAGTTCAATCCGATATTAAAGATCGTCAATTAGTTTATGAACTAACAATGACTACACTTGATTATAATAAAGCTAATAATGAAAATTATATTGATTATCAATGTTTTAAAATTAATCAAGAACATCAACAAACAAAATTGCAGTTATTACATGATTTAGAGTTGAAAAAATTACAACTTAGATATAAGAAAGACTTATTAAGTATTAATCGTCAACATGAAATAAATATTTTAAATTTAAACGAAAAATTAAATATAGCAAAAATTGATCATCACTTAAAATTAATTCACTTTGAGAAAGAAAAAATAGAATTAATGTTTTTAGCATCTAAAAAAATTAAGCAAAAAGTAATTGAATCAAAATTAGAGCGAATTAAAACTTCTTATACACCTTATTTAGTTAAACTTGAAAATGAATTTTTAAAACTTCAAGAACAGTATTTAAAGTATATGGATGCTGAAAAACTTGAACATCAAGAAATGGTTAGACAAATTAATAAAATGCATGATAAAGAAATTGCATATTTAAATGATAAAATTAAATTAGTTGATAATGGAATCAAATCTCAATTTGAAAACATGATTTTATTATCTAAGAATAGGCATAAAACTCTCTTAGATGAAATGAATAAAAATCATAATAGAATTATTAATGCTTATGAATCTAAATTAAATGAAGCTAAAAACAAATTAGAACAAGATAAAAATCGTTATTTAGAAAGTATGATTTATCCAGTGATAAATGATATGGTTAATTATGGTTATCAATTAATTGAAGGTGAATATAACGGTGCTTTAACTAACTATAAACTTTTACTTGATACTTTAAAAGGTAAAGCAGAAAGTGAAAAGATAGAGTTACAAAAGCAAAATCAATTTCAAATTAATAGCCTTAATTCTGAATACAATAAAAATATTGAACAACTTGAGAATGAATTTAAAATCTTTAAAATGCAAAATGATAATCGTATTAAAGAAGAAGAATCTATTAAAGAAAATCGCCTTAATGAAATCGAAAAGAATCGTCAAAGCGCCTTAAGCGATTATCAGATAGCAAAAAATAATGCTCAAAGGCAATATGAAAATGATATTGCTGAGTTAGAGGCTAAACTAAGTAATATGGAACAAGAAATTGAACGTCTTAATAATTCAAAGACTCAATCAATGATAAAGGAAAATAGCGAAATTTGTCGTATGATTGATAATGTTGAAGAAAACTATAAAAAACAAATTGCTTTTTCTAAGTCAATTTTAGATAAGAACTTAAAAAATATTAAAGTGTAAGATTCCTCTTTTGGAATCTTTTTTATAAAAAAAGCCTAATTCGATGGTGAATTAAGCTTATTAAATTTAGACATCTTTGAAACAACTTCCTCCAATGAATTCTCTTAAAATTGAATTACATGGAACTAAATCATCTTCGATATCCTTAAAGTATTTTAAGTATTTAATTAAACGGTTCGCAGTAATATAATGTTCACTTTCATTTTTAACTGCTCTTAATAGTGGCATTGCATATTTTTTTAGAACGCATAATTCATAAGTTAACTCGGAGTTAAAGACATAGTCTGCCCCTTCTTGGTGTGGGTATATCCATTTAAATTCACCGCGTCTAACTGAATCCCACATGGAGAATGTGTTTTCAGCAGGTGAGTTACGGTATTTATAATCTCTAACTAAACGTCTAATTAACCTAATGTCAGTTAATGAAATTGGGTTATGATTATCTAGATTTATTTGAATTTGCGGACTGATATAAATTTTGAACTTTTGATGTTTTGGTATTAAACTAGTAAGTTCTTCGTTTAATGCATGAATACCTTCAATAATGATAGGTGAATTAGCATCGACTTTAATTTTATTACCTCTGACTCTTTTTTGTAGTTGGAAGTCAAAGCGAGGAAGTTCAACTTCTTCACCTTGGATTAAAGCAAGAAGATGTTGATTAAATAAATTAACATCAATAGCGTTGATATGCTCTAAATCAATTTCTCCATTTTCATCTCTTGGACATTGTTCTTTACCTAAATAATAATCATCGATTGAAATCTTAACAGGTTTAATGCCTTTTGACATTAATTGAATTCTTAAGCGATGGGCAAAAGTAGTCTTTCCAGATGAAGAAGGACCTGCGATAGCAATTAATCTAATTGTATCTGCATCTTTTTTAATTAATTCACCTAATTCAGCTAGCATATTGTTATGTCTAGTTTCGCATAGGTTCATAAAATCAACAACATTGGTTTCACATTGATAATTAACTTTAGCGACAGTTTCAGCATCACAAAGTTTAGCCCATAAATAAGCTTGTTTTAATGTATGACCATATCTAGAAGCATATTCAAACGGACCAATTTGTCCATTAAGTTCACTACGCGGATATTGAATAATGATTCCTGGTAATAACAGTCTTAATACATATTGTCTTAAATAACCAGTAGAAGGAACCATGTAACCATACATGTAGTTTAAATAACCATCACATTCATAAAAATGGACAGTTTTTTCAGGACGATAAGCAAGAGCATCAATTTTATCTTCAAAGCCTCTAGCTTTATATATTTCTAATGCTTCTTGATTTGTAACAACTTTGCGTTTAAATGGAATGTCTCTTTCGATTAATTCTTTCATTTTATTATTAACTTGTGTTAATAATTCATTATCAATTGTTTTTTTACCATTTAAAATTTGTAAAAATAGTGATCTTGAAACATTGTAACTAAATCTAATTTCTAAATGTGGGTATAAGATTTCAAAAGTCATAGCAATCAAATATCTTAAACTAGTTTCATATATTTTAATTGCGTTGTAATTATCAAAACCTAGGAATTCAACTTCGCAATCGTAGTAAACCTCATATGTAAGTTCTCTTAAACGATTATTTACTTTTGCAGCTAGATAATTATATTTATCCTTTTCGTCTAATAAACTTAATAAGGAGACTTTTTGATTGAACACTTTTTCTTTCCCCATATACTTAACTTTAAACATTTATTTATCCTCCTTTGTTATATTTCTCTTTAATTTATGCTGGTAAGATATTATATTAAACCATTTATGAAAATAAGGCAACTCATTAATCTTTTTAAAAAAGCATAAATTATAGCGATACTAAATTAATTGTATTACAAATCAAAGCGAAGGTGAAAGTTCAATGCTCGAGATTATCTTAAATACATTTTTATCAGGAGTTGTAGGTACAGGTCTAGGAGGCTTAATTGGTGTTTTATTTGGTAAAAAATCTGAAAAACACATGAGTATCTTGTTATCTTTTTCTGGTGGGATAATGTTAAGTGTTGTTTGTTTTGATTTAATTGTCGAATCAATAAATTTAAGTAATATTTTATATACGGCGATTTTTTCTGTTGTTGGTGTAATTATTATTATGTTAATTAATACAGTTGTTGATAAATATTTTAAATTTAATGAAGTTAAAGAATTATCGATTAATAAATATCGATTACTTAAGTCAGGGTTAATTATGGTGATGGCAATTGGAATTCATAATTTTCCTGAGGGTTTAGCAGTAGGTTCTTCTTTTAGTTATGATACTAAAATGGGTCTTTTCTTATCACTATTAATTGCTTTTCATAATCTTCCTGAAGGAATGGCAATAAGTGCTCCTTTAGTAGGTGGTGAAATGAGTAAAGTCAAAGCAGTTATGTTAACAGCTTTATCTGGTGTTCCAACAATTATTGGAGGAGTCATTGGTCATTTTATAGGTTCTGCTTCTAATATCGGTGTCGCCTTTTCTTTAGCATTTGCTTCAGGTGCGATGTTGTATGTTGTTTTTTATGAAATAATTCCTCAATCATTATTAATGAGTAAATCAAACTTAAATTCCTTGTTTATCTTAATTGGGATGCTAGTTGGATTAATTTTCATTTCAGGGTATTAAAAGTTTTACAAATAATGGTATAATGATTTTGTTAAGTAGGTGAAACAATGGAATTTAAGAACAAGTTAGCAAAGTATTTTAAAGGTGTCGATAAAAAAGATTGTGAGAATGTCTTAATTATAGGGGCACATCCTGATGATGCTGAATTTATGGCTTATCAAATTATCTCTTTAGCTTATAAAAATGAAAAAATTGGTGTTCATGTTGTTGTCTTAACTGATGGAGCGAACAGTCCTAGAAGCGGATCTTATTCATCTTATACTGGTGAAATGATGATTGGAGCTAGATTAGAAGAACAACTTAATGCAATGAAAGTTGGTGAGTATTCTTCTTTATTTATGTTAAATTATACTTCTAGTGAGATTAAAAATGTTGATGAACGCGCAAAAGATGATTTAATTACGATTATTAAGACATTAAAACCAACATCAATTTATATGCATAATCCTTTTGATAAACATCCAACACACCTTGGTGCACTTAAAACTACAATGAGTGCTTTAAGAAGTATTGATTTAAGTTTTGTTAATAAGGTCTTTGGTTGTGAAGTTTGGCAAAGTTTAGAATGGTTAAATCTTGAAGATAAAGTAAGTGGTGATACTTCTTTATACCACGAAGAATTATTTATCCCTTTAGTTAATTGTTTTGTCTCTCAAATTAAAGGTGGCAAAAATTATGATCAAGCATTAATTGGAAGATGGAAGGCGAATGCCACTTTCCATGATTCTCATAGTGTTGATTTATTTAGTCATATTTCATTTATGTGTGATTTAACTAATGTTGCAAAAAAAGAAATTACTTTAGATGAATATGTTAAAAATATTATAAATCGCTTTAACAACAAGATTATCGAAGGTATAAAATAATTCTCTACTTTAAAAAATGAGGATATCAATGAAATAATAAATGGGTGATGTTAATGAAGATAAAAAAAGTGTTAAGTAAGATACTAAATAACGAATTATATTATTCAATCTTCTGTATAATAGCAGTGAGCATTGTTTTATTATTTGGTATTTGTTGGTTTATACCAAGATATTCAATCTTTGCTTTTTTTGCCCTTTTATTAACATTAACCATTCTAATAATCTTTTATTTCTGGATTAGATATGGTTCTCACCCTAGTAGACTCAATATTGATGAAAAATATTACACGATGCAAATTAGACGTTTAAACCGTCAATTACAAAGTGGATATATCAATAAAGAGCAATACGAAGAACGTGTTATCGAATTTGAAAATAAAATTAAGAAGCAGTAACCCTGCTTCTTTTTTTAAAAAAGGATGGAGAACATGGAAAGATTTTTTGATGGTAATTTTATTCGATTAAGATTATTTAAAGAAAAAGATAGGAACTTATTCTTTATTAAGAATGGTTATTATCAAGTTATGCTTAAAGGACATCTTGAGTATGAACCTTTAACAAGCAACTTTAATTTTGAAACTTATTTTAGAAAAAATAATATAATGCATTTTGATTCAAATTTCACTTTGATTATTGCTAATATAGTAAATGATTATCCAATAGGCATAATTGAAGTATTTGATACTAGTTCTAGAAATGGGGTGTATTTTGTAGGAATCTATATTGAGCCAAGGTTTGAGGTAAAGGAATATTATCAAGAGGCAATTATTAAGATTAAAGATTTTATGTTTAATGAACTTAGATATCAAAGTGGTTTTATAATTATGGATAGTAATCAACAAAGATTAATAAACTTAGTAAAAGAATTAGGTTATCAACAATGTGGATTGATTCATAAAAGATATTATCAAAAGTTAGATCAATTATTATTTATGATAGAGAAATGAGGCGTAAGATATGATTATTTCCCATAATGGTTTAAGAGTTAGTCTAAGAGACCTTCAATTAACTGATACACCTTTATTTTATAGTGAAATTGAATTATCAAGTTCTTATTTAAGAAATAGTGATATCTTATGGTTACCTCATCATGAAGAATCAATACAAGCAACTATAGCTTCCCTAGTTGAGAGAAATCGCCTTTTACCTTTTCCGACAACATTAGTATTATTAAATGAAAAGAATCAAAGTATCGGTTTAGTTTCATTACATACATTTGATAATAGGCATTTAATCTTTAATTATGGAATTTCTTTGTTGGAGAAGTATCAAGGTAAAGGTTATGCATTTGAAGCTGTGAATTTATTGCTTAATTATATGTTCTATCATAACAAATACTTTAAGTGTCTTGCTAAAACATATTCTTTTAATAAAAGTTCTATTGCATTACAAAGAAAAGTAGGTTTTAAAATGGAAGGAATATTAAAAGATTCGTATTATTCAAAAGGGGAATTTATTGACGTTTATTTGTGGGGAATTGATAAAAATAGTTTTAGATTTATGCACAAAGCACAATAAAGTGTTTTTAATTCAAATATAAAGTATGAAAATTAGCAGATTTTGTAAATTTTATCTAGTTTTTATTTTGTATATATGGTAAACTTTATTACGATAAGTGGGATTATGTCAATTTTTTGATATACCCATAGTCACAGCGCATTTTCTAGTAAACTTATCACCTGAATCGATTTAAAATCTAAATGATGGGAGGTTTATAATAATATAAAAAAATTGAACTCTAAGATAATCTATCAGACATTTAGATGTTCAAAGTGATAAGGTAGTATTGTAGTAGGTTAGTCTTAATTTATACATACACTATAAACCTATTGTCAGATAAATTGGATAATAGGATGATATGTATAAAAACAAGCGTAAGCGCTTAAGAAAAGGTTTTATTAAATTAGGTCGAATAAATTTCTGCAGTTAAATTAATTCATAACTTAAATACTAACGGGGGTGTGAAGTATGAGTTTAGCGAATTTGGATTTAACGGTCGTATTACAACAAGCTAGTATTGATGCATCGAGTGTACTATTTATCTTTAACATTACATTTATTGTGTTATTAGTGCTCGCTGCTTTAATCGGTTTGATTAGAGGAGTCTGGAGAGCTGGTTTCAGATTCTTGTTTGTATTGACCGCATTAGTTGCTCTATGGTTCTTAAGTCCAGGAATAATAGAATCCTTGATGGATTATCCTGTTAAAGGCTTGTTAGAACCAATTGGTTGGGAAGTTGAGACATTAAGGGAGTTACCTAATTATTTGGCTCAAAATGGTGATTTTACCGACGATTTAAAAGCCATCTTTTCTAACCAAGATATTCAAGAATTATTATTAGGATTATTACAAGCAATCTTAACGTTTGTGGTCTTCTTTATAGGAGGAGTTTTAATCATTCTTCTAAGTTGGCCATTATCTACACTTCTTTATGCTTTTGTAAGATATGCAATTCCTAAGAAATGGCGTAAAGAACGCAAGTTAAGACCTGTTGGTGCTTTAATTGGTGTTATCCAAGCACTAGTCAGTTTCAGTGTCCTATTAATGCCATTCTCTGTTGTCAATAATGCTTTATCTAATATTGACAGAAAAAATCTTGAAGGCAATAAAGAAATCTTAACAATATATGACTTAGGAAGAGTCTATGGTGATAGCTTCGCTGGTCAATTATTCTCAGTGTTTGCTTTACCATTTAGTAATGGCGCAAAAGCTCAACTTTGGGCAAGTGACCAATTATTAACAATGAAATTTAAATCTAATAGTATTGTGTTAACTGATGAAATAGACGTCTTCATGAATGTCTTTGATGAATTATTAAAAGCTGGCGCTGTTGATATTGTGTTTGAAGCAGATGCTGGACTTACAGTTTATTTCAATACTAATATTGGAAATTTAAAATTACCGTCTGGAGCAATAGATGTTGCTAATAAAGCGACATTTGATCCATTCACATTTGATGGTAATTTAGGAAGTAGTTATTATGAGTATCTTGCATCCCATGGAAAATTCAATCCATACCTATGGGATTATAATGCTATAAATAATCAGTTTAACTTACCTTACTTTGAAAATGGATATGTTTATCAAGGTGGAGAGTTTGTTCTTGATCCAACCTATCAAATGATTACATATCTACAAAGTTTAGGATTTGAATTTGATCCAGGAAAATTAGATGTTCCAACTTTAACTGCGTATATTGAAACATATCTACCTCATGTTAATTTAGGTGATCCAACTACATGGGGTCTAGATCGTGAATATAGTGTTAGTTCAAGATATGAAGTAGAAGTTTTACAAAAAATTATTGATGTAAATCTTCCAAAAATGTCTTCTGTTCCATTAGTCTTAGATCCGAATTTTGGAACATTCCCTTATTATGCTTTTAATTTAAATAATACATTTGATTTAGGTTCAACAGGTTCACTAGCTGCGATTATCGCTGCTAATTTACCATATATTAATATTAACTTTAGTGATTGGAAAATTAATGTTTCTACTGGTTCATTTGGCAATATTGCTTTACCAAATGAAGGTAGTGTTAATTTAGACAATTCTAAATTAGAAGACTTATTAGATATCTTATCACCTGAATTAGTAAAAGATATCTTAAATTTAATTTCTGATTCTGATTTAATCGTCAATACTTTACCAGTCGCACTTGATATTGCGCTTGTACTTCCATCTTTAGAAGAATATTTTGATGCTTCAAAAATTAATCCGAGTGATCTTGAATTAACAAGTGAAGAATGGGCAGCGGAATTACAACAAATTGGTGAAGTAGCATCACGTATTATTGAATTAGATGTTATTAGAGATGTATTAAATAACAATAAAGAATACTTTGGTTATGATCCAAACAAAGTTCAAGAATTAGGTTTTGAATTCGCTAAGTTAAAATTAGCGACTCAAATCCTTCCAGCTGCTTTACCAGCGGTCTTACCTAATGTTGTTGATGTTGAATATTATGAAGGCTTAGGCTTAGATAGTGTTGACTTTAGTAAATATAATTGGGAACAAGAATTCCAAAAAATCTCAATTATGGCAGCGAATGCCTTAAAGTTAGACTTAGAAGGTATTGTAGATCAAGATATTGATTACTTTACTCAAGATTCTGAAGCCGTTTCCAATATTTTAAATGCTTTAACTGAATCTCAAGTAATCATGGACATTATTCCAAATGCAATTGATTATGCTTTAACTTTAGATGTAGTTAAAGAATACACTAAAGATGTAGAAATCAATCTTCCTGAGGTTGACTGGGCTACTGAAATTAGAGATTTAGGTAGAGTATATACAGAAATTGCTAAAGTAGGCGGAGATCCTCGCGATGTTAAATGGGGATTAACCGATGAAGAAACTGAAGCTAAAGTTGCAGCAATTGAAGCAGCAATTGATATTTTATTCAAATCTCAATTAATAAATGGATTATTACCAACTCTAGCTGAAATTGGTGTTAATTATCTTGAAGCACCATATAACGAAGCTGTTGATCCTGATTTAATTGATTTTGAAGATTTAAATCTTTCAGAAGAAGTTAAAAATGCATTTAGAGTTTACCGTCTAATTATTGATGAAGATGGTGAATTAAATGATAAGATTTTAACTTATAGTGATGATAAGATTAGACAAATTGCTGACTTTATCGGAAATTCTGATATTGTTGTTCCATTACTACCTAATGCAATTAATGTTTTAGGTAAACATTTCGAAGTTGATAAGTATATTGATTTAGATACAGAATTATTTGAAGACGTTAACTGGGCAGATACTATTTATAATTTAGTTGGCGTAGGCAAATATTTCGTTGATGAAGAAAACAATCCAAAAGTTGATATCGTTAACTTAACAGATGAAAATATTTTAGATATCGCAACCCGTCTTGATAATACAGAATTAGTTAATCGTTTATTACCAAGTGCAGTTAAGAAAATCTTAACTATTTATGAATATGATAAATACTACAAAGAAGACATGCTTGATTATGAAAACTTAAGTGTTGGTACAGAAATAAGCTACTTCTTAAGAGTATTACGTGCTTTAAACTTTGAATTTGATATTGAAACTCAAGATTTCAATTTAAACCTTGACTTCAAAACTTATGATGAAGATATGATTAGTTTAATTGAAAGTGAGTTAAATGCTTCAACACTTCTTAAGGATTTATATCCAGTCATGCTTGAAATAGTTCAAGATAATTTACCTGATGATTATAAGGATTTAATTGATCTATCTAATTTAAAAATTGAAAATTTAGGTAGTGAAATTGCTAATATCCTCAGAGTATTAAATGTTGTTGGTGGAAATGTTGACATTGGTAAAGGTAAAATCAGTTTAAATCTTGATTTTACTACTTATACTGATCCAATGATTGATAAGATTACAAATTCATTACGTGGTTCTAAATTACTAGATGATCTCTTTAGATTGTTATTAGATACATTTGAAAATATTATCTATGAACAAACAGAAATTGAAATTGATTTAGATGAATATGTTACTGATGATATTATTATTGGAGAAGAAATCGGTAATATTATTAGAATTGCTCGTGAAGTTGAGTTAAAAATCAATGAAGATTTCACACTAGGAACATATAACATTAAAGTTGCTACTTATTCAGATGATCAAATCAATAAATTAGCTGCTGCTGTTGGTAGTTCAAAATTAGTTAAGAACATATTACCAGCTGCTGTTGACATTGCTAAAGATTATGTTCCAGACCCATATGTTAAACTTATTGATAAAGATGCATATGACTTTGACTTAGTTGATTTAGAAATTGATTTAAGTAAGTTGTTAAAAGCAGCTAGATTATTCTTAAATGAAGATAATGAAATAGTACCTAGATTCTATGATTTAACTGATGCAGAAATTGAACTAGTTGCTGATGCAATAGCAAGTTCTACACTTATTAAAATGGTAATTAATCCAACCATTGATAAGTTAGTCGAACATAGCAAAGATATTCTAGGTCTTGATATTAATGAATATGTAGACTTAAGAGTTATTGAAGATTATACAGCAATAGATCTTCAAAATGAATTTGATTCGCTATTAAGAATTGCACGTTCATTAGTTGCAACTAATCCAGAATCATTAGAATATCCATATACTGTTAAGTTCAATACAACTGAAGAAGAACGTATTGAAGTTGCTAACGCATTAAATAAGATGACTCTTATTGATGAACTTCTACCATCTTTATTTGAAAAAGTATCTAACCTAGATATGGTTAAAGGTTATATCGATTTAACTAAGGTCAATTTAGATAACGTAAGAATTGGCGATGAAGTTAAGGGTGTCTTAGAGTTATTAGACTTAGTTAGTGAAGATTACTTTAATTTAACAATGGAATTAGAGGTTGTTAATAAGCCAGGAGTCATTGATTTAGCTGTAAAAGTTATTAATGAATCAGTATTAATTAAAGAAGTTGCAAGTGTTGCCTTTGATATGGTCTTTGATAACCAAGATCTAATTGATAAAGGTATTGATTTAAATAAATATCTATCTAGAGATGTCCTTGATTTTGAGACAATCAATCTAGGAGATGAAATCAAACCATTCTTATTAGTCTTAAGTAGTTTAGTAGAAAAGGGCAATCAAATAGATATTAATTTAGATATTACTCCAGAAGAATATGCTGAAATTGAATTAGCATTTGCTAATACAACAATTCTTCCTACAATCATTAAGGATGTTAAGAATAATCTTCCTGAGATCTTAGATGGCATTAAAGATGGCTTATCTAGTACAATTGTAGATTTCTTTGACTTTGATGCTTATGATTTAGAAGATCTTGATTGGGGTAAAGAACTAACTAATTTCGTTAAAATTGGTGTTGCAGTTGTTGATATGACTGACAAAGGCAATTATGAACTTGACTTAGAATTAACTGATGATGAAATTGAACTTATTGCTGAAGCAATTAATAATAGTGAAATTTTCATCAGAGCTGTTGAAACAGCCTTAACAACTATTATCAATAACACTGATTTATATGAAAAATTCCTAAAAGGTGTCGAGTTAATTGACTACTATGATCCAAGTAAACTTAACTTAAGAGAAACTGGTAAATTAGGTAATGATATTGCTCAACTATTAAAAGTTGCTAGAGAATTCGTTACTGATGGCTTAAAATTTGAACTTAAGCTTAGTGAAATCAGTGAAGAAACATATGATGTAATTGCTCAAAGTGTTAATAATCTAGAAATTTTACGTCATGTACTTGAAACTCTTTTAACTCGTCCATACCGTATTACATATAAAAATATTAAAATTAATTCAACTGACTACATCACCTTTGATGATTACTTTACAGATTATCAATTTGGTGAAGACTTCGTTAGGTTATTAAAAGTAGCTACAGTCTTTGTTAGTGATAATTATAAGTTTGAATTAAAGACTAAGTTCTCAGCAGATGAAGTAGATTTAATTTCATCTAACTTAGGTAATTTAAAACTACTTAACATGATTATCGATAAAGGTGTTAATGCTGTTGCTAAATACTTTGAACTTGATGAAGAACTTGTAGATAAAGCTGATTTAGCAAATCTAGATTTAGAAAGTGAATTATATCAATTATTACGTGTAGTTAACGCATTAGAGGTTGATATTAACGATCCTATCTCAATGCTTAACTTAACTGAAGATCAATATGAAGAAATCGGTGAAGCTATTGGAGAAATGAAACTAATTAAAGGTCTAGTTCCACTAGCGGCTGGTATAGCATTATCATATTATTCTGATTTCGAATTTGTTAACGAAATTGATATTAATGAAATTAATTTCGATAACATTGACTTTGGTGATGAAGTAATTCGTATCTTCAAAATAATTGAACAAGTTGATTTCAAAATCATTAATAAAGACGGTGCTATTAGCTTTAGTTACAATAATGTAATTAATAGTTACACTCATGAACAAATCGATATTATCGCTGAACAAATTGGTGGTTCTAACTTAGTTAAAGAATTACTACCAATTGGTGCTAGAATTGGTGTTTGCTATATTCCAGCTGAATATAGAGATCTAGTAAATCTTGATGATGTTGATTTTGATGAATTAGATTTAACAGTTGAACTAACTAATATTGCTAAAGCTGCAATTCTATTCTTTAATGACAATAATGTCTTAACTATTAGAATTGACACATTATCAGCTGATGAAATTGCTACAATTGCTAAAGTAGGTAGTTCAAAACTTATCTCTATGGTAATTAATCATGCAGTTTACACATTTGCTGATAAGAGTAGCGATATTTTAGGAAAGTTTGGACTAAAATTAGATATTAATGAATACGTTGATTTAAAATCAATTGATTATAGTGCGATTGATTTAGAAGGTGAACTTGTTTCTATCTTAACGATTGCTCGTCAAGTTGTTGTTGTTAAAGACAATAAATTTGATTATCGTTTGGATTTAAATACAGATCAAATTGCTCTTATTGAAGAAAACATTAATAAACTAGATTTAGTTAAACAATTACTAGAATCTGCTATTAATGTAATGTCAACTCATAAATTTGTTGAACCATATGTGGATTTAACAGAATTAGACATTAATAGTTTCGATTTAGGTAAAGAACTTGGTAGATTCTTAGAAATTGCTAGTGCAATTTCTGGTGCTGATGGAAAACTAGTCTTAGCATTAGAATTAATCAAAGATGATGCACTAGTCGACCTAGTAGTTAATGTGTTAAATGATTCTGAAATCCTTAAAGCATTAGCTCCTAGTGCTATTGATAAAGTATTTGATAACGAAATGTTATTAAATAGTGGTATCAAATTAAGTGATTATCTAGATAGAAATGCAATCGATGTTAGTGAAGTTAAATGGGGAGACGAATTAAGACCTGCACTTTACGCATTCGGTGCTCTAATCGTTGTTGATAACACAGTCAGATTAACTCTTGATTTTGAAGAGAGTGATTATGCTAAGATTGCAGACGCATTTAATAAATCTACTTTAATTCCTCAATTAGTAACTAATGCTCAAGCAAATGTTCAATATGTCATTAACAGATATTCTGAAGGTGATTTATATCAATTTATTACTAATTTCATTGACATTGATGGATTAGACTTAGTTGACGGAATTAATTGGGGCGATGAATTAGTTGGCATCTTAAAAGTTGTTAAAGGAATCGTTGGATTCGTTGATGATGGAGGAATCAAAGTTAGCATTGACCTTCAACTTGACGTTGAAGATGTTGAAGCAATTAGAGAATTCATTAATGGTAGCGAATTAATTGTTAGAATTGCAGAAAATGCTCTAGATACAACAATTAATAATCCTGAAATATTAGGTATGTTTATTTCACCATTAAAGGGAACTACAATTAGTGAATATCATGACTTTGCTGATTTAGATTTCAGAACAACTCATAAACTTGGTGATGAAATTGCTAATATCCTTTATGTAGCACGTCACTTTGTAAATGATCAAAATCAAATTGTACTTGATTTAGATAACATTGATGAAGTTGTTTATGAAGAAATTGAAACAAATATCAATAAGTCAAAATTAATTCCTTATCTAATTGATACAGCAGCACGTGTAGCTGTTGAGAACTTAGGTGTAAGAATTGAAGATGTTGACTTAATGGTTAAACATTATATTGATTTAAGCGATGTTGACTTCTACTCAATTGAATATGGTAGTGAAATCGCTAAACTTCTTAAATCTGCTATGGTATTTAAAGTACCTGGTGAATATAAGATTGGATTAAAATTATCATTCACTGAAGATGAAGTCTTAACAATTGCAGATAACTTAGGTACTTCTGAGTTACTAGAATTAGCCTTAAGAAAAGGTATCATTGGTGGATTGAAACTCTTTGGACTAGATAAAGATATCACTATTGAAGATATTAAGTTTGATGAACTAGTCATTAGAGATGAACTCTATCACTTATTAAGTGTTGTTAGAATCTTAAATCTTGATATTAATAACATTT
>DUOZ01000090.1 GCA_012838555.1 bacterium | reverse complement strand
TTCATTATTGCGTTCAACAATAATATTATTGTCTTCAATTTTTACGGTAACTTGTTCAGGTAAAGCCTGTTCAAGTGTGCCAATAGGACCTGTGATAACTATCTTTGAATCCTCTAATTTAACTGTAACTCCTTGTGGTATTGCAATTGGTTTTTTACCTATACGTGACATAAATAAACACCTCTTTACCAAACATAAGCGATGACTTCGCCACCGACATTAGCTTTTTCAGCTTGTCTATTTGTCATTAAACCACTTGATGTGGAAATAATAGCAATACCTAATCCATTTAATACCTTAGGAAGTTTTTTGCTTGGAGCATAAACACGTAATCCTGGACGAGAAATTCTTTTGATGCCAGTGATAACACGTTCATTGTTAATACCATATTTTAGAGTGATAGTTAAAGTTTTCTTTCCATTATCGTCAGTAATTTCATAAGAAGTAATATAGCCCTCTTCTTGTAAAACTCTGGCGATGTCCGCCTTCATCTTTGAGGAAGGCATACTGACTGTTTCATTGCGCATTTGATTTGCGTTACGAATTCTTGTAAGCATATCAGCGATAGGATCTGTCATAACCATATTAATTTCCTCCTTCCAATGAGTCAGCCACTACCAGCTGGCCTTTTTTAGGCCTGGAATCTGGCCTTTATAAGCTACCTCGCGTAGGCAGATACGGCACAATTTGAACTTGGAAATGACTGAATGTGGACGTCCACAACGTTCACATCTTGTATATTCACGTACCTTAAATTTCTTAGGACGTTTCCAACGTGCGATTTGAGATTTCTTAGCCATAATCTTCCTCCTTACTTAGCAAATGGCATGCCTAATTGAGCTAATAATTCTCTAGCTTCTTCATCAGTATTAGCTGTAGTAACTACAACAATATCCATGCCACGTACTTTATTGACATCTTCATAAGAGATTTCTGGGAATATAATTTGTTCTCTGATTCCTAGAGTATAATTCCCTCTACCATCGAAAGCATCTTTTGAGACACCTCTGAAGTCTCTAACACGAGGAAGAGTGATGTTCATAAGTTTATCTAAGAACTGATACATTCTTTCACCGCGTAAAGTAACTTTACATCCTATTGACATGCCTTCACGAAGTTTGAAAGTTGCAATTGATTTCTTAGCTTTAGTGATAACTGGTTTTTGACCTGAGATTAAAGTTAATTCTTTAACTGCATCTTCAAGTAATTTTGCATTACCAGTTGCATCACCAACACCCATATTAATTACGACTTTTTCAATCTTTGGAACTTGCATGACGGATTTATAATTGAATTTCTTAAATAATGAAGGTGCCACTTGTTCGACATATAATGTTTGTAATCTATTCATATTAACTTACCTCCATTAATCAAGCCTAGCGCCGGATTTTTTAGCAACACGAATTTTTTTACCATCTTCGAATTTATATCCGACTCTTGTAGGCTCATTTGTTTTCGGATCAAGAACCATAACATTTGAAACATGAATTGGTGCTTCTTTTTCGATTCTTGCTCCATCAGGATGTGCTTGATTTGGTTTTTGATGTTTAATAACAACATTTAAACCTTCAACAATAACCTTATTTTCTTTTCTTAATACTTTTGTAACAATTCCTTCTTTTCCTTTAAGAGAACTGTCACCAACCATAATTCTAACTTTATCGCCTTTTTTAATCTTCATTAGAGTCCCTCCTTACAATACTTCAGGAGCTAGGGAAATGATTTTCATGAATCCTTCTCCCTTATCTCTTAGTTCTCTAGCAACTGGTCCAAATACACGTGTTCCTCTTGGTGTACCATCTTCTTTAATTAAGACAATTGCATTGTCTGAGAATTTGATGTGTCCACCATTAGGACGACGGATTCCAGCTTTTGTACGTACGATAACGCCCTTAACAATTTCTCCTTTTTTAACAGGGGAATTTGGGATAGCGTCTTTGACTGAACAGATAACTATATCGCCAATGTTAGCTGACTTTCTAAATGATCCGCCTAAAAGTCTAAATACACGGACACTTTTAGCACCGGAGTTGTCAGCAACAACAAGATTTGTTTCATTATGAATCATGTTCCGTTACCTCCTGTACATTTTCTGCAATAATATCTGCAGCTGGATTTTTCCAAACAACTTCAGTTAAAACGAAACGTTTAGTTGCGGAAAACGGACGGGATTCCATGATTTCAACAATATCACCTTCACGTGCTTGATTGTGTTCATCATGGGCTCTATATTTTTTTGAATATTTAACGCGTTTACCATATAGCGGGTGACTTTTTTGTGTTTGAACTAGAACAGTGATTGTTTTATCACCTTTATCGGAGACAACTGTTCCCGTAAAAACTTTACGTTTATTTCTTTCCATAATCATATCCTCCTCATCCGGTTATTTAATTTCGCGTTCTCTAATAACTGTAAGTATACGTGCGATAGTTTTGCGTATATCTCTCATTTTAGAGCCATTTTGTAATTGACCGGAAGCTTGTTGGAATCTTAAAGTGAATAATTCTTGCTTGAGATCTAACACTTTTTGTTGTAGCTCAACTGTTTGCATTTCCCTGATATCTGCTAGTTTCATGCTCTATTCACCACTTTCCTTAGTAACAATTTTTGTTTTTAGCGGTAATTTATGAGATGCAAGTCTTAAAGCTTCTCTTGCCATTTCTTCATCAACTCCGCCAATTTCAAACATAACTCTTCCCGGTTTAACAACAGCAACCCAAGAATCTGGGGCCCCTTTACCAGAACCCATACGAACTTCAAGAGGTTTCTTAGTTTTTGATAAATGAGGGAAAATCTTAATCCAAATTTTACCTGTTCTTCTTGTATAACGCGCTAATGTAATACGAGCAGCTTCAATTTGTCTGTTAGTTACATAAGCACCTTCGCATGCTTGAAGTCCAAAATCTCCGAATTTAACTTCATTACCCGCTTTAGACTTACCTTCGTATGAAAGTCTATGTGGTCTTCTATATTTAACTCTTTTTGGTTGTAACATATTAGACTACTCTCCCTTCTGGGCTGACTGGTTCTTAGCTTTCTTGTCAGGAAGAATTTCTCCACGACAAATCCAAACTTTGACACCAAGACGGCCATAAGTAGTATGTGCTTCTGTTAGACCGAAATCAATGTCAGAACGTAGAGTATGAAGAGGGACAACACCTTCAGAATACCCTTCACTTCTAGCGATTTCTGCGCCGCCTAAGCGACCTGAAACCATAGTTTTAATTCCTTTAGCTCCAGCTTTCATAACTCTTTGAATAGCTCTTTTTTGAACTGTTCTGAATGAAGCACGTTGCTGTAATTGTTCAGCAATTGATTTAGCGACTAAAATAGCATCTAAATCAGGATTTTTAATTTCAATAACGTTGATCTTGATAGATTTACCTTTAGTAATCTTATTAAGTTGTTTCTTTAATTCGTCAATATTCTTGCCATCTTGTCCGATAACAACACCTGGACGAGCAACATGAATTGAAACTTCAACATTGTCTTTCTTTCTTTCAATTTCAACAGTTGAAAGAGCTGCATCGTAAAGTTTCTTTTCTAAATATTCACGAATCTTAATATCTTCATGTAGATATGTAGCAAACTCCTTATCGGCATACCATCTAGATTCCCAATTGCGGATGATACCGACACGAAGACCAACTGGATTTACTTTCTGACCCATTTTTTGCTACCTCCTATTCATCTGCTACCACAACTGTAATGTGGCAGGTTCTTTTAATAATCTTTGACGCTCCACCCTTGGCGCGTGTCATAAAGCGTTTCATTCTAATTCCGTCATTAGCGTAGATTTCTTTAATGTATAAATCATTTGAACTCATTGAGTGATTGTTAACTGCATTAGCTACCGCTGAATTAATTAATTTGGTAACTACTTTTGAAGCTCTCTTATTAGTGTTAGCTAAGATCGCAAGAGCTTCTTCAACTCTCTTACCACGTACTAAATCTACGACTAAACGTGCTTTGCGCGGGGTGATTCTAACTGTTCTAGCAGTTGCTCTAGCTTCCATATTAGTTCACCCTCCTATCTTTTACCGTGAGCAGCTTTATCTTCTGCTGTATGACCAGTATGTCCTCTATAGGAACGGGTCATTGCAAACTCACCTAATTTATGACCAATCATATCTTCAGTAACATAAACAGGAATATGCTCACGTCCATTATAAACTGCAAATGTATGTTCAACGAAATCTGGGAAAATTGTAGATCTTCTAGACCAAGTTTTAATAACTTCTTTTTTATTAGCCTTATTTAATGCGACAACTTTTTTCATTAAATGCTCATCGCAAAATGGTCCTTTTTTTAAACTACGTGCCATCTGTTTTCCTCCTTTGCCTACTTAGTATTACGTCTTCTAACGATTAATTTGCTAGAAGCCTTTTTAGATTTACGAGTCTTAACACCAAGTGCTTTTTTACCCCAAGGTGTTCTAGGAGAAGGACGACCGATAGGAGATTTACCTTCACCACCACCGTGTGGGTGATCGTTCGGATTCATGGCAGAACCTCTGACTGTAGGTCTAATACCAAGCCAACGAGAACGTCCGGCTTTACCTTTGTTTACTAGACCGTGGTCTTCATTTCCAACAATACCTATAGTAGCACGGCATGTTGCTAAGATCTTTCTTACTTCACCTGAAGCAAGTCTAACTGTAACGTATTTACCTTCTTTACCTAGAATTTGGGCACTAGTACCAGCTGAACGGACTAGTTGACCACCTTTACCAGGATATAGTTCAATGTTGTGAATAAATGTACCTTCAGGAATTGCACTTAGAGGTAGAGCATTTCCAACGATAATGTCTGCATTTTCGCCAGAAACGATTTTATCTCCAACTTTTAATCCTTTAGGTGCTAAAATATATCTTCTTTCACCATCAGCATAAGCAACTAAGGCAATATTTGCTGAACGGTTTGGATCGTATTCGATCGTTTTAACAGTTGCGACGATATCATCTTTATTTCTCTTAAAGTCAATAATACGATATTTTCTCTTGTGGCCTCCGCCAATGTGACGAGTTGTAATTACACCACGATTATTTCTACCACCTGATTTTTTAAGGTCTGTTGTTAATGACTTAAGTGGTTTTTTAGCAGTGATTTCAGAATAATCTAAACCAGTCATATGACGACGGCTTGGTGTCACAGGCCTATATGTTTTAATTGCCATATTAATAACCTCCTCATATCATTCCGGAAATATTGTTTTCTTCCGGAACTCTTAGGCCTCAGCTTCAAATGACTTGAATAAGTCAATCGCTTGGCCTTGTTGTAATTTTACAATAGCTTTTTTATATCCACCAATAATACCTTCGTAACGGCCAACTCTCTTCTTGCGTGAAGGAACATTAACCATATTTACTTTATCAACCTTTACTTTGAATAAAGCTTCAAATGCTTCTTTAACTTCAATCGCATTTGCATCTTTAGCAACTTTGACTGTTACTTTGTTTTCTTGTTCAAGAAGTCTCATGCTTTTTTCAGTAATGATTGGACGAAGGATGACATCGAAGTGATTTATATTTATTGGTTTAGTGATTACTATCGCCTTTTCTTCTGCTTTTTTACTCTTGCGCGCCATCTGTGAGCACCTCCTGAATCTCTTGAGCTGCATCCTTAGTTAAAATTAAGGTTTTGCAGTTTAAGATATCATATACATTAATTTGATCTGAATAAGCCAGATTAAGTGTTGGGATATTTAATGAAGAAAGAATTGCATTGTCATTAATTGTGTCTTCATTAAATACAAAGAACGCTTTACCTTCAACTTTTAAGGCTTCAAGTGTTGCAACCATTTGTTTTGTTTTTGGTTCTTCAAATTCAACCTTGTCAACAACAATTACAGCATTATCTTTAAACTTAGTTGATAAAGCTGATTTAAGTGCAAGGACACGAACTTTCTTGTTCATTTTTAATTTGAAGTTTTGTTTACCGGTTGGTCCAAATGCAACTCCACCACCAACCCATTGAGGTGAACGAATTGAGCCGTGACGTGCACGTCCAGTTCCTTTTTGTCTCCACGGTTTTCTACCTCCACCTCTTACTTCAGCACGAGTCTTAGTTTTTGAGGTAGCTTGACGTGAATTCGAACGATAAACCTGAACTGCATCAAACATTGCCTGATTGTTTGGCTCGATTGAAAAGACAGCATCATTCAGGTCAATGGTTTCTACTTCCACGCCCTGTTGATTTAATACTTTAACTTTAGCCATGTTAATTCTCCTTTCGAATCTTAATTCTGTGATGCAGCTTCAGCATTGTAATCCACTAATTCTTTCGCTTCTTTTGGATTCTTAGTGAATTTAACTGCAGACTTAATTGTTACAAGCGACTTTTTAGGTCCAGGAATAGCACCTTTAACTAATAAAGCATTTTTCTCAGCATCTACAGCGACTATTTGTAAGTTTTGAATAGTTCTTGTGTAATTTCCATGATGACCAGCCATTTTTCTACCTGGGTGGATACGGTTATTGGTTCTACCTTGAGTAGCGATTGAACCGATTCCACGGTGATAGCCTGATCCATGAGAAGTAGCGCCTTTTGCAAAGTTGTATCTCTTAATTACACCAGAGAAACCTTTACCTTTAGTGACACCTTGAACATCTACTAATTCGCCAACTTTGAAAATATCAACACTAATTGTTTCTCCAACTTCATATTTTTGGAGTTCTTCACCCTTAAGTTCTCTTACAAAGCGCTTAGGAGTGGTGTTAGCTTTTGCAAAGCGAGCGTTATCAGCTTTAGTTCTTAGATTTGCTCTAATATCTTCATATCCAACTTGGACTGCTTCATAACCATCGTTTTCGATTGTTTTCTTTTGAAGAACTACATTCGGTAATACTTCAATTACTGTTACAGGAATGGCTGTACCATCTGTAGCAAATACTTGAGTCATACCGACCTTTCTACCTAAAATTGATTTCATTGCACCATACCTCCTATAACTTGATTTCAATGTCGACACCACTAGGTAAATCAAGTCTTGTTAGAATGTCAACAGTTGTAGGATTCGGATTGACAATATCAATTAACCTCTTATGGGTACGCATTTCAAATTGTTCGCGTGAATCCTTATATTTGTGTACTGCTCTTAAAATAGTGTAAACTTGCTTCTCAGTTGGAAGCGGAACTGGGCCAACAATTGTGGCTCCTGATGATTTGGCTGTCTTAACTATCTTTTCGACTGCCGCATCGAGAATCTTGTGATCATAAGCTTTTAATTTGATTCTGATCTTGTTTGTTTTCGCCATGAATTTTCCTCCTTTGTCTAAAATCTTGGCATAGACATGTGCTCCGTACGAATTACCTGAAGCAACGGTATCATGACAACGAACCGTGGTGTTTCAGCAACTTCGCACATCAACGCACTAAAAAAGTCAAAATTAGACCTAGTGCATTATATCATCATACTAAACTAGATGCAAGTGTTTTATTTAAAATTTAAAGAACTTTCAATGAAAACACCGTCCTTTACAAGACAGTGTTCTCACTTTTATAAATTATTAACTTATTTTACCAAATTATACTTAATTAAGTGAAATAAATCTTATGAATTAAATCTCTTGAAATATATAAGCACTTAGGTACTTGATTAAAGTATTCATCGTATTCAAGAGTAAAAACTCCTCCATTAATGGATTTGATAAAGTTTTTTACTGAAGTTTCATTTTCAAACAAAATAACACCTAGAGCTTTTTTGTGAAATACTCTAGTATTTAAATCAATAATTAATTTCTTTAAACTTGGAGCTAATCCATCTTTTTCTATTATTTCAGCTTCGATGTAATTTTTATCTTCTTTAATAACTTTCATCGGTCCGAATGCATAGTGGTAAACAATCATATTATGCATATGCCATCCTCCTAAATTAAACATTATCATTATACTTAAATTGATAAAATTTGCAACTAATTAAACTCGTTTAATATATTTTCGTAAAAAATATCAGGTAAACCATAATCAACCATTTGTTTAAGTAAGGTCTTTATTGTTTTCTTTTTATTATATTCATTATCTTGATAAACTTGATATATATGTTCTTTCATTTTATCTGGTTTATTAATTAAATCTAAATATAAGTCAATACCTTTAATAATGACATTAAATTTGGCTCTAAACCTAGCACTTGGAACAACATCTAATGTGTTTTTGCTAACATTTAAATATATATTACTTAATAGAGATAATTCTTCTTTATCAATTCTAATCGTTTTAATAATGTAATCATCAATAACTCCTTCACCTATCTCTAATGTTATATAGTGAAGATTGATCTTACCTTGAAAACCATTTGCCTTTAAATAATGCAAAATCGCAAGTAAATTAATCTGACAAAACATATCTTCATCAAAATATAATTCTACTTTATGATAAGTGTCAACTTTAGTTAAAGTTAACATATCATTAACAAACTTATCATATTTGACATTGATATCTTCATCATGATTTATTTTTGACAAAAATTCAATTCTTCTTTCAATAAATTCAGGACTTAAAAACTCTTTAGAAATATCTCCTAGAACTAGAGCTTCATTAAATACAATCGATTGTTTACCTATAAAATGTTCTTTAAAATTTAAATAGACATAATC
>DUOZ01000089.1 GCA_012838555.1 bacterium | reverse complement strand
TATATCTAATAATATAAAATATATATTATATGAGGCAGATCAAAGTAAATATTTAAATGAAGTATCTGCTAAATCTATTATTGGAGATAAAGTATTAGAAAATGAGATTGAGAATATTAGTGTTAATTCTAATGATGTAGAAAAGGTTGAATTTAGTATTTATTTAGATAATCCAAAATTATGGGATGTTAATGATCCTAATCTATATGTGTTAGAAGTTAACTTTAATAATCAAACAACTTACCATCAACTAGGATTAAGAACAGTTAAAACTGTTGGTACCCACATTCATTTAAATAATGCTTCAACCTTCTTTGCAGGTGTAGCAAGGCATGAAGAATCAATGAATTATGGCAGAACATTTAATTGGGAAACTGTTATTAATGATTTAGATATTATAAAGGAGTTAGGTGCTAATTTTGTAAGAACTGGACATTACCCTAATCAATTATATACATATATATTATTAGATCGTTATGGACTTGCTTCAGCTGTTGAATTACCAATTTGGCAAAATAAAGAGGATTCATATAAGCGAATAATCAAACGGGGTATAGGATTGCAAATTTGGAGAGAAATGATATTTTCAAATTATAATAGTCCGTCTGTTATCTTTTGGTCAACTCAAAATGAAGCAGGTGCTCGTAAATCAAGACTAGAATTAAATGAGATTTTAGCTTCAGATTTAAAAGAAAATTATAACGATGGTCGTTTAGTTATGCAATCAGCTGCTGCTGATAGACCTGGTCCTTATGATAATACAACTGTTCCACTAGATGTTCCGGGATATACATTATATTTTGAAACATTCCATGGAGATGTTGCATATGGAGGAACCAGAAAATTTTTAGTTAATACTAGAGATAACGAAGGCAGTAAAGATAAACCCGCGATGAATACGGAATATGGTTATTGGGAGGATCATTCTAGAATCTTTAGAACCTTACAAGCGGATATGGAATTTGCAACAGTTAATAAAGACGGAACAATAAATGAAAATGGCTTTGTAGCTGCAGTTGTGTATTGGACAATCGCTGATTGGTATGTTAACCATCAAGATCACATTCAAGGAATGGGTTTGGTTTCAATAAAAAGAGTTAAAAAGAGTTTATTTTATAAAGTACAAGCTATATATCAAGACTTAATGAAAAATAACGGTAAAGCACTTAGTGGTGTTACTAAGGATATAGATAAGAATATATATAATCATAACAAGGTTGATACCAATATTGAAATTGAAATTGATTATAATGATTTAAACAAATACAACTATATCGTGTTTAGTTTTGATAAGGATATTTTAGATGAAAAACTAAATTTAACCCTAATTGGTGAAACAACTTATCCTTATCAAATTGATACAATATTTAGTGAAGTTAGAATACCTACTTCATTCTTAGTTAGGTATGCTAAAAAGGAGGGGAAAAGTGTTATAAAAATTACTTTATCTAGTAATTTAAGTACGCATTTTAACGCCGTTAAACTTAGTGATAGCATTTTCGAAATATTTTGAAAGCGTTAACAATTTTAGTATTGAATTAAAAACGTTTTCGTGCTACAATTACGATAGACTAAAGAAAGGGGTTTTAACAAATGTTCAAAATCAAAAGAAGTTTGATTGCAACAATCCTACCTACTCTAGTTTTGAGTTTACTCATTTCACTAGCTTCATGTACTAGTGGAGGATCTAACAATATAGACGAAGAACTAGAAGGCGAAATTACTATTATGATGTGGTCAGGCGATGGTTCTTATCTTGAAGATATCGGTCATAAAGTCTTTACAGCTGAAGAACTATTCGGACAAAACCAAGCTGCTGCATATGCGACTGCAAGAGCTTTCAACCAAATTTATCCGAATGTAAAAATCAACATTTTTGCAAAGAGAAATGACCCAAATCAAGATGATGCTGGTAACTATTATTCTTGGGCACAACATATGGAAGATTTCAAAGATGAGCATGGAAAATATCCAGATGTATATGCTGCAACAGATTTACCTGGTGATATTAAAAAAGGTATAGTTGCTGACTTATCAAGATTTAAAGATGATCCAATGTATAAAAAATTCAATCCTGGGATCATGAAAATGATGAACTATTATGGTTTCCAAGCTGGGCTTCCTCAATATCTATTACCTTGGGGAGTATATGTTAACAAAACATTAGCAAATGACCATAATATTGACATTCCAGATCCAGATTGGACAATTGAAGAATATACAGATTTTGTACTTCAAGGTAATAAAGAAACATTCTGGGGCGCAATGGATACTCCGATTAGTTTCTTATCAACTGGAACAAATCATTATGTTAAATCACTTGTTAACTGGACAGGCGAAGGTGATTTCGTTGATTTAGCAAATGAAGAAATCTTTGAATTATTAGAATACTATCATGAGTGGTCTGAAAACTCCATTTGGACATCTTGGGATAAAGGTGAAATTCCTGAAGATGAAATGGTTGCTATGGGTGAATGGTGGAGTTACAACTACTTCAAAAATGGTTATACTTTAACATTAGATGGTGACCCTTGGATGATGGGCGACTTAGCACATCCAGATCCAACTCACTGGGGCGCTGCAACATTTGATGATTGGGATATCTATCCACGTCCAAGTACAGATTATGTTGATAATACTGTTGGTGTTGTTTTAGACCCAATGGCAGTTCATAACTATTGTATCGATGATGGAAACCCTGAATGTACAGAAGAAGAAATCAAGAAAATCGAAGTTGCTTATAGATTTGTTGCATTCTGGTGTGGAGACACTAGAGCTTGGAGAGCACGTGCTGAACAACAATTCCAAGATGGATTACTCTTAAAAACTGCTCTAAACGATTCATTACCAATCGTTACTGGTGATGACTTTGATGAACAAATGGAGATTTGGTACAGTGTTCCAACTCATCAACGTTTTGCAGATAAAGAAAAAATGCCAGGATGGCAAAAGATCCTAGAATTATGGGAAAAAGGACAAATCTGGGATATTTCTGACAAAGCATTCCCATACAGAACAACAGATGACCAAGATCAAGTTGTCGAGTGTGCTTATGAATGGATTAACATGTGGGACCCTGCAGTAACTGGCTTACCACGTTTCGATGATGCTTGGTTAGGAACTGTGAAGGGATTACTACCAGAATGGAACGAAACCATTAACGGCCGTTTCGAAAAAGCATTTAATGAATTAAAGGCAGCACTTAAGGACTTCTACGGATTTACTGATGAAGATTTAGCTAATTTCCGTTAATAAATTAAGTTTCTTATTCGAAAAGGTGGCCCTAAAGTCGCCACCTTTTCTTTTAACTTTTAAGATTTGAAAGGAGCATTATTATGAAGCGGATAGTCAATCTCTTCTTAACGTTGACATTGATTATTTCTTTAATGCACGTAATATCAATAAATAATAAAGAAGAAATTGTTGTTCATGCCAAAACAGAAGAAATATCAGAAGTTGAGGCTAGTAAGGCTAGAGAAGAGTTAACAAAATCATTATATAATGTTAAAAATTCTTATTATGATTATATAAAGGATGCTAACATTAACTTTAATTTAGAAAATGTTAATGCGCACCTTACTTCTACACCTACATTTGTAGAAGATTATTCCTCTAAAGCCGTAAAGTTAAATTATACAGACAAAGCTGTATATCAAGTAAATGTTCCTGCTTCAGGTTATTATCATTTAAACATTGATTATTTAACACCTGAGAATACAATGTCAGATGTGACAATGAATTTAAAAATTAATGGAGAAAACCCTTTTGATGAAGCAAAAATTATCCGTTTTCCTATTATTTGGAAAGATGAGTCTAAAGAATTTACTTTAGATACTTATGGAGATGAGACTTTACCAACTCAAATTAGAGTAGTCAAATGGTTAAATATAGATTTAAATAACAACACTTATGTCGATGACCGAGCTTTGTTATTTTATTTTGAAGAACAAACTTATGAAATTGAGTTTACAAATGTAACATCTAATGATATCTATTTAGGTGATTTAATGTTAAAGGCACCTAAGAGAATGAAAACTTATGATGAGTATATTAATCAATATTCGCAAGTTAGAATTACTGATTTAATCGAAGTTGATGCTATTTCCTATACTGAAAAAAATTCTTCCTATGTGCGATTAGGAAATGTTAGAGAACCATCGGTAAAACCTTATCATGCTATCGATAAGAAATTGAATGTTATTGATGGTATATCTTGGCAAGATGCAGGACAAGAAGTACGTTATGAGTTTGAAGTCAAAGAGACTGGTTTATATCAGATTGCTCTTCACTATATGAATGAAAAAAATGATTTTAGTGTTTTTAGAACGATTAAAATAGGAAAAGAAAATGAAGAACCAGTAGTTCCTTTTAAAGAATTATTATCATATGAATTTAAACCTACTGGTGGAGGAAAATGGGCCAATCATGATTTAGGAAATGAAGAAGGACCATTCTTATTCCATTTTGAAAAAGGAGTTAAATATACTTTAGCTATTAAGAGTGAAAGTGCTCCTTTGTATTGGGCTTTAGCAGATATTCAATTGTTAATTGACCATATTAACCAGTTTTCACTTGATGTAAGAAAAATAACTGGTAAAGAAATAGATACTAATAGAACATGGAAAATTACAAAATACTTACCAATGACTAAGCCATATTTAGATTATTACAAATTATTAATATCTTATATGCAACAGCAACTTGGTCAGTTTTCACCTGTTGGTACACGTTCATCATCACTTTCTAACTTATCAAAAGCAATTGCAAAATTAAATAAAATGTTAGAAAAACCTGATGAATTACCACTATATCTAGATCAACTGTTCTCAGGTTCTGGTTCAGTCACACAATTACTAGGTGACCAAATGACTATTTTAATGAACCAACAGTTAAGTTTAGATTGTTTCTATGTATATAATAATAAAAAATTACCAGCAGCAAATGCATCCTTCTGGGATAAATTTGTTAGTTCAGTAAATGTTTTCTTTGCATCATTTACAACAGATAAATATATAATTAAAAAAGATCCAGATGCGATTAATGTATGGATAAATCGCCCAATTACTTATGTTGATACAATGCAAAAATTAGTTGACTCTACATTTACTAAAGAAACAGGTGTTAGAGTTAAAATGTCAGTTATGCCTGACGTTAATAAATTAATTTTAGCAACAGCTGCTAAAGGTGGACCAGATGTTGCGCTTGGTTTACCTTCATATATGCCGTTTGATTTATCTATCCGTGGTGCAGTTGTACCTTTATCTCAATTTGATGATTTCTGGAGTGAAATGGATAAATTTGCACCAGGAGCATTGATTCCATATATTTTAGAAGATGAAGTTTATGCAATGCCTGAAACATTAGATTTCAATGCTACTTTCTATCGAGTTGATATGATGAATAGTTTAGGTCTAACACCACCAAATGAGTGGGATGATGTTTTAAAAATGGTTTATACTTTACAAAGATATGGTATGAACTTCTATCATCCAATTGCTGGTGGTGGCGCAATTAAATGGTTCTATCAAACATCTAATTTAATCTATCAACATGGAGGTCAGCTATACTCTGAAGATGGATTATCAACAGCACTAAGAACCCCTGAAGCTATAGCGGGTTTAAAATATCTAGTTAAGTTATTCCAAACTTACTCATTGCCAGAACAAGTAGTATCGTTCTACAATTCCTTTAGATACGGTGAATTACCAATTGGAATTGGTGGATTTAGTGATTATATCACGTTAAAAACTGCTGCTCCTGAATTAGTAGGACAATGGGCAATTGCTCCAAGTCCAGGTATTTATGATGAAGTGAGTGGCGATATTCAAAGATGGTATATTGCCAATGGTACAGCTGGAATTGTTATGAAAGCAAGTAAAAAAGTTAATGAAGCTTGGAGTTTCTTAAAATGGTGGATGTCAGATGAAACACAAACCGACTTTGCTAGAAACTTATTAGCAGCTTATGGACCTACATATGTATGGTTATCAGCTAATTTAAATGCGGTTCAAAATTCTGATATCGACACTTATGATAAACAAATTATTCTTGAACAAGTGAAATGGTTACGAGATGTCCCTCGTACACCAGGACAATATATGTTAGAAAGAGGATTATCTGAAATATGGAATTCATCTGTTTTCCGTGGTACTTCTACACAAGTTGCCATTGATAAACAAATTCCAATTATTGAAAGAGAGTTAAGACGTAAAATGATCCAATTTAATTATATAGATAACAACAACAATGTTCTAAAAGAATACACTGTTAGAGATATTGATTGGGTTGTTGAGAAAATTAATGGAGCTAAAGGTGGTGGCAACTAATGAATAAGATAAAGCAAATCCTTAGCAATTTCTTTGCTTCCATAGGTAATCAAATTAAGAAAGGATTTAAATTCCTTATTCATGTCACTAGACTAGATGTAGCTTTTAAATTTATAAAAGAAAAGATCAAAATAGGCTTGCAATTTATTGGAAAATATTTAGCTAAATTTGCATGCTTAATTAAACTAGATATTGTTTGGAATAAAATTAAGGCAATTTATGAAAGGTTATCACAACATGACTGGTTTATTGCAACTTTATTGCTATGGCCTTATGTATTATTATTCTCAATCTTTATTGCTTTACCAGTAGCAATTGCTATTGGTTTATCAATGTTCCACTTTGATGCAGTCCAAACACCTACCTGGGCTGGATTCCAAAATTATATTATGATATTTACATCTGACTCAGTCTTTGCTAAGAATGTCTTACCAAATACATTAAAATACGCACTCTTAGTAGGACCTGGAGGATATATCTTATCCTTCTTCCTAGCTTGGATGCTTACACAAATACAAGCAAAAGCTAGAACTGTTTTAGCCCTAGCTTTATATACTCCATCAATGGTCGGAGGTTTATTCATCTCAGTTGTATGGAGAACCTTGTTCTCAGGGGATGAGGCTGGTTATATAAATCACTTCTTATTAACTAATGGAATGATTGAAAAACCGATTCAATTTTTACAATCTCCAGAACATTTAATGAACATCATGATAGTTGTTACCTTATGGAGTTCAATGGGGATTGGTTTCTTAGCAATGATTTCAGGTATTTTAAATATAAATAGTGAAATTTATGAAGCCGCTTATATTGATGGCATTAGAAATAGATTCCAAGAAATTATTTATGTGACAATACCATCTATGAAACCTCAAATGTTATTTGGAGCGGTTATGGCGATCGTTAATGCTTTCTCAAGTGGTTATATTGGGGTAGCTTTATCTGGATCTAATCCAACACCCGATAACTCAGGACAGTTAATAATTAACCATATTGAGGACTTTGGATTACAAAGATATGAGATGGGCTATGCAGCCGCGCTCTCTGTTTTATTGCTAGTAATTATCTGGCTATTCTCTAAGATAGCTTATAAGATATTTGGCGAAAAAGATTAGAAAGGAGCGGTTATTATGGGTTTTCAAGGTACAAAAATTAATCCAAAGAAGTTTGACCGTTCACAATTAAAATTTTACATAATCTTGGTTCCGCTAGCTGCCTTTATGCTACTACCAATTGTATATATGTTTAGCCAAGCGTTTAAACCACTTGATGAACTATTTATGTTCCCACCAAGATTCTTTGCTATCAATCCAACTTGGAAGAACTTCCAAGACTTAATGAGAACGGCATCAACTTCAGGTGTTCCGATGTCAAGATATTTATTTAACTCAATTATTATTACCATAACCATTGTTGTTGCTACCATATTTATTACAGCAATGAGTGGTTATGCCTTATCAAAAAAGAAATTTAAAGCAAAAAATACACTATTCAGTATTAACCAAGCAGCTTTAATGTTTGTACCAGTTGCTGTTGCTATTCCTAGATATTTAATTATTGTAAATATAGGTTTAGTTGATAATCCACTTGTACACATTATTCCTGCTCTAGCTATGCCTGTTGGACTTTTCTTAGTCAAACAATTTATTGACCAAATTCCAGATGTCTTAATTGAGGCAGCTAGACTAGATGGTGCTGGTGATTTCTATATTTTAAGAAAAATTATTATTCCTTTAATTGTACCTGCACTATCAACAGTAGGTATTTTGTCATTCCAAGCAGCTTGGGGTGCAACTGAAGCAAGTAATATTTATATTTCTGATGAAACAATGAAAACATTCTCGTTTTATCTAAGTACTTTAACGTCTCAAGCAACAGGTAATGGTGTTGCAGGTGCAGGTATGCAAGCAGCAGCATCATTAATCATGTTCTTACCGAATTTAATTATCTTTATTTTAATGCAAAGTCGAGTCATGAATACCATGTCTCACTCTGGTATTAAGTAAGTGAGGTGGATTATGATGAAGAAAATAACCTCATTGATATTAACTTTTATTACAATCTTTGTGTTTGCTACTACTAGTTTATCACCAATTAAAGTTAGAGCTTCTAGTGCAACAACTTATACGCATACATTTGATAACACTGGTTTCTTAGTTAGAACACAAGATGCTTATTTACCAGGATTAGTCTTAACTAATTTGCAATTAAAGAGTCCAAATGATTTATTTGTTGATAATAATAATATTTTGTTTATTTCAGATACTGGTAATAGAAGAATTGTTCGTTATGATATAACAAATAATAGAACACTTTTAGATATTACATATCAAGAAATGAAACAACCGATGGGATTATTTATAACTGAAGATCAATTCTTATATGTTGCAGATAGAGGTGCGAAAGCGATCTTCTTATTTGATGTTTCAGATGCTGAAGGCGAAGCTGTCTTTATTAGAAAATATACTCGGCCGACAGAAATAACATATGGAAACCAAGACTTTATTCCATTAAAGGTTGGTGTTGATAAGAGTAAAAATATGTTTGTTTTATCTGAAGCAAATCTTCAGGGGATTATTTATTTAGGTAATGGTGGAGAATTCTTAGAATACTACACAGCAAATAGAATTGAATTATCACCATTACAAATGTTACAAGATATCTTCTTTACAGAAGCACAAATTGAACAATTATTCCCTCGAATTCCACATATCTTCTCTAATTTATATGTAGGAGATGAAGGGCATGTTTATACAGTTACAACTGGTAGAACTTGGTTTCCAGTTAAGAAACATAATACATCAGGTATGAACATGTTTGGGCCTACTTTTGCAAGTGAGGATTTAACTGATGTTTGGTCTGATGAAACTGGATTAGTTTATGCATCAGGAAAACTTGGTGATATCTTTGTATATACTTCAGAAGGAGAATTTATTTATCGCTTTGGTGCAAGTAACCTAGATAATGATGTCTCTGGTGTATTTGATATCTTAATTTCAATTGCAGTTGATAAAAATGGCAATATTTGGGCACTTGACCAAAGTAGAGCGATTGTTCATTCATATATTCAAACTAAATTTGCTAAAGATACCTATGAAGCATTAGCATTATTTAATGCTGGTAAATATGAAGAATCAAAAGCAGTTTGGGAAGAAATTTTAAGATTTAACCAAATGTCTGTTATGGCACATAACGGAATTGGTAAGTGTCATTTATATTTAATGGAATATGAGGATGCGATGGAACACTTTGAAGTTGCAGGTAACCGCGCTTTATATTCTGAAGCATTCTGGGAAGTTAGAAATGCTTGGTTACAAAAGAATCTTTCTTACTTCTTTATAATTGTTGTCTTACTTATTGTTTATAGTATTGCAATGAAATACATTGATCGTAAATGGAATGTAAAACATAAAATAAGAACTTTCTTTGGTAAAGTAAGAAACGTCAAATTAATTGATGATTTATTATTTGCCTTTAGATTCTTTAAAAAACCAATTGATTCTTTCTATGAACTAAAAACGCAAAGAAAGGGTTCAGCCCTAGCAGCAGCGATTATATATGCTTTATTCTTTATCGTCTTCATGATTTCAATTGTGGGTAAAGATTTCATCTATCAATTCCAAACAATTGAAATGATTGACTTTAATTCGATTGTTATTGGATTCTTCTCAATTACGCTCCTCTTTATTATATGTAATTATTTAGTTTCATCAATTAAAGATGGAGATGGTAGTGTTAAAGATATCTTTAAATTAACAATGTATTCACTAACACCTTATATGATTGGGTTAATTAGTGTAGTTGCTTTATCTTATGTGTTAACTTATAACGAATCATTTGTACTTCAATATATTGAAACTGGAACGATGATTTGGTCCTTAGTTTTAATTGTTTTAGGAGTACAAGAAATTCATTCCTATGATACTCGCGATGCTATTAAGAGTATACTAATTACCTTCGTCTTTATGGTATTAGTAGCTGTTATTTTATTAATAGTTATCATCCTTTGTGAACAATTGTATCAGTTCTTTGAATTGATAATTAAGGAGGCGATCGACAATGTCATGGGTTAGAAGAATATTTAGTAGCATGGTCATTGTCTTTGTAGTTTCATTAACATTGATTAATCTTGTTCGGGCTTATATTCCTACAGGAAGGGATACTCTAGAGCCTGAAGAAACTTATACGTATGAAATTAAAAATGTTGATGAATACGAATTAATTAGTGAGAATAAAAACTTTAAGTTTTATTACCGTGAAGATCGTGATATTATTGCTATTCATGATTTAAGAAATGGTTATTTTTGGACGACAGGATTAGATTTACCTATTCCAAAAGAAGTTACAGAAGTATGTAATGCTGTTGCTAAAGATAAGAATGCAACAATTGATGAGATTTTAGAAGCTTGTCAACCATATGATGCAAGATTAAATGAAGATTATACTCATTTAACAAATTCTCTATTAGTTGTAGAATACTTTGATGTTGCTCCAAAATATGATGTTAAGCGTCTACCTTCAGCATCACCAAAAGTTACATCAAGATTACTTTCGGTTGAAGGAAAGGATAATGTAAAAGTATTTGAAGTCAAAACAACAAGTCCAGATTTAACAATTAAAATGCGTCTAACTTTCACTTTAGATGGTATCGAAGTTGAAATTAAAGACAGCGATATTACTGGAGAAGGACAAAATGTTTTAGCTTCACTTATTATTAGTCCATTCTTAGGTGCTAGCGGTGGAATGTTACAATATTATGATCCATTTGAAGGGTCATATGACCGTGACAATTTAGTTCCAAAGAACTCTCCTTCAGGATATGTCTTTGTACCTGATGGACCAGGAGCATTAATTAGATTTAACGATTATATTACTACTTTAAAAACATATAACGGTAATGTTTATGGAGTTGACCCAGCGACTGATAGTAAACATGCTGTTAGTGATAGTTTCACAATGATTCCAATTAAGTCACCTACTTTACCGGTATTTGGAGTTACTCATGGTGATGATACTCAAGCTGCATTTGTTGCTTACGCAATAAGCGGTGATGAATATATGGAAATCATTTGTACACCTGAAGAAAATACTACTTATTACACTTGGGTTTATCCTAGATTCATTTATAATACAAAATACTTTAGAGTTTATAACTTAAGAGGTGACGGTTATTTCCGTTTAAATAATGATCGCTACCATTATGATATAAGAATGAATTATGATTACTTAGCAAATGATGGAAGTGAAGATGGTTATCCAGCAAGTTATGTTGGAATGGCCCTTAAATACCGTGATTTCTTACTAGAAAATGAATTCTTACATTTAATGGATAAAACAACAAAGAATGATATACCATTAAGATTAGACTTTATAATGTCAGATTCAAAAAAGAGTGTTTTAGGATATGAAGATGTTATAGTTACTACTGCTAAAAATGTAAGTACCATCTTAAATGATGTCCTTGAAAATGGTATTACTAATGTTAATAGTGGTCTATATGGTTTCCAAGCAGGAGGTATTACATTAGGTAAACCTTATACAGTCAATTGGAGCAATGATATAGGCTCTTACAACGATTTTAAGAAATTAATTAATGAGATGAAAGAAAAAGATGTAGATATTTCATTTAGTCAAGATTATGTAAATATCAATGGTGTTCAAGTTGATTTAGAAAAAGATTCAACGGTTCATTTAAATGAATGGTTCCCTCGTCATAATGTCTATGAAAGTTATGCACCAATTACTGAGTTTTATTATACAAAACCAACAAGAAGTGCTGAATGGGCAAGAAGACAAACAAACATATTTAAGAAAATGGGTGCCATGTCTACTACCGTTGAAGGCATTCCTAATATGTTAGTAAGTGACTACAATAAGAGAAAAGTTGTCACTTTAAGTGAAGCAAAAGAACTAGCTAATACTACATTATCATTAATTAGGGAAAAGGGCTTAAAAGTAAATGCTTTAAAACCTAATCTATATGTATTAAATGAAGTTGATCGTAATTTACAAATGGATGTTTTCTCATCACAATTTATTATTCAAACAGATACAGTTCCATTTGTTCAATTAGTTCTTCATAACACAATGGAAATGTATGCTAGTTACTCTAACTTCTCATTCTATACGATAAGTGATGCTTTAAGAATGATTGACTATAATGTCTCTCCATCCTTTGTTGTCTCGCAAAAACCTTCATACTTATTATCAAAGACAAATTCGATGGAATTCTATTCAACAGAATATGTACAATATGCACCAATCATTCAAGAAGTTTATCAAATAGTAAATAATGCTTTATCACAAGTTATTAATAAAGAATGGGTTGGAAGAAAAGTCATAAAAGTTGGATTAATTGAAAATACATATGATGATGGAACAAAAATCATTATTAACTACACTGAAAACCAAGAATCATATGGTTCACATAGCGTTGATCCACTTAGTTATTTAGTCGTGGGAGGTAATTAAAATGGCAAAGGTTCAGTTAAATCGTGCTACAAAAAGAAAGCATAATATTATTGGTTACCTCTTCTTAGCTCCATGGCTTATTGGCTTTTTGGTTTTTACCGCATTCCCTTTCTTTTATACAATCTACATTAGTTTCCATTCAGTTACTGTAACTGGATTAGGAATTGAGTATAAATTTGTTGATTTAATCAACTATATCAATGCTTTATTTAGAGATACATATGCATGGGGAACAGTTACATTTCCACAAACGATTTTGGAATTAATTATGAATTTAATTATCTTTGTGCCTACTGTAACTATTATATCTTTAATTCTAGCCTTACTACTAAATCAAAATATCAAAGGTAGAGGAATACTTAGAACTATTTATTTCTTGCCAGTTGTTATTTTATCAGGACCTGTTATGTCACAATTTATGAATGCAGGTGCTAGTAACGTAGAAGGTGTAGATCACGTTTTTGTTTATAGAATAATTTGGAATTATTCACCTGATTTAGCCGAAGCTCTTGATATTTTATTTAATAACTTTTCATTAGTATTATGGTTTACAGGTATTCCTATTGTTTTATATATTAATGGTTTACAAAAGATAAATCGTCAGCTTTATGAAGCTGCTCAAATCGATGGAGCTACTTCTTGGCAAGCTTTATGGAAGATAACAATCCCTATTATTAAACCAATTGCGTTAATTGTTGCTATCTTTACCATTGTTCAAATTGGTACATCTCCATTAAATCCAACACAATGGATTATCGATACAGTTATGGCAAATCGTACCACAGGTCAAGGTAAAGCAGCAGCATATGTTTGGATATATTCATTAGTTATGCTAGGTGCGATTGGTTTAGCTGTATTGCTCCTAAGAGATAGATCTAAAGATGAAGTCTTTGTTGATATTAGAAGTAAACAAGATATTAGAATTGCAAGAATTATAAGAAGAACGAAGATTAAGAGATTATTAAATCCTAAGACTTTCAAACAAACATTTAAAGAATTAAGAGAAGAAAAGAAACTCAAAAAACAAAGGGAAAAAGAAGCCTTACTTGGTGCAGATAAGGAGGAGGGTTAAGATGGATGTTGTAATTAACTTTTTTAAGAATGCTTATTCAAAGATCCATCAAATCTTTAATAGTCAAAAATTAAGACGAATTAAAGATTTTACAAGACATCGCCTTATTGGGTTTAATTTAACCGATGGAATAATTTATAAATTATGCGTTTATATTATTTTAATTTCAATAAGCTATATTTATATTTATCCATTTGCTAGAATGGTTTCCTATTCCTTTATGAATTTAAATGACTTATTAGACCCAACAATAAAGTGGATTCCCAAGAATCCAACCATTGATAACTTTATCGTTGTATTAAGAGTTTTAAAATTACCAACTTTTGATTTAAGTCATTTTACTTCCTTTGATGCTTTTGGTAAATGGCTTGGAAGCTGGGGACAAAGTTCAATTTGGAATTCAACTTGGTTCTCATTAGTATTAGCACTTTGTCAAACATTAGTTTCAGCTTTAACGGGTTATGCTTTTGCTCGTTATGAATTTGCATTTAAGAAATTTTGGATGACTATGATGCTATTATCATTTGTTATTCCAATTTCCTTATTAATGATTCCACGAGTAATGATGTTTAGCCGTTTCCAAGATATTACTGGTATTAAAGTTATGGGTACAGTAAATCCTCAAATTATAATTTCCTTATTTGGTCAAGGAATCTATTCAACAGTCTTAATCATTATCTTTACTAATTTCTTTAAGATGATTCCACCTGTATTAGATGAAGCTGCTAAAATTGATGGAGCTTCTACTTTACAAGTTTTCTATCATATTATTATTAAAATGTCTATCTCAACGATTACAGTTGTCTTGTTATTTAGTTTCGTTTGGAATTGGAATGAAACTTATATTACAAGCTTATTCTTAGGTTCAGGTATGGCTACATTACCTCGTCAGTTAGGTATGTTTGATACCTTATTTGGACAAAACGCTGGAACAGGCCCAGGTGGTGAGCCTGTTAACATGGGTGAAACTTATAGAATGGCTGCTACGTTTATTACCATTTTCCCATTATTAATTATCTATGCCTTCGCTCAAAGGAAATTTATCGAAGGTATTGAACAAACAGGTATTACTGGTGAATAAAACGAATTTAGTAGGAGGATTAGTATGGTAAATTACTATTTTGAGAATGATCTCTTTGTTATTGAAAACTATGACAAAGCGAAACCATTTGCAAGTTTCTTGCCTTCAATTGCTGGTTTATATGGAATACCAGCTTGGGTTTATTATGTAAACAGGGGACAAGTAATTGCAGGCTTTGGAATAGAAAATAAAGATAATCCAATTATGGACTTTACGCCTGCAAATATGGCTTATCGAAGAACTGAACTTGTTGGTTTTAGAACTTTTGTCAAAGTGAATAATGAAGTGGTTGAATTTTTCTCATCGATTAATAGATCAAAAAATATCTTAAAAAAGATGTCTATTGGTCGTAATATTGTTTCTATTAGTGAAACAAATAATGATATTGGATTAGAAATAAAGGTAGATTATGTTAATATTACTAATCGTCCTTATCCAGGAATTATTAGACACGTAACATTAAGAAATTTAACTAACCAAGTTTTAAAAATTGAATTACTTGATGGTTTAACTAATATATGGCCTTATGGTACTAATGATTTTACAACTAAAAATATGTCAAATTTAGGTGTTGCTTGGTTTGATGTTTTATTAAGTAAAGATGGAATTCCTTTTTACAAAAATCGTTCAACAACTGCAGATACTGCAAGTGTAGGAACTGTTGATATGGGACATTTCTATGCATCTTATATAAATTATGAAACTAAGCCTTTACCGGTAATTTATGATTTTGAACAAGTTTTTGCACAAAATACTTCATTAACTCTTGCAGAAGGATTTATGGATAAATCTATAGATGAAATGCTAGAAAAACAAACTTATGTAAATAAATTTAGTTGTGCATATTCAGCTTATAGTGGAGAGTTAAAAGATGAATTAACCATTGGTTCTATTATTGGAAGAATGAGTTCAATTAATCATTTAGATGAAGAGGCTAAGTTCTTTAATGTTGAATTTGTTAAAAATCAATTAAAACAAGCTATTGAACTCGGTGAATCTATCACTAATGATTGTGTTAGTAAAACTAATAATAAAATGTTTGATGCTTATATTCGTCAATGTTTTATGGACAACCTTCTTCGTGGAGGCTATCCTTTAATTTTTAAAGGTAAAGAAAAAAATATAGTCTATCACGTTTATTCTAGAGTCCATGGTGACATGGAAAGAGAATATAACTACTTTATAGTTGAACCAAGTTATTTCTCTCAAGGTAATGGTAATTATCGTGATGTTAATCAAAATAGACGTAATGATGTTTATTTTGTTAAAGAATCTGGATTATTTAATTTAAAACAATTCATGGAATTAATCCAAATGGATGGTCATAATCCTTTAGGTATTCATGGTTCAAAACTAAAGGTTAATGTAAAAGATGTTGAAAAGATTATGGATTTCTTTGAAGGTAATCCATCAATTATTAGAAAAATCTTAAGTGATGAATTTACTCCAGGTCAATTATTAACAGCGATTAATGATTATCAAATTGAGTGTAAACTTCCATTAAACGAATTAATTGAAAGAGTTATGGGATATTCTACTCAAGAAATCCAAGCTGTTTATGGTCATGGCTTTTGGTCAGATCACTGGACCTACAACTTAGACCTAATTGAAAATTACTTAAATATTTATCCAGATAAAAAAGAAGAATTATTATTTGAAGAACAATTTAGATACTATGTATCACCTGCGTCTATTTTACCTAGAAAGGACAAATATGTCTTAAATAAAGAAGGTAATGTCAGACAATATGATGCTATTATTCAAGATGATAAAGAAAAAATTGAAAAATGTGGTTTAATTAGAAATAAAACTAATTGGCAAAAAACTAGGGAAAAAGAATTATATACTAGTTCTTTATATGTGAAGTTATTATCTTTAATTGTTAATAAGTTTACAATTTTAGACCAATATGGAATTGGTGTCATGATGAATGCTGATAAACCAGGTTGGAATGATGCAATGAATGGTTTACCAGGAATCTTTGGTTCAGGAGTAAGCGAAACAATTGAATTAAAACGACTATTAGATTTCATTCTAACAGTTGATTTAGATAAAGAAGTTAATGTTTATGAAGAACTATTTGATTTAATTAAAAAGGTCGAAAAATTACTAGATAAATTTAATAAAAATGAATTAGATGACTTTGAATATTGGAGTCAAGTTCAAGATGTTAGAGAATTATATTTAGAAAGAATCAGACTAGGTAATAGTGGTAAAGAAAAAGCAGTTAAATTAAGAGATTTAATTCCATTACTTCAAGCAATGAATAAAAAGGTTGAAGAAGGAATTGAAAAAGGTATTGGCATGACTAAGGATGGAATAGTACCTACTTATATGGTTTATGAAGCTACTTCATATGAGGTCATTAAGGATAAATATCATCCAATTAATGGTTTACCAAATGTTAAAGTTAATGGATTTAAAGGAAGACCTTTACCGTTATTCTTAGAAGCGCCTGCAAGGTACTTAAAAATGTGCAAGGATAAGAATAAACTTAAGAGAATGTATGAGAAAATACGTCAAAGTCAAATGTTTGATAAGAAGATTAAGATGTATATCACTTCAGAAAGTTTAGAAAACGAAACATTAGAAATTGGTCGAGCAAGAGCCTTTACTGCTGGTTGGCTTGAAAGAGAATCTTGCTTCATGCATATGGAATATAAGTATTTATTAGGCTTAATTAAGAGTGGTCTATATGATGAATATTATCATGATATTAAGACATGCTTATTACCGTTTACTGATCCTAAGATTTATGGAAGAAGTACTTTAGAAAATTCTTCGTTTATTGCTAGCAGTGTTAACCCTAATCCTGAAAATCATGGACGTGGATTTGTAGCTAGATTAACTGGTACTACTTCAGAAACTTTATCAATGTGGATTTTAATGATGATGGGTAAAAAAGTCTTTGATTATCAAAATGGTGAACTTGTCTTCAATTTAAAACCAATTCTAAATAGTGAAACATTTGATGAAAATAATCAAGTTTCCTTTAGACTACTAGGTCAATGCGATGTAACTTATCACAACGAGAAAAAACTAGCTACATATGGTGAAAACAAAGTTAAAGTAGTTAAATATATCTTACACTATGAAGATTTAAAACAAGTTGAAGTAAATGGTGACCAAGTTAAAGGTGATTTAGCTTACGATATTCGAGAAGGATTAGTTAATAAAATTGATGTTTATCTAGATTAAAATAGTTAAGGTTAGTGTTTAAAACTAACCTTTTTATATATTTTAAATAGATTGTTTGCATGTTTTTATATCATATTATATAATAAAATTGACCATTTTAAGAAGACAAAACAACTTTGTTTAAAGTTTTGGAGGTATTAAATAATGGAGACTTTAAAGCCTAGTAAGTTTGAATCAGCCTTCATTATAAAGACTAAATTTGCACGTAATGTTGTAACAGCTACTGTCTTATCCTCAATAGCATTAGTTTATTTGATTGTGTACTTAACAGGTGGAGTGAAATTTGTTTATGCTCATTTAATGTATATTCCGCTTGTTTTAGCTGGTTTAACCTTAGGCTTTAAATTCGGAGTTTTCAGTGCCTTAATCGCTGGGATTCTTCTAGGTCCGTTTATGCCACTAGATACTATTACACATGAACCTCAAAACTTTGCAAATTGGTTCTTTCGACTTATTATGTTTTGTGCTATTTCACTTTTAAGTGGATTTGCATCTGATGTATTTAAAAGACATAATGAAATAATTAAGAATATCTGGACAGTTAATCAAGAAACTGGCATTCCAAATATCAATAGCTTGTCTGAAATTAGATTTAGAAAAAGAAAGCATAATCATAGCGTTATTACTGTATTAATCAACAATCATCATAATATTATTGATTATTTTGGTATGGATATTTATAATATTTTAGTTTATAAAGTTTATTTAAAATTAAAGAAGAAATTATCAAAAGATGCAATTATCATCCAGTCAGATTCAAGTAAGCTATGGATTTGTGATAAATATATTACATTAGAAACCAAAGTTGAACACATTAACGAATTATTAAAAATTCCTTTTACAATCAACGGAATCCCTTTATATGTTGAGTTTTCAATCGGTATTGCCAAGATTGAAGACTTTAAAATGTGTAAGTATGCCGATGCATATAGACATTCAGATTTAGCTGCTAGATATGCTCAAGTAAATGATATACCTTATTATATTTTTGAACCTAAGTTACTTCAAAGTCGAGGCGACTTTGAATTGATTAGTTCATTCAATCAAGCAATTTCAGAAGGACAGCTACGATTAGCATATCAACCCAAATTTGATACTAATACTTTAAAACCGGTTGGTTTAGAAGGATTAATTCGATGGTATCATCCTACAAAAGGGTTAATAATGCCTGATCAATTTATCCCATTAATTGAAGAAACTCAATTAATACATTTATTAACTTTATGGGTAATTGAACAAGCTGTTAAAAAGATAGAAGAATTTAAAAAAGAAAGAATTGATGTCACGATTTCAGTTAATATTTCTTGTAAGAATTTATTTGATGAACATTTTTATGATAATGTTATGAGTATTATTAAAAAGTCAAAAATAAATACTACACAATTAGAACTTGAAATTACAGAGTCAGTTTTAATGTCTAATCCTGAAGTTAGTTATCAGATACTTAAGAAATTTGCGAATGAAAAATTTAAGATTTCATTAGATGATTTTGGTAAGGGTTATTCATCATTAGGATACTTAAGTAAATTCCCGATTAATTTTGTTAAAATTGACCGTTTCTTTGTTAAAGAAATTACTAATAACGAGCAGATGAAAGAAATTG
>DUOZ01000088.1 GCA_012838555.1 bacterium | reverse complement strand
GATTTTGTTCAAGCATTTATTTATTCATTATTAATTGCTATTTTAAATACAATAGGTGTAGTCGTTTTATCTACAATTAATGGATTTGCTTTTTCGAGGTTTAGATTTAAAGGTAAAAAGGCAATCTTATTAACCATGATGTTACTTCAAATGTTCCCTACCTTTATGTCAATGATGGCATACTTCTTAATTTTTAGAAGTGTTGGGTGGATTAATACGATTAGCGGATTATTAGGCTTAGTCTTAATTTATATGACAGGTTCTATTCCAATTAATATCTTCATTGTAAGAGGTTATTTAAGAGGAATACCAAAAGTAATTGATGAAGCTGCCTATATTGATGGTGCTAGTAAGATTCAATTATTTAGACATATCATTTTACCTCTAGCAGTACCAATTATAGGCTTTACTGCAGTTAATGCCTTTATGGCACCGTGGTTAGATTTTATGCTTCAAAATAAACTAGCAGGTAGTAATTATACAACTATTGCTGTTTGGCTATTTAGAATTAATGACCCATTAATAAAAGATTATGATCCAATTGCCTTTATGGCAGGTGCATTAATCATTGCAATTCCGATTGTTATTGTTAACTTCGCAATGCAAAAGTATATAGTTTATGGAATGGCAACTGGAGCTGAAAAAGGTTAAAGTAAAGGGGAATAATGTAAATTTTATTCCTTTTTCCTTTTCATTAGAATAATGTATAATAATAAGGAAAAGGAATGATTTTAATGTCGTTATTTAGAGCCTTATTAAATGAAAAAGACAAGATTGAAGTAAGAATTAATAAAGAATTGTATGATGGAAAATCGACAAATTTTTATATAAGAAATAGTAAAGATGAAATTAATGAATTATCATTAATTAATAAAAAGGAAACAGAAAAAGAACTAATTTATTTTTTTAAGATAAATAATATTAATTTTAAAGAAGAATACACAATATTTGATAATTTAAATCGTGATGCGATTTTAGAATATGCACTTATTGTCAAAACAAAAGATTTTGATGATATGTTTTATTATGAAAAGGATGATTTAGGTCCCTCTTATTTTAAAGAATACACGATTTTTAAAGTATGGGCACCTACAGCATTTAAAGTATTTGTCCAACTCCATTTTAATGATGAAATCAAAACTTTTGAGATGATACGTCAAGATAAAGGTGTATTCGAAGTTAGAGTTGATGGTGACTTAGATGGAATTTATTACCAATATCTAGTTAGAGTTAACGGTAAATATCAAAACACAATAGATCCTTATGCTTATTCTTCTTCACCAAATCATGAATTATCTTGCGTTATTGATTTAAATAAAACTAATATTGAGTTAAATAAAGATAAGTTAGACCCATTTAAAAATTATGTGGATGCTATTATTTATGAGTTAAGTATTCGTGATTTTTCTTTTGATGAGTATGGAAATATTAAAAATAGATGTAAGTTTTTAGCTTTTGAAGAAGAAAATACTAAAACAAATAAAGGTTATCCTACTGGTATTAGTTATTTAAAAGAATTAGGGATAACACACCTTCAATTATTGCCCTTTTATGATTTTGGTTCAGTTGATGAAACTAATCAATTTTTGAAATACAACTGGGGTTATGATCCTGTTCAATATAATGTTCCAGAAGGTTCATACTCAAGTGATGTCTATAATCCTTATTCAAGAGTAATAGAATGTAAAAAAATGATTTCATCATTACATCAATTTAATATCCGTGTCATTATGGATGTTGTTTATAATCATGTTTATGATCGTAATACATCACCATTTGAAAAAATAGTACCTTATTACTACTTCAAATACTTTAAAGATGGAACAGAGTCTAATGGTTCTTTTTGTGGTAATGATTTTGACTCATTAATGAAAATGGGTTCAAAGTTTATTGTTGATTCAGCTAAAAGATGGGTTAAATTCTACGGAGTTGATGGATTTAGATTTGATTTAATGGGAATTATTGATATAGAAACAATGAATAAAGTCTATCAAGAATGTAAGAAAATTGACCCAAATATCATGATTTATGGTGAAGGATGGGATATGCCTTCTGCAATTGAGGATAAATTAAAAGCAGCGATGAAAAATGAGGCTAAACTTGAACATATAGGTTTCTTTAATGATCGTTTTAGAGAGGTAGTTAAGGGTAGTACTTGGCATGATGAACTTTTTAAAAAAGGTTTTGCTAGTGGAGATAATTCTATAGTTAATTCATTTATTAATGTTATGTTAGGTAGTTGTACTAAAATTGGTGATACAAAGTTATTTTCAAATCCTAATAAGAGCATCAATTATGTTGAATGTCATGATAATAATACCTTATGGGATAAATTAAGTGTCTCTAATAAGGATGAAAGTTTAGAAATTAGAAAGAAACGTCAACGCTTAATGTTATCTATTGTATTACTTTCTCAAGGCGTGCCTTTTATTCATGCAGGACAAGAATTTTATCGTACTAAACATGGTGAACATAATAGCTATAAGTCTAGTGATGAAATTAATAAAGTTGATTGGAATTTGATGGAAGATAATTATGATTCTGTGTTATTTTTTAAAGATTTAATTAATTTTAGAAAGAATCATCCAATCTTTAGACTAACTAATGAAAAAGAAATTATTAATCGAATTAAACATGAATTAATTAATGATTTAGTAATTTTAACTTATAATTGTGAAGGTATAGAGGAAAATAGTAGGAATATTAAAGTAATTATTAATAATTCAACTTCAGTCAAACAACTTGAACTTGATGATACTTATACATTAATTTTTAATGAATGTGGAGAAATTAAAACCAATATTGAAATAAAAAATATTTATATTAATCCCGTATCATTAATTGTGCTTAAAAAATAGTTAGGAGGGAGAAGGTAATGAAAAAAGGACTAGGGTTCTTGTTATCAATTATCTTACTTGGTAGTTTAATAAGTTGTAATAATCAAGAAACAACTACACCAAGTATTTTTGATCGTGATAAAGGAAATACTGCATATCAGCTTCTAATCTATGCATTTGATAGTTCTAATGGAGATGAACTAGGTGACTTAGAAGGAATCAGACAGCGCCTTGATTATCTTAAAGATTTAGGTATAACTTTAATTTGGCTTTCACCTATTCATGAAGCAAGTTCATATCATGGTTACGATGTTATTGATTATTACTCAATTAATAAAGATTATGGAACACTAGATGATTTTAAGAATTTAATTAATGATGCTCACGAAAGAGGAATTAGTATTATTTTAGATATGGTATTAAATCATACTAGTAGTGCTCATCCTTGGTTTATAGATGCATGTAATAATAAAAATAATAAACGTGATTGGTATGTATGGAAAAAAGATGGTGTAACTTATGGAAGTGGTGGAGGTTACACGGGAAGATTCTATGAAAGTAGTACATGTAATGGTGCCTTCTTTTCTTCATTTACAACTTCAATGCCCGATTTAAATTTAGCAAATAAAGAAGTTGTTAATGAACAAAAAAAGATTTTAAAATATTGGCTTGATTTAGGTGTTGATGGATTTAGATTTGATGCGATTAAACATTTCTTTGATATAGCTGAATATGATAAAGAGCGTAACACTTTAAATGATATTAATAAATATTTTAAAGAAATTAATGGTTTTATCCATTCATATAAAAAGAACTCATATATTATTGGTGAATATTTAGAAATGGACTATCGAGGTTATATAAAATTTGCTCCTTATTTCGATAGTGAATTTGATTTTTATACTTATGATCAAATTATTAAAATTGTTAATGGCGCTTCACCAAGAGGATATATAAATAATTACAAAACAGCCCAACAAGCTTTATTAGATAAAAATAGAGATTGGTATAATAGTGTTATAATTTCTAATCATGACTTAGATCGGGTCATGTCTAGAGTTGAAAGTGAAAATAAGGCTAAGCTAGCATTAAATATGCAAATGTTACTTCCAGGAATGCCATATGTTTATTATGGTGATGAAATAGGCTTAAAAGGTGTTAGATATAAGAATAATGATATTGAAAGAAGACTTCCAATGAAATGGGGAGATACATGGTATTGGATAAGTGCTGATAAATATGGTGCTGGTTTCTATCGTGAAGAAATAAATAATGATGTCTTAAGTGTCAGTGAACAACTAGAAGATGAAGAATCTTTATTGAATTATTATAAAAAAGTTATTAATTTTAGAAACGCAAAAGCAGCGATTTATAAAGGACAAGTAAGTGAAGTTGATTTAGGAAACATAAACTTAATTGCTTATAAATCAAAACATGGTAATGATGAATTATTAGTTATTCATAATAAGTCATATAGTAGTATTGAAATTGATAAAAAGAGTGAATATAAAGATATTATTTTCAATCAAGAACTTATAACAACTAATAATAACAAAATTGTAATACCATCCTACACAAGTGTTGTTATTCAATTATAAAAGGGAGTTCGACACTCCCTTTTAAGTTAAAATTATTCGTAAGCGATGATTGTACTATAACCATTTAAATTATATGTACCGGAGATATTTGTTCCATTAACTTTAGTATCTCCATCATATGCTAGTTTCCAGTTACCACTAGGTAAATTAAAACTATAAGTGCTACTTGAAGCATTATGGATAACTAAGACTCGGTTCCAAGTATCATTACTACTAGCGCTCTTTTTAATGGTGTATGCAATGACGTTATTTGGTGTTTCTTTGAATCTTAGTCTTGCAGATAAAGCTTCTGTACCAGAACCAAAGTTTTCTGATCTAAAGATTGGATGAGTTTTTCTAATCTCAATTAAATCTTTAAAGCGATTGATTGTTCTTTCGTTTGTTATCATGAAACTCCAGTCAATACCATTAATTTTATCAGATGCATTATAGGAATCACCAGAGTAACATTCATTAGTATTATCAACACAGACAGCTTTTTCATTTTTAGTGTAGCCTGCAGGTAGTTTCTTAGTTCTCATCATTTCCATTCCAGCATGAGTAAATGGAGTACCTTGGCTTAACAAGATAATTGAGAAGGCAAGTGATTGCATATCTTGATAGGTTGAATCACTCTTATTAGGAGCGCTTAAACGCCATTTATCTGCTAAAGTGACATTATCATGGGCTTCAACATAGTTAATTGATACACCAGGATTAGTATCATGCCATTGACCAGAGAAACTAGTTCCTGTTACATAAGCACGATTTATTTGATCACTTGTTGCAGTAGCAAGAATTCCCCATTTAACAGTAGTAGCGTTACTCAAGGCTGGATTTTGAACAAATCCTGTTGCTTTAGCATCAAACACATTACCTTTAATTGCATCTCTAATTCCATCATTGAAAGCTCCTATTTCTTTCATTTTTGGAAGTTGAGCTTGAGCTGCCATTTGTGAAGGTAGTAAGCTAGATTCAGGTGTACCATTAAACATTTTCCAACCTTCACCATAAATAATAATATCTTCTTTAACTTCCCTTAAGGTATCAGCGATTTTATTCATGGTTGTATAATCATGAAGCCCCATTAAATCAAATCTAAAGCCTGATAATTTATAATCACTAGCCCACATTTTGGTACTGTCTACCATGAACTTTCTAAACATTTGTCTTTCACTTGCTGTATCATGACCTGCGCCTGAATAACTATTCTTTCTAAAATAATATCCGGGAACAATTTTTTCAAAACTTGTTTCAGAAGCTAGAGGCATGTGGTTATAAACAACGTCCATAATAATCCCAATGCCACTTTCATTAAATGCTTTAGTAACTTCACGAAGTTCTTTAATTCTAACTAAACCATCTTTTGGGTTAGAAGAGTAAGACCCTTCCGGAGCATTATAGTTTTGAGGATCATAACCCCAGTTAAAGATACCACCATATTCAGCATTTTTATATGAGTTATCATTTAAACGTGATTCATCAACCGATTTAAAATCGTAGATAGGTAATAACTGTACGTGAGTAACACCTAAAGATTTAATGTAATCAAATCCGGTAGGTTTTCCTTGATATTTCGTACCTTCTTCGATTAAACCTAAGAATTTACCACGATTTGCTTCCGTACCATTCCAAGTACTATGGCTTGTTAAATCTCTTGTGTGTAATTCATAAATAATAGCATCGTTATATTTTGGGGTTATAGGTGCTTCAACTTGGCTCCAATTAGATGGAGTTACATCAGGTCTAGTCATATCAACAACTAAACCACGTTGACCATTTAATCCAACCGATTTTGCATATGGGTCAACAACATCTTTATTTACTTTTCCACCTAAACTAACATCATAAGTATAATACTTACCATGGTAATCACCAGTTAATCTAATTTCAAAAACACCTTTATCTTTACGTTCTAAATTATGTTTAGTAGGTATTTCTTCTCCATCACCTTTAGTATAAATATTTAGGGTGATACTACTAGCTACTGGTGACCAAATTCTAAATGTTGTACCAGTTGCATCAACAATTGCACCAAGTTCACCATCATAATAGAAACTATCATTAAATTGTTTTGTAGAGAATAATGAACTATAATCAATTGTTTTAGTACCGTAATTTGCTATTGTAGCATAACAAGTAGTAGCAAAATATGAAGTGTCAATTTCATTTTTTAAGACAAGAAAAGCTTTAACTCCAGCAATTCTATTTTCACTGTTACTATAATCAATTTCTAGTTTGTTAGAAGTGTCTTCACAGGTTAAGGAAATATCTTGAGGTTTAACATTACTTAGAGGTACAAATGATTCAATAACGATTTGATTAAATGAAGTAAATGAAGCACTCTTCAATTTGTCTTGAGGAACTTCATCTTTTGAATAGTAAATCTCTTCATTTCCTTGAATTAAATAAGCATGAACCTTGTTATCATCACTTTTTTTGGTTAAATCAATGAAACGATCGGCTGAAACATCTTTGTTCCCATTAGTATCCCTAGTAATAATACCTACTTTTTCAGATGTTCGTTTGCTAAAATCAACACTTACATCATTTACTCCATTCCAATCTTTGGAGGTGTAAGATTCATCTAGTTTTATCGCTAGGACTTTCCAGTTTTGATCATTAATTTTTTCAAAACCATTTTGGAAATAAAATCTTCCACCATCAGCACCATCAGGCCACATCCAGACTAAGAAATTATCATAGTCTTCATTAAAACGGTAATAATGGATGATTAAATCTCCATCATAATTAATACTTGATTGATCTTGGCTTGATGAAGGTTTCTCACCGCCCCAGCAACCAAATATTGTATTTAAGGATAATACTAAGATGATTGCTAAAACAAATGATTTGAAAATTTTATGTTTCACTATAATCAACTCCTTTTATCTATAAACCTATAAATAGGTTATAACCATTAAAAGTTTATTATCTTTAATTAAGATTTCATCATTAGGATTTATCTTTAAATAATTAGAAATAGATAAATATGTTGTAATGACTTTATTATCATATTCTCTTTTAATAATAATTAATTCATCTTTTTCTTTTATATCTAGCTTGCCATCAACAAAGACATCACTATATTTGTTTCTAATCTTAATTAATTCTTTAATAAATTTATTTAAAGGTTGATTCCATTTAGATTCATCCCAAATCATACATCTTCTACAATCAGGATCATCTTTACCTTCTAAACCTATTTCTCCTCCATAATAAAGACAAGGCGTACCAATAAATGTAAATAATAAGGTATATGATAATTTTACTAAATCAAGATCATTATTACATAAAGTCATAATTCTTTGAGTATCATGTGAATCTAATAAATTAAATAAGTTTTTTGATGTCGTTAATGGATAAGTATTTAAAACGTCTATGTATTTTCTAACAAATGTTTGAGAATCTAATCCTTTCTTAACAATAAAATCAACAATTAAATTAGTAAATAAGTAGTTCATTACACTATCAAATTGGTCACCATATAACCAAATTGATGAATTACTCCATGATTCTGCGATTAAGACAGCATCACCTTTAACTTTTTTTATTTCTTCTCTAAGTTTACGATAAAATTGATGAGGTTGTTCATTTGCTACATCAACCCTAAACCCATCAATATTAGCTTCTTTAATCCAATATTTTGCTACATCAATTAAGTAATTTGCCACTTCTTTATTATCAACATTGATTTTAGGCATTTTTCTAACAAAGGCAAAAGTTTCATAATTTATTTCTTTATCATCAAGACTTATAGGAAACTTTTTAATAAAGAACCAATCTTTATATTTGGACTTATCCTGATTTATTAATACATCTTTAAAAGCGAAAAAATCTGGTGAAGTATGATTAAAAACTGCATCTAAAATTACTTTAATATTACGTTTATGAGCTTCTTTTACCAAATTTATTAAATCATCTTTAGTTCCAAAATGCGAGTCAATTTGATAGTAGTCATCTGTATCATATTTATGAGTAGATGGAGATTTAAAAATTGGATTTAAATAAATGCCTCTTATTCCTAATTCTTGTAGATAATCTAATTTTTGAATGATACCCTTTAAGTCACCACCAAAGAAGGTATTACTTTTAGGTAGGATAGAATTCCATTTAACGACATTTTCTTGATTATTACTAGGGTCTCCGTTATAAAAACGATCAGGAAAGATTTGATACCAAATGGTTTTTTTTAGCCAAGAAGGAGGGATATAGCCATCACTTAAATGAATATAAGGATAAGAAAAACCAAAGAAGTTATCTTCAGTTACTTCTTGATTTGCTGTTATACCTTTTTCACCAAAAAAAATTGTACCTTCTTCACTAATTATTTCAAAAAAATATCTAATTCTTTTATATTTAGGTTTAACAATAATTTGATAATAAGAATGAAATTCTCCTTTACCAAGAAACTCCATTGTTTCAGTATACTTAACCCAGTTCCAATTACCCTCATCACTATTTATTCCTAAGAAAGGATCACCGTGAATTAGGTTAATTTCTTTAATATTATCTTCACTACTAGTTTTTAATCTAATTAAGATACTGCCGTCACTTTGTACTTGTGTACAGTTGTAATCGCTTACATGATATAGGGCGGCTAGATTCATACTTATCACCAATAATAATCTTACCATATTTGGTAATTTATTCCAATTTCTTACTATCAAAATGATTATTTTTTTAGTAATATGATAATATAAAGTGGGTGATTATTATGTCAAAGTCATTCCTTGAACGTTTTCATAGTGGATATGCTATGGATGCTTATAAGTATTTTGGTGCTCATTTTACAACATACTACCAAAAAGAAGGCGTTATGTTTAGGGTTTATGCACCTAATGCTTTGGAAGTAGAATTAATCGGTGACTTTAATAACTGGGTCGGTAAAGACCACAAATTAAAGAGACTTAAAAGTGACCCGACAGTCTGGCAAATCTTTGTTAAAGATTTAAAAGAATATACAAGATATAAATATCACATTCGCACTAAAGATAATCGATGGATTGATAAAGCAGATCCTTTCGCTTTCTTTAATGAACGTCCACCAGCTACAGCCTCCAAAGTATTTAATTTAGATGGCTTCCCATGGACTGATAACGAATACATGAAAAATCGAACTAAGAACTTCAATCGTGTGATGAATATTTATGAAGTTCATTTAGGTTCATGGAAGAAAAAAGGGAATGACTATTATAGTTATGAAGAAATAGTTAATGATTTATTAAATTATGTTAAGGCAAATGAATTCACCCACATTGAATTAATGCCAATTTTAGAACATCCATTTGATGGTTCTTGGGGTTATCAGTGTACAGGTTATTTTGCTCCTACAGCTAGATATGGTAATCCAAAACAACTAATGCATCTAATTGATCGAGCCCACCAAGAAGGTATTGGTGTAATTATTGACTTTGTTCCTGTACATTTTGTTAAAGATGCACATGGTTTACATCTTTTTGATGGAGGTTGTGTTTATGAGTATGAAGATGAAATGAATCGCTATAGTGAATGGGATTCAGTTAACTTCAACTTACACAAAGAGGAAGTTCGTTCGTTTTTAATATCATCAGTTAATTATTGGATTGAGTATTTTCATGTCGATGGTATTAGGTTTGATGCTGTAAGTAATATTATTTATTACAAAGGAAGAAAAGACTATGGTATCAATGAAGGTGCACTTGATTATATTAAAAGATCAAATTATCTCATTGCTAAAACCCATCCATCAGTTATGTTAATTGCTGAAGACTCATCTGATTATCAAGGTGTAACTAAACCTACATTTGAAGGAGGTTTAGGCTTTGACTATAAGTGGGACTTAGGATGGATGAATGATACTTTAAGGTATTATAGTTTAGATCCAGTTTATCGTAAGTATAAGCATCACCAAATTACCTTTTCCATGCATTACTTCTATAATGAAAGGTTCTTATTGCCTTTATCTCATGATGAAGTAGTCCATCTTAAAGGTAGTATGATTAATAAGATGTGGGGAAATTATGATGAGAAATTTGCCCAAGTGCGTAATTTATATGCTTATATGTATTTCCATCCTGGTAAAAAGTTACTCTTTATGGGTAATGAATTTGGGATGATGGATGAATGGCAAGAAACTAAAGAGATTTCTTGGAACTTATATAACTTTGATTCTCATGTTAAGTTGAATCGTTTAATTATCGACTTAAATAGAATTACAAAGTTTATGAGTGTTCTTCATAATAACGATTATGATCCAAGTAAGTTTTATTGGTTAATGCCTAATAATATTGACCAAAGTATTTATGCTTTTGTTAGGTTTAATGATGATGAATTAGTGATTGCAATCATTAATATGACACCAGTTGGTTATAATAACTATGAACTCGGTGTTCCTAATTTAGCGACTTATGAAGAAATAATTAATACTGATCGTGTTGTTTATGGGGGTAGTGATTTAGTTAATTATCAACCATTAACTTCTTTACGAAGCAATATC
>DUOZ01000087.1 GCA_012838555.1 bacterium | reverse complement strand
ATTTAAAGCCCCTGCGATTGCAACCGCAGCAATTATAGGGATAATAATTAACTTACTATTTAATTTATTTGATAGTATCTTAAGAAAAAAAGAAGCTTAAATTATAATCTAAAGCCAGAGTCAAATCTGGCTTTTTTAAACAATAGTAAATAATTCATCATTTACATTTATATAATATAATATGGCAGGTGGAAAACGATGAATTATTTTCCGTTAGTTAATTATTCTTATATTGTTAAAAAGGATGATACCTTAGAAAATCTAGCCTCAAGATTTAATTTACGAGTTGAAACTTTAAAAAAGGTCAACCCAATTATTAAAGACAAAATTTTAGCAGGTCAAATTATTAATATTCCATTAAAAGATGAGATGGTAAATAAGATAAATCAAATTAGTTATTCATTAAGTATAGATAAACATGAATATATCTTAAAGATTCAATCTCTATTGTTAAATCTTAATTTTTATCGTTATTTATTAACTAAAGATAAGGAAAAACAAAAGTTTAATCATTTATATTATAAAAAATATATGAATATAAAAGATGATCTATGTAATCTTTTACCAATCTTTTTAATTGTTGAATTTAATATTAAGTATAAATTACAAAAATTATTGGAGTTATGGCTTTACGATAAAAGTGATATTAATGAACAAAGATGCATAAGTGAATTAACTAGATGTTTTATTTATTATGGTGAAGATTTTGTTAATAAATTAAATGCACTTTTAATTGAAATAACTAAATTATTCAAGTTCCAGATTAGTCAAGATGGTGAAGTATATGAGCTAATTATAAATGACCAAATAATAAAAAAACTTAATAAATTAGCAAGTTTAATAGGTGCATTAATTGATTAATTATGATAATATTTCATTGATATTTTAGGGTGATAGAATGGTAGTAAATAAAACAGCAATGGTCTCTGTAATTAAAAAAGTATTAGGATATTTAGATATAAGATTGGTTAGCCATGGAGAACGAGTTGCATATATTTTATTAAAGATGTTAGAACAAGAAAATCTTTATACTAAAGAAGAAATAAGGGATTTGGTCTTTTTAGGTTTAGTTCATGATATCGGTGCGTATAAAACTGAAGAGATAGATAATATTATGGAGTTTGAAGAGAAAAGGCCTAATGACCATGCTATTTATGGTTATCTTTTTCTTAAACACTTTTCACCATTTAGTAAATATGTAGAAACTGTGTTATTCCACCATGTTGACAATAATAGCATTAAAGATTTTGAATCTGATTATTTAGATTTGGGTTTAAGGTTTCATTTTGCTGATAGAATTGATTTCGTTTATAAGTTTATGAATGAGACAAATCCTGATGCTTTTTTAAACCGTTATAAAAATCGATTTAGCGATTTGGATATTTTACTCTTTAGTAAGATTAATAATGAAAAACAAGTTATTAAAAAACTAAAAGATGGTTCATTTGAGAGTGAATTAAATGAATTCTTTGATAATAATCCTTTTTCTTATGATTATTTAATAAAATTTTTAGAGATGTTAGCATATATTATTGACTTTAAGAGTGAATTTACTGTAACTCATAATATTATGGTGGTTACGATTGCTCAACAGTTAGCCTTATCTTTTAATTTAAATAAAGAAGAAATAGAAAAGATTAAACTAGCAGCTTGGTTACATGATATAGGTAAGATTGCTACTCCGATTGATATTTTAGAAAAACCAGGTAAACTCACTAAAGAAGAAATGGATATTATGAAAAAACATATCTTATATAGTGAAGAAATTGTAAGAGGATTAGTAAATGATGAAGTTGTTAATATTGCAATTAGACATCATGAAAAGTTAGATGGTAGTGGTTATCCTTATGGTTTAACATCAAAGGATTTAACTTTTAGTGATCGTATTTTAGCAGTTAGTGATATTATTAGTGCTTTAGCTAATAAAAGAAGTTATAAAGAAGCATTTGATAAAGAGAGAATAATTACAATCCTAAACGAAATGGTTGAAGCAAATAAAATATGTGGTACTATTGTAGAGCGATTTATCAATAATTTTGATATTATTATGAATGATGCTACTTTAGAGGCTAAACATACAATTGAAGAGTATTTAAATATTAAGGAAGAGTTTAGATATTATTCGGATTTATTAGAAGCAAAACGAAAAGTAAACCAGTAAAGGGGAAATATCATGGAAATCAAACAAGGTAATAAGAAGTTCTACATAGGAGAAGAAAAAGACCCGATTGGATTTATTGGGTACTTTGATTATGGTGAAGGTATGATAGCAATAGGACATACATTTGTAAAAGAAGAATATCGTGGACAAAAAATTGCACGTTTGTTACTCAATAAAGTAGTAGAATTAGCTAGAAAAGAAAATTTGAAGATTGCTCCTCTTTGTTCCTATGCTTTAAATGTGTTTAATAAAGATGAATCGTATAACGATGTATATTATAGAGGTGAAAGTAAATGAAAAGAATTGTTTTAGCAGGTGGTTGTTTTTGGGGTGTAGAGGCCTATTTTAAAAGATTAAAGGGTATTGTTAATACTAATGTAGGTTATACAAATGGAAATAAACCAAATCCAACATATGAAGAATTAAAAAGAAAGATTGCAACTCACGCCGAAGCAGTTGAAATCTATTATGATGAAAATGTGATCTCACTGAGAAAAATTTTAGAACATCTTTTTAGAATTATCGATCCTACTAGCGTAAATAAACAAGGTGGAGATGAAGGAATTCAATATCGGACTGGAATTTATTATAAGGATGAAGAAGATTATCAAGTTATTAGTGAGTTTATTAGTGAACAAAACAAGATTTATGATAATCAAGTAGCAGTTGAAATCCTTAAAGAAGATGGTTTCTATCTAGCGGAAGATTATCATCAAGATTATTTAGATAAGAATCCTACTGGATATTGTCATGTCGACCTTTCTTTACTTAGAGATGATGAAATAAAATAACGTCCTAGCGATGTTATTTTTTTATGGGAAAGATAACATTGCAGGTGATGTATATGAACAAAGTAGCTTTAGTTATTGGTGGTTCTAGTGGAATAGGTTTAAGTACCGTTAGAAATTTAATTAATGAAAATTATATCGTTTATAATATTTCTAGAAGAAAATGTTTTATAAAGGAAGTTCATAGTTTACAAGCAGATGTAATTAAAAATGAAGAATTTGAAGATGCCCTAAATACTGTTATTAATGAACAAGGAAGAATTGATTTTTTAATTTATTGTGCAGGTTGGAGTATGGCTTCAAGAATTGATCAAGTTAAGGAAGAAGATTATAAATATTTATTTGAAGTAAACTTTTTTGGTTTTCTAAAAAGTTTAACATTAGTTGTGCCTTTAATGAAAAAACAAAATGGTGGAAGAATTATTGTTGTTAGTTCAATGGGTGGGGTTGTACCAATTCCTTTTGATGGATATTATAGTGCGTCCAAATCAGCGTTAAATATTTTAGTTAAAGCATTAAACATTGAGTTAAATAAAGATGAGATTTACTTAACGAGTGTAATGCCAGGAGGTACAAGAAATCATTTCACTTATAAACGTAAAGTCTATAAAAATAATTCAAATAATTCAGATTTTTATAATGCTGTAGTTAAACTAGCTAAAATTGAACAAAAAGGTAGGTCTAATGAACAAGTAGCGAATACAATTATGAAGGTGTTAAAAAGAAAATATCCACCTATATTAACTGTTTCTGGATTGAGTAATAAGTTATATTATTTAATGAGCAAAATATTACCTTTGGGCATGGTCATATTATTTGTGAAACTTAAATATAATATAAAGTAGGTAAATAATATTATTCACAAAACACAAAAAAGTTAGATATTTTATGATATTTTTAAAATTTGTTAAATTATCAAGGCTTTTATTGAAATGACAGCGTTTACATGCTAAAATAGGGTTAGTTTTGCGAAAAATTAGAAGGAGTTGGAATTATGTTGGATATGCATGAAATCTTTATTGTCACATGTATCGTTGTGGCAGCACTGGCCTTCGTCTTTGCTTTTTGGTTATATGCATGGGTAAACAAGCAACCATCTGAAAATCAAAAGATTGCAAAGGTTAGTGATCTTATCCGTAAGGGTGCTAATACATTCTTAAGGCGAGAATATAAGGTATTAGCAATCTTTGCTGGATTTGTTTCCGTTTTAATTTTTGTTTTCCTTCCGCAACCTATATGGAATGCGGATGCAGATGTGATTGAGCATCTGGAGATGACCCTATCATACATTTTTGGAACAGTCTTTAGTGGTTTAGCAGGAAAAATTGGTATCCAAGTTGCTACAATCGCCAATAAAAAAACAGCAGAAGCTGCTCAAAAGGGAATTAGACCTAGTTTCTTATGTGGATTCCGTGGTGGCGCTGTTATGGGTATGGCAGTTGTAGGATCAAGTTTATTAGGTGTAGCGTTAATTTTCTGGATTACTAATAATGCTACAGCTTTACTTGGATTCAGCTTTGGTGCTTCTTCCCTAGCTTTATTTGCTAAAGCAGGCGGTGGAATCTTTACAAAAACCGCTGACGTAAGTGCTGATTTAACAGGTAAAGTTGAATTAGGTATCCCTGAAGATGACCCTAGAAACCCAGCGGTTATTGCAGATAATGTAGGAGATAATGTTGGAGACGTTGCTGGTATGGGTGCTGACTTATTTGACTCACATGTTGCTTCATTATCAGCAGCATTAGTTATGGCAGTCGCTTTAGGGACTGAATATATAGCTTTAGTTTTCTGTTATGGTGCATTAGGTTTATTTGCTTCAATTCTTGGTGTTGCTGCAGCAAGAATGGGTAAAAAAGACGAACCTACTATTGCGCTTAATATGTCAACATATCTTACTACTGGAATTTTCTTTGTTTTAACGTTATTAGCAACAATTGTGTTTGATTTTGGTGAACATAAGTGGAGAATTTGGGGAGCAGCTATAATTGGTTTATTTGTTGGAGTTATAATTGGTGTTGCTACTGACTACTTCACTGATGATAGAAGAAAACCAGTTCACAAATTAGCTGAAGCAAGTGAAAAAGGTCCAGCTTTCACAATTATTACTGGTGTTAGTTATGGATTCATAAGTGTGTTACCAGCTATGGTTGGTATTGGTATATCAGCTTTAGCAGCTTATAAACTCCTTGATATTCCTGGAGGAGATCCGTTATTGCCTCTATATGGAATTTCAATGGCTGCTGTTGGTATGTTATCAATCGTTGGTATGATTATTTCTAACGATGCTTATGGTCCAATTGTTGATAATGCTAGAGGATTAGCTGAAATGGGCGAACTTGGTGATGAAGTATTAGATATTACTGATAGTTTAGACTCAGCTGGAAACACTGTTAAAGCAATTACAAAAGGATTTGCGATAGGTGCAGCTGGATTAACAGTTATAGCTTTATTAGGAGCATTTATTGCTGAAGTTAATGCTGCTGCTAATGATCTAGGTGTAAACTTAAATATCACTGGATTTGATGTAATGGATCCATTAGTCTTCTTTGGATTAATCGTTGGTGCGTCAGTACCAGCAGTATTTAGTGCAATGCTTATGTTAGGCGTTGACCGAAATGCTCAAAAAATGGTAGCAGAAATTCATCGTCAATTTGATGAAATTGATGGCCTAAAAGAAGGTGTCGAAGGCGTCGAACCAGAATATGAAAAGTGTATTGACATTGCAACAACTGGAGCTTTAAAAGAATTAATTCCAGCAGGTTTATTTGCAATTTTAGTTACAATTATCGTTGGATTTGTCGGTGGAGTTCAAGCTATTGGTGGATTCTTAACTGGAAATATAGTAAGTGGATTATTATTAGCATTATTTATGTCTAACTCTGGTGGACTTTGGGATAATGGTAAAAAGTATGTTGAATCAGGACATTTTGGTGGAAAGGGTAGTGATACTCATAAAGCTGCAGTTATTGGAGATACTGTAGGAGATCCATTCAAAGATACAGCTGGTCCAAGTATTAATACACAGATTACAGTTGTAAGTCTTGTGGCAAGTCTGCTAAGTACTTTATTCATCTTATTCTCAGTTATTAAATAATTAGATTAAATAAGGCTAGAATCAAGTACTGGTTCTAGCCTTTTTTTAAAAAAGTTTATTGAATTAATATTTTAAATTGCTATAATTTGTAAGTGAGTGTGAATTAGAAAAGAGGAATATTATGGATTCAAATGCTATATTAGCCTTAGTTATCTTTATAACTACTTATGTTTTTTTAATGATGTTTCCTAAGTATAGGCCTTATATTGCGCTTGGTTCTGCAATTACTTTTATAATCTTAGGACTAACGAAGGTATTAGAAATTGATGTAAAAAATGTCTTTGGTGGCATTGACTGGAATGTCTTAATGATGATTGCAGGTACAATGGGTATTGTTGCCTTATTTATTGAATCTAAAATGCCTGCATTATTAGCAGATAAAATGATTGAAAAGATGCCTAATGTTAAATGGGCAATTATTGCTTTAGCTTTATTTTCAGGTCTTGTATCAGCGTTTATTGATAATGTTGCTACAGTGTTAATTGTTGCTCCTATAGCATTAGATATTGCAAGAAAACTTAAAATTTCTCCTGTTAATGCAATTATTGCAATTGCAATTTCATCTAACCTTCAAGGTGCTGCAACATTAGTTGGAGATACAACTTCAATTATGTTAGCAGGAACAGCAGAAATGAATTTCATGGATTTCTTTGTATTCCAAGGTAAACCAGGATTATTCTTTATTGTTCAATTAGGAATGATTGCATCAACTTTCGTTTTATTATGGGTATTTAGAAAAGATAATGAACCAGTAGATATGAAATCAAGTACTGAAGTTAAAGACTATTTTCCTACTATTTTATTAGTTGGTATGATTGTTTTATTAATAATTGCATCTTTTATTAATTTTGAACCAAAAGTTTTAGATGATCATAAAAATGGAATTATCTGTGTATCCTTATTAATTATTGGATTGGTAAGAACTTTAATTAAAAAGAAAACATTTAATGCCATTATTGATGTTGTTAAAGAGATTGATACTTATACATTATTGCTTCTATTTGGATTATTTATGGTTGTAGCAAGTATTTCAGAAGCAGGAGTAATTGATGCTATAGGTAAATTCATTGGTGATATCTCACAAGGAAATGTTTTTGTAGCATATACAATTATTGTTTGGGTTTCTGTTTTATTATCAGCCTTCATTGATAATATTCCGTATGTATTAACTATGCTTCCAGTATGTACAGCACTTGGAACAACGTTTGGTATTGAAGGTCTTCCATATGTACTATACTTTGGCTTACTAGTTGGTGCTACACTAGGTGGTAACTTAACACCTATTGGAGCATCTGCTAATATTACGGGTATAGGCATTTTAAGAAAAGAAGGTCATGAAGTTAGTAATTTACACTTTATGAAAATCAGTATTCCATTTACCCTAGCAGCCGTTACTACTGGATATATACTAGTTTGGTTATTATTTGGTTTATAACATTCATCCCGCGTTAAGCGGGATTTTTTTATAATTAGGATAATATATTCTTTGAGATATTATGTTTATACTTTTTATATACTTAATTTCATTGTATAATCATATTAGGTGATATTAATGAAAATCAGTAGAGAAATCACTAAAGCTATTAAACAAGGATGTTGGCTACAAATACATTATAAAAATACTGATAGAGATACTTACTTTTGGTGTGCCATAACTGATATTGATATCCCTCGAAAAATGTTAATTGTTGATATGCATAACTCTATTCATGGTGATATATCAGGGAGTATATATTTTGATAAGATTGTCAATGCACGAGTTATCAGAAACACTTATTATGAAGTTCCCAATGAGTTAATGGATAAAATTATTAATAATATTGATGAACTTGATTGGCTTAATTTCGATGAAAAAGATTTAAACCTTTTAGAGTATTATAAGGAATGCTATTATAATGATCATGATTCTTCTCTTAAACACTATAACATGATTGATGGTATTGATAATGATTTGTTATTTAAAAGCTTGCATGATACAAATGATGGTAAATTTAAACTAACATTGACCCAACTAGAACAAATAAAAGAAAAACTAAACCTTAAGAATATTCTAAGTAATTATGATATTCCGGAGACAACTGAGTTAGGTTTAAATATTTTTTCTTTAGCTAGCGATGATAATGTTTATGTAGTTGCCTATAAATTGGTTAGATTTAATCCTAAAGATAGAACTCTTAAACTAAAAGACCAAGTATTATTTAATCAAAATTTAATTATTAAAGGAAAAAAGGAAAATTTATCAGCTTTATTTGATTATCCAGATTTAGATGTTTTAAATAATTACATTAGATACAGAAATGATAATTTAGAAGTCAAAGAAGTAACTGAAGAGTTTAAGAAAGTTATTACGGAAAGAATTAAACTAAAAGTTAAGCAAGATGAAAGACCTTATTTAATCGTCTTGGACAAAGAAGTAAAGATAAGCATTAATGCAGAATTAAACGCCATTTCGTCAATGTATAAAGAAGATACTTTAACACATCCTTTAAAAGCATTTTTTGGAAAATTAACTAAAAGAAATATAAGGAGAAAGAATTACCCTATAGCCTTATATGATAGAAAAGTTAATTCAGATCAATTAAGAGTAATTAATAATGCTATAAAAAACCCTGTTACTTATGTTCAAGGCCCTCCGGGTACAGGCAAAACTCATACAATTTTAAATATTATTGTTTCAGCTTTTTACAATAATAGAACCGTTTTAATTGTTTCACATAATAATAAACCAATTAATGATATTTATAAAAAGTTAACTAATCTAAAATACAACAATAATAAAATACCATTTCCTATTATTAGACTTGGGAATAAGGATGTAATTAAAAGGACACTTATTACTTTAAAAAAATTATTTGATGAGTGTAATAAAGTAGAAGTCCCTAGTTTAAATTTAAATGAGTTTAAAAACAAGCAAGAATATGATCTTAAAAAGCTAAATGAACTTTTAGAAGAGCAGGAAAAAAGGGCAGAGTTAGAAGACCAAATTGATAGTATCGAAAATTTCCATAAATTGATGATGGATAAAGATAGTTTTAGATCTTTTATTTATGAAGTGAAATACCAAGAACTAAAAAAAGAGTTAGAATCTATTCCAAAATTATCAAATGAAGAATTGCTAAATTATGTGATTATAAATGAAGAGTTTAAAACTTGGTTATATTATACATCAATATCACGCATTAAAAGGTTAAATGAACCCAAATATGAGCAGTTAAGAGAGATTTTAGAAACTGATTTTAATAGAAAAGAAGAAATAGAGAAAGCTGTAATTGCCTTTAATAAATATTTAAGAGTTGATGATAACTTAAGGGACTTTTTAAGAGTGTTCCCAATAATAGCATCAACCAATTTATCAACGACAAGGTTAGGCAGTGCTAAAATACAATTTGATTTAGTCATTGTAGATGAAGCTGGTCAATGTTCAGTTGCATCTTCTCTACCTGCCATAGTAAGGGCTGATTCCTTAGTGTTAGTAGGGGATTTAAATCAATTACAACCAGTTGTCGTTTTAGATCAAGAATTAAATGAGTACTTGATGGAACTATATAATGTAGGTGATGATTATAATTATTGTGAAAGTTCTATCTTAAAGGTTATGAGTAGTGTTGACCAAGTTTCTAAATTTATTATGTTAAAGAAGCATTACCGTTGTGTCAAAGATATTATTTCTTTTTCTAATCAAAAATATTATGGTAATCTACTTGAATATGAAAGGATGAATAAAATAAATGTAGAACATTTGCAATATTATAATGTTCAAAGTAGTAAAGATGATGTTGTTGAAAAGAATACATCTAGGGCAGAAGCAAAAGAAATTATTAAGGCAATTAAAGAAAATAATTTTAAGAATGTTGGTGTAATAACACCATTTAGAAATCAAGCGAAATTAATTCGAGAATTTGTCATTGACAATGACTTAAATGATATTGTAGAAGTTGGCACGATACATAGTTTTCAAGGTGGAGAAAAAGATGTCATCTTTATTAGTACAGCGATTACATCATTAACCAGAGAAGGTGCATTTAATTGGGTCAAAAATAATAGTGAACTTATTAATGTTGGGGTAACACGAGCTAAAGATTATTTAGTATTGGTTGGTGATTTTAAAGAGATTGAGCATAAATCAAAAAATTATCCAAATGATTTGAATGATTTAGCTAAGTATATTAAAAGTAAAGGCAAATATCGTGTTAATTCAAGAGATGATTCATCAATTGTGAATCGAAGTATGAATTTAAAAAAGTTAAACACGAAGTCTGAAAAAGAGTTGTTAGAAACACTAGTTCAAATCTTAAGTTTAAATAATCGCTATAAAGTAAAAGAAAAAGTGAAGGCTTCAAGTGTAATAGCAAAGTGTAATATTGAAGATAAGGGTTATTACTTGCAAAGTGAATTTGATTTCGTTATTTATGATGAAAGAGAAATGCCGGTTTTAATTATTGAGTTAAATGGAAGGGAACATTACACTGACCAAAAAGTAATGATTAGAGATCAAAAGAAACGTGAATTAGTAGCAAATAATATTAAATTAATTACTATTACAAATGATTTTACAAGAAAATATCAATTCATTAAAAATTACATAAAAACAATTATCGAAGACATATAAAAAAGCTGCCCGAGTAAGGCAGCTTATTTATATTAATACATCATTGGCGCTTCTGGAGTAGCAGGTTTTTCTTCTTTAATATCAGTTACTGCAGCTTCAGTTGTGATGAATAATGCAGAAATAGATGTGGAGTTAAGAATTGCACTTCTTGTAACCTTAGTAGGGTCTACAATACCATTTTTGAACATGTCAACCCATTCGCCAGATTTAGCATTGAAACCAATGTTTTCTTTAGCGTTCTTTTGTTGTTCAACAATTTCGCTTGCATCATATCCAGCATTTTCAGCAATTTGGTAAATAGGTGCAGTTAATGATTCCATAACAATATTTATACCTTTTTGAACATCAATTACATCTGATTTTAATGTTGGTTTAAGTTCGTTATAGATTTCAACTAAGACAGAGCCGCCTCCGATAACAATACCTTCTTCAACTGCAGCCTTAGTAGCATTAAGTGCGTCTTCAATCCTTAGTTTCTTTTCTTTTAATTCTACTTCAGTCATTGCACCAACTTTAATGATAGCAACACCATTAGTTAATTTAGCTAAACGCTCACTGTAACGCTTGCGATCGTATTCTGAATCAGCGTTTTCTGCATGAGTTCTAATTTCTTCGATACGATCTTTGATTTTTTCACTGTCTCCAGCACCATCGATAATTGTAGTATTATCTTTTCTAACAATTACCTTCTTAGCTTGACCTAAATCATCCATGCTTATATCTTTTAATTCCATATTTAAGTCTTTAGCATAGAAGTTAGCACCAGTTAATGTTGCAATATCTGCAAGGATTTCTTTTTGATTGTCACCAAAACTTGGAGCCTTAGTTGCAACAACATTGAATGTACCTCTTAATTTATTAATAATTAAGGTACTGACAACATCATTTTCAATATCATCTGCGATAATTAATAATGGACGATTGCTTTGAACGATTTGTTCAAGTAATGGAAGAATATCTTTAATTGTGGAAATCTTTTGGTCAGTTACTAAAACAAGGGCATTTTCAAGAGTAACTTCCATTTTTTCACGGTCAGTGACCATATATGGAGAAATATAGCCTTTATCATATTGAAGACCTTCGACAACTTCTAAGTATGTGTCAAAGCCTTTTGATTCATCAACACTAATAACGCCTTCGCGTCCAACTTTATCCATCGCTTCAGCAATAATTTCACCAATTTCACTACTTCCTGATGAAATTGTTGCAACACTAGCAATGTCAGCGTTAGTTTCAATCTTACGAGATTTTTCTAATAATTTCTTAGCAACTTCTTTTCCTGCGTATTCAATACCTTCTCTTAAGAAGACAGGGTTTGCACCTTTTTCAACTGCTGCGATTCCTTTATGAATCATAGCTTGGGCTAAGATTGCTGCTGTAGTAGTACCATCTCCAGCATCTTCATTAGTTTTATTTGAAACTTCATAAACAAGTTTAGCACCCATGTTTTCAAATGAATCTTTTAATTCAATTTCTTTAGCTATAGTAACACCGTCATTAGTAATTAAAGGTGCTCCATAACCTTTATCTAAAACGACATTACGACCTTTAGGTCCAATTGTAACTTTAACAGTGTCAACTAGTGTGTCAACACCTTTTAACATAGATTTTCTAGCATCTTTAGAAAAACGAATTTCTTTTGCCATATAATCTCCTCCTATCCTTTATAAACAGCTAAGATATCTTTTTCAGCGATGATAAGATATTCTTCTTCATCAATTTTTAGTTCAGTTGTAGAATACTTTTTATAAACGACCTTATCACCTACTTTAACACTTAGAGGTACTAATTTACCATCAACCAAAGTGCCTTCGCCTACTGCTATAACTTCTGCAATAGCAGGTTGATCCTTAACCTCTGTTGTTAAAATAATACCACTAGCTGTTTTCTTTTCAGCTTTTTCTTTTTTCAAAACTACGTTATCATGTAATGGTTGTAACATCATACGTGTCCTCCTTTTTTCCTTTATTTTAGCAATTCAACCAAACGATTGCTAATAATATTATATTCTAGTTTTTGGCAATGTCAAGTCTAGAGTGCTAAAAAAATTAAAACTCTACAATATTATATAGCAAAGGGGGATAAAATTATTCATTTATTAAAATGAATTATGATATACTTTAGTCATTGAGGTGACATTATGGACAACAGAAAACTGCTAAATGAACTCTTAGTAGAATTGTTTAATTATATTTTGCTCTTAGAAGAAAGAAATTTAAAAGTACATGGATTAAAGAAATTATCGATTACAGAGATTCATATAATAGAGGCGATTCATAAAGTTAAAGTGCCATCAATGACTGAGGTTGCTCAAAAACTCATGGTCACAGTCGGAACTTTATCTACATCTGTAAATCGATTAATTCAAAAAGGTTTTGTAACATCTAGAAGAAGTGAACAAGACCGTCGTGTAGTTTTACTTTCTTTAACCCAAAAAGGTGAAGAAGCATTAAAGATTCATGATGATTTTCATGAAAAAATGATTGATAATATTTTAGAAAATACGAAGTTTAATGAAGATGAATTATTAATTAATTCATTGCAAAAGTTAATGGATTTCTTTAAAAGTATCTCAACAGTGGAAGGAGAATTAAAATGAGTTTAGTTTTACCTAAATTTTTAAAATACGTTCAAATTGATACTCAATCAGATGATAAAAGTACATTAACACCTTCGACTTTAAAGCAATTTGATTTAGCTAAAGTCTTAGTCGAGGAGTTACATGAAATAGGAATTAAAAATGCCCATGTTGATGAATTTGGGATTGTTTATGCTTCAATTGAAGGTAATAAAGAAAATGTGCCATCTTTAGGACTTATTGCTCATATGGATACAGCTTTAGAGATGCCTGGAAAAAATGTTAAACCTAGAGTTATTGAAAATTATGATGGAAAAGATATTAAATTGTCTGATTCTATCGTAATGAAAGTTGAAGATTTTCCTATTTTAAAAGAAAAGATAGGTAAGACACTTGTAGTTACAGATGGTAATACACTTCTAGGTGGAGATGATAAAGCCGGAATTGCAATTATTATGGCTTTATGTGAATTTTTAATGAAGAATAAGGACTTCCCACATGGGGACATCAAAATTGCCTTTACACCTGATGAAGAGATTGGAAGAGGTACAGAAAACTTTGATGTTAAAAAGTTTGGTGCTAAATTTGCTTATACCGTTGATGGAGGTCCAATCTTTGATGTTGAATATGAAAACTTTAATGCTGCTTCAGCAGTAGTAAAAGTTAAAGGTGTTAGTATTCATCCTGGAAGTGCTAAAGATAAGATGATTAATTCAATGACACTAGGTATGGAATTTCATTCATTATTACCTAAAGGAATGGTTCCTGAATTAACAAGTGGTTATGAAGGATTTAACCATTTAATTAGAATCAATGGAAACGTTGATGAAACAGTTTTAGAATATATTATTAGAAATCATGATGCTAAGATTTTAGAAGATCAAAAAGCAGATTTTATTAGAAACAAAAATTTCTTAAATGAGAAATATAGAAGAGATTTAATTAGTGTTGAGATAAAAGATACGTACAAAAATATGAAAGATTATTTAAAAGATCAAATGTATATTGTCGATATTGCTAAAGAAGCGATAAGTTTAGTTGGTCTAACACCTTCATCTCATCCTATTAGAGGTGGAACTGATGGAGCGAATTTAACCTATATGGGATTACCTTGTCCTAATATTGGTACAGGTAATTATAATGCTCATGGCAGATATGAATTTGTTGTAGTTGAAGAACTAGAACAAATGGTTGAAATAGTTAAAAATATTGTTTCTATAACTGCTAATAAAAAATGGTAGGAAAGAAAATGAAATATGTTTATTATAATGACACTATAGTTGGTGAAGTAGGTGTGGTTGAAGAAGATGGTTATATTATTGAAGTTTTGGTTAATGAGAAAATAAAAGATGCAGAAATTAAACTTACTAATTTAATTCAAGAAACCTTTGATCAACTAGATGATTACTTTAAGGGGAAAAGAAAAGAATTTGATATAAAGATTAAATTAAAAGGCACTTCATTTCAACAAAAAGTCTGGGAAGAATTAGTTAGAATACCTTATGGATCAACTTTGTCTTACAAAGATATTGCTACTAAAATTGGTAATATGAAGGCAAGTCGGGCAGTGGGTAGGGCTAATAATAAAAATCCGATTCCAATTATTGTCCCTTGTCATCGCGTTATTGGTAAAAATGGTAAGTTAGTAGGCTATGCTATGGGGTTAGAGATTAAACAGATGTTGTTAGATTTAGAGAATAAATATAAATAGAATGAGGTTATTTGGATGTCTATATTATTTTTGATTGTTATTTATTTATCCTTTATTTCTTTAGGGCTTCCTGATTCAGGATTTGGTTATTCTTGGCCATATATGCACGAAGTTTTAAAGGTGCCAGTTGAAGCTGCAGGATTAGTAACCATCATTGTAACACTTTGTGGTGCTTTCTCTAGTGTAGTTTCAATCAGATTGTCTAAGAAAATGTCTACGGGGTTAATTGTTACAATTAGTAGCTTATTAACAGGAGTAGCAATGTTAGGTTATGCCTTAGCAGATAATTATATTATTATCTTACTTTGTTCATTTCCTTTAGGGCTTGGTGCAGGAGGTGTTGATGCGACTTTAAATAATTATGTTGCTAAACATCTTTCATCTAGGGTTATGAATTGGTTGCATGCTTGTTGGGGACTTGGAGCGATGATTAGTCCGCTTATTATGAGTTTTGCGATTGTTTCTTTAAATGGATATCAAGATGGTTATATTATAGTTGCACTCATCCAACTTTCCTTGGCCATTTATTTCTTTACAACATTAAAGATGTGGAAGAAAAATGGAGTTAATGAACAAGAAGATTCTATAGATAATCGAGATTTACCAAGAGTAACTTTAAGAAATTTAACTCCTTGGTTAGCAATTTTAACTTATTTCTTATATTGTGGTGCTGAAAATTCAATTATGGTATGGTTAAACACCTTCTTAATTGAGTCAAGAAACATGACAAATGAATATATTAATGGTACCATTGTTGCTCTTTATAGCGGTGGTATCATGGGTGGAAGAATTTTAACAGGAGTAATTTCAAATCGTTTAGGTAATCGAAGAGTTATAAGATATGGTATTACAATTTCTTTAATTGGATTATTATTACTATTTATAAATAATCCATATATAATGATGGTTTCGGTCTTATTGATTGGTTTAGGTTTTGCACCTGTATTCCCATCATTAATGCATGAAACAACTGCTAGATTCTCTAGTGAAAGTGCAAGTAGGGTAGTTAGTTATCAAATGGCATCTGCTAATATTGCCATGTTATCTATTTCTCCTTTATTTGGCTTAATTGGCTCAAGATTTGGGTTTGGCTTAATGATACCTTATTGTATTGTTATTGTTGTAGTATTATTTGTTATTATTGAGTGGTTAAACAAGTTAACACCACAAATTAAAAAAGTATAGGAATATTTACCCTTGAATCATTTATCTAAAAGAATGATAATAGGAGAGAAGAAAGGTCGTTATTTATGAGATTATTTAAAAAGTTTAGTTCATTATTTATTTTTATCCTTCTAGCTAGTTGTACAGTTTATGTTGAAAGGACATCTTCAAGTAATGTTGCAATTAGTAGTATTAGTGAAAGTTCTAACATTAAATCTAGTGATGTAATATCTAGTAGTATTATTTCAAGTGAAGTTATTTCTAGTAGTAAAGAAAGCTCATCAAGTCAAACATCCATTAACTTAATTGATTTTGATGGCTTATATACTTCAAAAGAAGATGTTTCATTGTATTTATATACATATCATCAACTACCTAAAAACTATATTACAAAGGCTGAAGCAAAGGCATTAGGTTGGAAAAGCGGAAAAATCCCTGGATGGACAAGTCAAAATAAATTAAGTATTGGCGGCGATGTCTTTCATAATTATGAACAGTTCCTTCCATTAAATAAATCATATTGGGAATGTGATATTGATTATAATGGAAAAGATAGAGGTCAAAAAAGAATTGTATGGTCAAATACTTTTGAAATTTATTATACAAGTAATCATTATCGAAGTTTTGTTAGACTATATTAAGTAGGTGACATTCATGAATCTTGTTAAAATTGATTGTCAAAAATTAACTTTAGATAAAGAAGCAATTCATGATTATTTAAAAGATGTTTTTAATTTTTCTAGTGACTATGGAAGAAATTTAGATGCTTTATATGATTGTTTAACTTCAATAAATGTTACAACAGAAATTGAAATAACCAATTTTGGTAGTATTAATGAAAATAATTATGGAAATCTAGTTATCAAAGTAATAAAAGAAGCATGTAATGATAATGAAAATCTAAAGTTGGACTTTATCTAAGTAAAGGGAGATGGAAGATGAAAGTAATCGACTTACATTGTGATACTATCATGGCTTTATTTAATGATAGGTCTAAGAATTTATTAAGTAATGATTTACACCTTGATTTAATGAAAATAAAACAAGGAGATTATTTATTACAATGCTTTGCTATGTTTGTACCTTTAAATAAGGTAGACGATCCTTTTGATACTTGCTTAAGAATGATTGATTTATATTATGAAGAATTAAAAAAGAATGAAGATTTAATAAGACCGGTTTATTCTTATAAAGATATTGAAGAGAATATAAAAGATGGAGTAATGTCTGCTTTACTTACTGTTGAAGAAGGCGGAGTTGTTAAAGGAAAATTAGAATACTTAAGAACTTTGTATCGCTTAGGTGTTCGCTTAATTACTTTAAACTGGAATTATGTTAATGGTATTGGACATCCTAATATTTTAATAAATGAAGAAGGAAGTTATGACTTTAAAACTTGTAATACTAAAGATGGATTAACGGACTTTGGGATTGAAATGGTTAGAATGATGAATGAGTTAGGTATGATTATTGATGTATCTCATTTATCAGATAAAGGATTTTATGATGTTGCAAAGTACTCAAAAGGTCCTTTTATAGCTTCACATTCAAATGCAAGAAGTGTTTGCAACCATTGTCGGAACTTATCTGATGATATGATTAAAATTATATCTTCTAGAGGTGGCTTAATAGGAATTAATTATTGTGCGGCTTTTTTAAAGGAAAATGAAGAAGAGAATTCTAGAATTGAAGATATTATTAAACATATTAAACATATTGTTAAAATCGGAGGTATTGAGTGTGTAGCCTTGGGCTCTGATTTTGATGGTATTGGTGGTAATCTAGAAATTAAAGATGCCTCTTATATTCAAAATTTAAAAAATCGTCTACTTGAAATAGGTTTTAGTTATAATGATATAGAGAAGATATTTTATCAAAACGCCTTAAGGCTATTTAAAGAAGTGTTAAAGTAAAGGGAGGAAATAAAGATGAAAGTTGGATTTATTGGCGTAGGTGTCATGGGAAGATCGATGGTACTAAATTTAAATAAGGCAGGATTTGAAGTCGAAATTTATGCTAGAAATCCTCATAAAGTAAAAGATTTGGAAGAACAAGGATTTAAAAGAAGAGAAACAATTAAGGACATAGTTAAAAACAATGATGTTGTTATTACAATTGTAGGTTATCCTAGTGATGTTGAAGAGGTTTATTTTGATGAAGATAAATTAATTAATAATGCTAAAGAAGGGACTATCTTAATTGATATGACGACTTCATCTCCGAATTTAGCTCAAAAGATTTATCAAGAATGTAAAAAACGTAACCTTCATAGTTTAGATGCTCCGGTTACTGGTGGAGATAGTGGTGCTAAAAATGGAACTTTAACTATTTTTGTTGGTGGAGATGAGAGTGTCTATGAAAAATGTTTACCTTTATTTAAAGCAATGGGTACTAATATTGTTCATTGTGGAGAAGCTGGAAGTGGTCAACATGCTAAGTTAGCCAATCAAATTGCTATAGCAGGTGCTGTAAGTGGTATGGCCGAAACGATAGCCTATGCTAGAAGTAAAAATTTAGATGTTGAAAAATTATTACCTTATTGGTCATCAGGTTCTGCAGGAAGTTGGCAGATGTCAAATATGGCTCCACGCGCGCTTAAAGGTAATTTCGAACCAGGTTTCTTTATCAAACACTTTATTAAAGATATGAGATTGGCTTTACAAGAGTGTGAAGAATGTGACCTTGACTTAAAGATGCTAAATTCTGTCTTTAAAATGTTTGAAGACTATGCAAGCGAAGGAAATGAGGATCAAGGTACTCAAGCTATTATTAATTATTACAAATAAAAAAAGACTATATGTGAAGAAAAAACTTTGCATATAGTCTTTTTAATTTAGGACGCTACACCTAGAATGACATTAATTCTATCATATGACCCTGGGCTTGAGGTTTCTATTATTGCAAAATCAAAACTGACAACTAGTGTAGTATTTCCTGTTGAAACTAAGGTTGAAAGTTCAAATAATTCAGAACCTACTGTTGAACTAAAGAAAGTCTGTTCTTTATAAGTTTCATCACCATCAACAATTAAGTTGTTTAATAAGATAACACCACTAGAATCATCAATTGTTGTAATTTTAATAGCATCGACATTCATTTCGATGGCTTTTTGATTTTTATAGACAATTACATCATTAATCATTACCTCTAGTGTTTTGTTTTCTAAATCATAAGATATTTTTACTTTATTAACACTACCATCACTTTTAATTTGAGCATTAACTGGATTAAGTGTTCTAGGAACTCGACCATTTAACGTTCTTTCAATTAATGAAACATCTCCTGATTCATTTGAAAAGATACTAAAACATAAAAGTTCATCTTCTTGATTAATGTTTGTAGTAGTATCATCACTATCAATTGATGTAATTGACCCACTAGTAGTTACTTCACCAAAACTTGTTGTTACTGATGATGTAGTTTCACTAATTGATGTTGTTGTAGATGAAGTAGTCGTTTGAACACTAGTAGTTGTAAAATTGTTTTGACAGCCATGAATAATTCCAATTAACATGACAAGCCCACAGATGATTAAAAATATTTTTCCATCTTTTTTTGTTTTCATCTTCTTACCTCCTGATAATATTATTGCCACTCTAATTTAAATATACATAAAGAACCAGGTAAAAAACCTGGTTCTATGAAAAGAAGTTATTTGAGCTCGTTTTCTTCACCGTTCGGTGATGTATCAGTGGTTGTTTCTGTTGTATCTGTAGTTTCGGTTGTGCTCGTGTGTTGAGTAGTTGAAGTTACATGACTTGTTGTTATCGAACTTATAATCGAGCTGATTGAATCCATAGTTTCTTCACAACCACTAGAAAACAAAGCAGCGGAACCGATTAACAGTGTCAATAGACTAGCTTTCAACACCTTTCTCGTTTTCATATAAAAACTCCTTTCAACATATTTTTTACTTTATTTATAAATTCTTTCATGGGTGTAAAAAAATAGGAATTTGATTTGGAGTATATATTATTAATTGTAATAAAATGTTATAATTTAATATATAAAATAAAAAGACAGGTGACTAAAATGATTAAAAAGATTAACAATTATTTTCTAATT
>DUOZ01000004.1 GCA_012838555.1 bacterium | reverse complement strand
TTTATATTTTAAATTACCTTTAATAATCTTAATCTTAATTTCATCTTCTTTATCTATATCAATAAAAGTTAGACTTTTAGTGATAAACTCATATTCAGTACTTGTTTTAGTGATTTCTACTACTTTAGTTTCATTCTTAGTCGAAATTTCTACTCTAGCTTCATCAGTTGAATTAATTAAACAAGATAAAAGATAATTAGCCTTCTTTTGACTTATAACATTAAACTTAGCACTTTCATTAAAATTTAGTATTTTAGAATAAATATCATCTTTTTCTAAAATAAACTCCCCTTGATTTAAATCATGTTTACAATCTAAAATTGAAGGAAGAGGTAGTTTATAATCTAAATCACTACTTCCATTAGCATAATTAGAAAAAGCCGTAAAATAAATACCTTCAATGGTATTAGTTAAATAACCTATTTTACCACCTTGAACTTTATTAAATGTTAAAACTGGTACATTATCGACTAGTATTTCTAGTTTAATACCATTAATAACTCTAACTGTATGGAAATAATTAAAATCAAGATTTAATTCTTTCTCTTTAATAATCTTTTCATTTCCATTTACAATTTCCTTTAAAGTAACTTTATTATTCTCACATTCAATTCCAATATAATTTTGATTATCTTGATAACTTAAAATAAGAATTACACCATTTTGTTTAAAATTGAATTCTGAAGTGAAATCAACATCGGTACCTATTTTAGAAAGAACTAATGGATAATTTAAATCAAACTGATTTTGAGTTAATGATAAATCTTCATATAAAGTAGGCATTTTAGGATCATCAATCTCAAAATTAGTCGGTGTTGTAGACATCATTCGGCCATTAAAGTGAAGACGATCAAAACATAAGTTACGTGTATAACGTGTTCCTTTTTCTGTTACTTCAAGTGGGAACAAATGATGATAAACTAAATAATATCCATCTAAATCAGGTGCTAAAACGGTACTGCTATGACCTAAATTACAATATTCATCTTTTGTAGAGATAAGTAGAGGTTGATTAGAAGGTCTAAAATCTTCATCTAAAGAGCGAGAAGTCGCATAATGAATCCGATAACCTTTACTTTCTAAATGATTACCACAGTAAGTTAAGTAATAAAAACCATCTTTATAAATCATAAACGGTCCTTCAGTCCATCCGTATAATGGAGCATGGATATTTTCTCTTTTTGATGGTTGACCATTTTCATCTAAAAATACCATACTGATACCATTATGATTGGCTCGATAAAACCTAAGATGATGATTTTCATCTAAAAAGAATGAACCATCAATCATATTTTGAATATTTTCAGTTATTCTTTTAAATGGTCCAAGAGGACTGTCACTAACGAAAATGTAGTGACCATTTCCGCCTGGAGATGTACATAAATAAAATTTATTATATGCATATATTACTTCTGGAGCATATGCATTTAAGGTAACAGGGTCGTCACAAACGATTCCTTCAAACTTAAAATTAATTAAATCCGTTGAAGAAAAGCAACGAATCCCCTTATTAGGATACTCTGTTGACGGATACAAAAAATACTTTCCATTATGTCTTAATATAAATGGGTCACCGATTGGTATTTTCTTTCCATCAACATAGAATGCACGACTATTTTTCATAAAAACTTCAATCCTTAATCTATTATATATTTAACATTACTATATGTAGCATTGAATCCAGTTGTATAAAAACCTGTTTTTCCACTTACATAAGCGATATCATCAGTATAAGAAAAGACTTCTTCATCATTACGATACACTGTTATTGTGTTATTTTTAACTTCGACTTTATAAGTATAACTTACATTATATTCTAATGTTATTCTAGTACTTGTTAGATCCTTACTATATCCTTTATAACATTGTTTACGCAAGGTAATTCGGTTTCTTTGAATCTTAATATAATAACCTTCAATACTATCATTATCATCATGAGCTGATTCACTTCTAAAGTTATTAGCAAAGTTTTGAGCATGTACAACAATACCAGCACCTAAAGAAGAAGTTAAACTACTCTTAGGTTCATCAATTTTAATATCAACTTCAATTGTTAAATCGGTTACATGATGATTACTTAAATAAATTAATTCCCGATTAGTTGTACTCGTATTAGTAGCATAATGACCATTTTCACTAACATCCCAACCATTAGTGACATAAACTAATTCTTGAGACGTTGAATTTAACGGTTCATCTATCGATTTATTTGTAATAACTTTATTTAACATAAAGGATATAATCTCTAAATCATCGCCAACATGTTGTAATTTAAGTTGACGGATACCCTTTT
>DUOZ01000086.1 GCA_012838555.1 bacterium | reverse complement strand
GATTTTTAAAAGATTTCTTGTTATCGCCTTATTCGTAGTACTTGCTCCTTTAGTTGTTTCAGCGCGTGAACTTATTCCTGGTGGCCAAAATATCGGTATGGAAATTAGAACGAACGGTTTAATCATTTCGGGAACTTATGATGTTAAGTTAAATGGAAAAACTTATAATCCTGCCACTGATAGTGATATCCAAAAAGGTGATATCTTATATAAGGCCGAGGGTAGGGAAGTAAGGGTAGTTAGTGATCTAGTTGATGTATTAAAAAGTACAAATAAAGAAAGTATAACACTCAATCTTTTAAGAAATGATAAAGAGATTGTAAGAAACCTTAAGATTATCCGCAGTTCTCCAACAAACTGGAAAACGGGACTTTTTATTAAAGAAAGAGTCTTAGGAATCGGTACAATTACTTTCTATGATCCAGAAACTAACACTTACGGAGCTCTTGGTCATGAAGTCATTGATAGTTCTACAAGCCGGATTGTTGATGTAGCTTCCGGCTCGATTTTTGCCTCTAAAGTAATAGGTATTAAAAAGAGTCAGAATGGAAAACCTGGTGAGAAAATTGCTGAATTAAATGAAAGCAAAAAGCTAGGTACTATAGTCATCAATAATCGGTTTGGAATTTACGGAAACTACCTTAGCCTACCGGAAAACGCTGTCACGATACCAAGCGGTAGTCAAGAAGATGTTGTAACGGGTCCGGCTGAGATTTGGACAGTTATTAATGGCAATAAAGTCGAAAAGTATCAAATCGAAATCATAACCGTTCGTAAACAAAGTAAACCCGATGTTAAGGGTATGACTTTTAAAGTTACTGATGAGCGTTTGTTAAATCAAACCAATGGCATTATTCAAGGAATGAGTGGTTCACCGATTATTCAAAACGGAAAACTGATTGGAGCAGTAACCCATGTTCTTGTTGATCAAGTAAGTGTGGGTCATGGAATTTACATTGAGTGGATGTTAATGGAAGCAGATAAAGTCTTTGTAGGAGGATAACCAAAAATGAGGATATCCTCCTCATTTTTATGTTATTTTATGTATATTTTTGATATATTAGCAACACTTTTTAACTTATATATTTCGACAATACAAAGACGTTTAAAGTCGAAATTTGATAGAATATGTATATTTATATTCGAAAATGCTTTATTTTTAACAAAATATTGATTAAAATATATTTAGGGGGTTGTAAACACTTACATGTGTCTTATAATTAAATCAAAAACGGGGAGGTTAATTATGGATAAAATAAAAGTAATGGCTTGTGACGACAGTAGAGATGTGACAAATTTAATAAAAGAAAGAGTTAGCAAAGAAGATGACATGTACGTAATTGATGTTGCTCAAGATGGTAAAGAGTGTTTGGAAAAGATATCACTTCATTCAAAAGTTGATGTCCTAGTACTCGATTTAATAATGCCTAATCTTGATGGGTTTGGAGTATTAAAAGAAATTAAATTCAAGTACAAAAATAATGTAGACAAAGTCATTTGTATCTCAGCCTTAGTTAATCCTAATTTACTTACTTACCTTACTAGCCTTGGAGCAGACTTATTCATTGTTAAACCGTTTGATATTAATGCTTTAATCGAAATGATTAGAGATATTAGTAGTTCACAATCAAAAGGTACATTAAACAATGTTCAAAAGCCTTATGTACTATCTGATAATGAAGATACAAAAATCAGTAGAATAAGGCTTGAAGGTGATATTACAACACTTTTACATGATATAGGAATACCTGCTCACATTAAAGGTTACATGTATTTAAGAACAGCTATTATAGAAACATACTATAATATCGATTTATTAGGTCAAATAACAAAGATGCTATACCCTCGAATTGCATTACAATATCAGACTACAGCTTCACGAGTTGAAAGAGCTATCCGACATGCGATTGAAGTTGCGTGGAATCGTGGTAATATTGATGTAATTGATTCTATTTTTGGTTATACGATTAGTGCAACCAAAGCCAAACCTACTAATTCAGAGTTTATTGCGATGTTAGCAGACAGATTAATTCTCCAACATCGAGAACTCGAAAGTAGAGCAAATCAAAATCGAGTGCTCACTTATTAAATTAAAATTTAAAAGTTAAGAAATGAGCTATTGTGTTCATTTCTTTTCTTTTTTATGATAAAATTATTTTAGGTGGTCAACTTGGAAAGAGTTATTTTGCATATTGATATGAATGCTTACTATGCAACAGTAGAACAAATAAATAATCCTGCATTAATTAATAAACCAGTTGTAGTAGGGCATGATGGAAGAAAAGGTGTTGTAACCACAGCATCATATGAAGCTAGAAAATACGGAATTCATTCTGCAATGCCTATTTTTATAGCAAAAAAATTATGCAAAAACTTAGTTATTGTCCCACCTAATTTTAATTTATATGAAAAATATCATACTAAATTTCTTTCAATTATAAGAAGATATTTTAAAATTGTCGAAGTTGCTAGTATTGATGAATGTTATGTAGATGCTAGTGAATATTTAAAAGATAAAGATCCTCTAGACTTTGCTAAATTCTTACAACATAAAATTTATCAAGATAGCAAGTTAAAGTCATCAATTGGTATTTCTTATAATAAGTTTTTAGCTAAAATGGCTTCTGATATGAAAAAACCTATGGGTGTTACAATAATTTATCCTAAAGATGTTAAAGATTTAATTTGGCCTTTAAAAATT